>JAVEUJ010000130.1:0-6588 GCA_034005635.1 Kiritimatiellia bacterium | reverse complement strand
CTCTGGGCCGACACCGCATTGGAATAGATGTCGAGAAAAGTCGTTGTCAGAGTGGAGAGCAACACCACCGCCACGGCCGGCACCAGCCACCCCTGCCCGCCCATCAAGTGCAGCAGCATCGTTTCTGGCGCGCCCGACCCTGTTGCCAGCGCCGCCACCAACCCCACGGCATACATCCACGAGCCCACGATGAAATAGCCCCACCATGTCCCGCGAATGCCCCGTCCGGGCACGGCCGCATGGCGGGTATAGTCCGACACCAGCGGCACCCAGGAAATGGGCATGGCAATCGCCAAGTCCAGCCCCAGCATGACGGGCATCGTCGGTGCAGCCTCCACCGCCAGCAACTCGCGCCAACCGTAGGTCATCAGGGCCAGGACGGTCATCGCCACCGAGAGCAGCAGCAGCAGGGCCACGCCGATTTTCTGAAGCATCCGCCACGCCCGATTTCCCGCCAGCGCCCAGAACGTGGTCAGCACCCCCAATCCCGCAATCCACCACCGGGCCGATTCCTCGCCCCCCGCCAACCCGGCGGCGGTTTGCCCCCCGATCCACAGCATGACAGCCGTCCATCCTGCCAATTGCACCACGTTCAGCACAGCCGGCAGGACCGAGCCCCGATTACCCAGCGCTCCGCGGGTGCTGATAATCGCCGGCACACCATGGCGACTGCCAATCAGGCCTCCCAGCGCCATCGGCGTATTGCCGACTACATGCCCAAGCAGGATAATCCCCAATCCCGCCACCAACCCAAACGAAACCAGCAGTCCCCCCGCCCAAATTTCAGACAGCGAGATGGCCGCCCCTGCCCACAGCAGGAAAAAATCCCATTCCCCCAGATTACGCTCATGGCTCGTTGTTGGTCCGCTAGTCGACATCGTTCCGGTTCCTTATTCTCTGGCCACCGGACGCCTGCGCAATCTACGGCAAAAGCCGCAGTTCCATCGAAGAAACCACGGCTTTGTTCACCACATCCGCTATCCCTACGTTGGAATGATCCAACAGGTTCCAAGGGTTATCCCGCCCAACGGGAACTCTCAGCCCTCTTACTTGAGGACACCCCTAGCGACCACTATTCAGTTTTCGATCGGCATCCTATCACGCCTCCCGGTCCCGTCAAGCGAACTGGCGGCTACAACTCGCCCGCGGGCACTCAGCTCGGATGCCTCCCCGCAGGGCGCTGTGCTACTCCAACGCCTTCTCGATTGCCGCGGCCAGTTCTGGGTCTTCCGGTTCCGTGCGACTGCCAAAGCGCCCGATCACCTGACCATCCTTGCCAATCAGAAACTTGTTGAAATTCCACGTGATCGCCCCGCCATATTCGGGATGCTGCGCTTTGGAAGTCAGGTAGGCATAGAGGGGATGGATAGTTTTGCCCTTCACCGATATTTTGGAAAACATGGGAAAGCTCACGCCGTAGTTCAAGCTACAGAAGGTTTTGATTTCAGCTTCCGTCCCCGGCTCCTGTCCCATGAAATTGTTGGCGGGAAACCCCAGTACGGTGAAGCCTTGGTTTTTGTATTTCTGATAGAGCTTTTCCAGCCCGGCATACTGGCGGGTGAATCCACACTTGCTCGCCACGTTCACCACCAGCAGCACCTGCCCTTGATAGTCCGCTAAGGCGACATCCTGGCCATCGATATCCTTCAGGGTAAACTCATGAATACCTTGCATAGTGTCCGCTCCTTTTACCTTGTCCGCCCAAATAGGTGCCGTCAGGGCCAAACCCAAGATGATCATTAACCCAGTCCGCCACATATTCAGTGATTTCATGCGACGAATTTACTCCACATGGCTTACGCCTGCAAACATCTTGCCAACCCCAACCGCGGTTGTCCTCTTGCCCCCCACGGGCTCGCCCTGTGGAGGAATCAAGTCCAACTCAAGCCCACATCACCACCCCCCAACACTGTTTTGATTCCTTTGAATCATTCCTTACTATAGTTATTGCAACATCTATACTATATATATTGCAATATGTATATTTCCCCTCTAACCTCTGACCTCTATCCCAGACAGCCGGGCGCATCCCCGTTTCATTGACTTCCATCGTCTACTCGTTGAAACAACGGACAGCCGCACTCTAAAGCGTGGACTACAAACGGGGCGATGTTTGTAGTACAGCCTTCAGGCTGAACAGATAAACCCGTGAGCTCCATTCGGTCAACGAAATGGGGATGCGCCCCCTCGGCTCCCGCCAAAGGCAAGCTTGCCGACGCTCAAGACTCGCGCTACACTGCAGATGTAAGGCAACAACATTCCTTAGAGGAGGTCGCACTATGAAAATTTTAGCTGCTTTGGATCTATCCACCACCAATCCTGATGTTCTTCAGGCGGCCCACACTTGGGCTCGTGCGACGAAGGCCAACCTGTGGCTCCTGTATGTCGCCGCGCCCAATCCGGACTTTGTCGGGTACGAGACTGGCCCGGATACGGTGCGTGACGCCATTGCCCACCAATTACGTGTCCAGCGTGTCCAACTCGAAGAAGCCGCCGAAGCACTGCGCAGCGATGGCATCGATGTCACCGCCCTGATTGTGCAAGGCCCCACCGCTGAAACCATCCTGCGCGAAGCTGACAAGATCGAGGCCGACCTCATCCTCATGGGCACCCGCGCCCACGGACGGCTTCACGAATGGCTTGTTGGCTCCACTAGCAAAGGGGTCCTCCACAAGACCGCGCGCCACATCCTCCTTATTCCACCCCACACCGAACCGGATGCCTAACCTGAAATAGTCGGCTATCCCGGCTTGAAATCCCCCGGGCTTGCCCCGGGGATGGTTTGGTTGGTGTCGCAGCGTGTATAGCTGCGCAACCTTACGCACACCGGGGCAAGCCCGGTGGATGAACATGCCCCCCTCGCTCCGTCCCCCCGTCCCCCCACTAGTCCCTCCGTTCGACGACACTTTCCTTTCGAGCGAATTGTGTTACCTTTTCGGGTTATGAAACGATTTATCCAAGTGGCGGCTGCAAGTGTGGCTGTGTTGTTTACCCAGGAGTTGGCTATGTCCCAGGATCCCGTGGATGTCTTGAAAACCGCTAACAACGGCGTGGAGCGCTTTGTGTTGGACAACGGAATGACCGTCCTACTCAAAGAAGACCGCGGGGCACCGCTGGTGGCCATCCAGTTTTGGGTAGGCGCTGGCTCCATCCATGAAGACGACAATCTCGGCGGCGGCCTGTCTCACTATCTGGAGCACATGGTGTTCAAAGGCACCCCTACTCGTGGCCCCGGCCAGGTCTCCACCGAAATTGCCGACGCCGGTGGCGACATCAATGCCTATACCTCCAACGACCGCACGGTGTTTCACACCACCCTCCCCGCCGATCGCTGGCTGGTCGGCCTGGATGTCCTGACTGACGCCGTCTTCCACCCCGCCTTCCCGCAGGACGAATGGGCGCGCGAACGCGAGGTGATCCTGCGCGAAGTAGACATGTGCGAAGACGACCCCGGCCGCGTCATGCTGCGCCTAATCTGGGAAACCGCCTTCCGTGAACATCCCTATCGCATCCCCGTCATCGGCTGGCGCGACATCCTCGTCACCATGACCCGCAACCACCTTGTGGAATATCACCGCCGCCATTACTCACCCGACAACATGATCCTGTCGGTGGCCGGCGACTTGCCCGTCCAAGAGATGGCCGCCGCCATCCGGGAACGCGTCGGCATCATCCCCCGCACCTCCCGCACCCCCGTCGTCATTCCCCGCGAGCCTCCCCAACTCGCCGAGCGCATTCTACGCCAAACCGGCCCCTATGAAATCACCCGTCTCGCCTGGGTTTTCCACAGCACAAATTTGTCAGATTCCGATACCCCCGCCCTCGACGTGCTAGCTTCCGCCGTCGGCTCCGGCCGCTCCTCGCCCCTGGTTCGCCGTCTGCGCGAAGAAGCTCGCCTGGTCCATGACATCGACGCCTGGAACTATACCCCCCAAGACCCCGGACTCTTCGGCATCACCGCCGAACTGGATCCCGCCCAAGAATTGCCCGTTATCGCCGCCATCCGCGAGGAAGTCGCCCGCTGGCAAACCGAGCCCTTCGCTGCCGCCCGCATTGAACAGGCGCGGCGCGAAGTCATCGTCAATGCCATTCAAAGTCTCGCCTCGATGAACGGCCAAGCCGCCTCCATGGCCTCTGGCGAATTCTATGCCGGCAATCCCCGCCACGTCGAAACCTACCTCGAACAAGTGCGCCGTCTCACTCCCGAAGATCTCACGCGCGTCGCCCGTCAGTACCTCCGCCCCGAAAACGGCTCATGGATTGTGCTGGCCCCCGCCGGCGAAGCCACCCCACCCCCGGAACGGCGCGATGCGGCCGCCCTCGACATCCAACTCCATGAGGCCCCCGGCGGGCTGCGCCTGATTGTCCGCGAAGACTCCCGTCTGCCCATGGTCCATGTTGCCGCCGTTCTTGGCGGGGGTCTGCTCGTCGAACCCGAAGGCCAAGCCGGCATTTCCCAGCTCGCGGCCGAACTGCTCACGCGCGGCACCTCCCACCAGTCCGCCGCCGAACTGGCCGAACGCTTGGAAACCCGCGCCATTAACCTCTCCTCGGTTTCCGGCCGCAATAGCTATGGCCTCACCGCCTCAGGCTTGTCCGAAGACCTGCCCCTGATGCTCGAAACCATCGCTGAGTGCCTGCTGGACTCGCAGTTCCCGCCCGAGGAGGTGGAGAAGCAGCGCGACCTCCAACTGGCGGCCATCCGCCGTGAACTGGAACGCCCCATGACCTATGCCCAGCAAATGGTCCGCGACGCCTTCTTCCCCGGCCATCCCTACCGTTTTTCTGTCTCGGGTACCCCGGAAACCGTCGCCGCGCTGGACCGTCCGGCACTCCTGGCCCACCACCAAAAGCTGCTCAGCACCTCCAATCTGGTGCTGGCGGTATTTGGCGACGTTCAGGCCACTGACGTTCAAGCCCTGGTGACCAAAGACTTTGCTGCGCTCCCCACTCGGGCCAAACCCGACTGGCCCGCCCTGCCCCCACCCCCAGCGGAACCACTGCGGACGGAAAAATCTCTGCCCTTCAAGCAAACGGTTTTCGTCCGCGCCTGGCCAGGAATCGCGGTCGGCGATCCCCGCGAAGACGCCCTCTCGGTCCTGATGGATGCTCTCAGCGGCCTCTCCTCTGATCTGTTCATCGAGGTTCGCGACAAGCGCGGGCTGGCCTACTACACTGGTGCCACCCACTTCATCGGCCCCGTCGGCGGACTCTTCCAAATCTATGCCGGCACGACCGAAGAAGGCCTCGATGAAGTTGAAACCCAAATCGACCTTCAGGCTGATCGCCTGCGCACCACTGGCCCCCGCGCCGACGAGATGGCCCGTGCCATCGAGCAACTGCTTGCCGATCTCGCCCGCTCGCGTCAGAACAATGGAGCCCTGGCCCAGCAATGCGCCCTCGATGAACTGCTCGGCCTAGGCTACCGCCACTCGCTTGAGACCGCCAACCGCTTGAAGCACCTCGACGCCGAAGCAGTCCGCGCCGCGGCGGAATCGCTCTTTGCGGCCCCAGGCAACGCCACCGCCGTGGTTCGCCCCGCCCCCGCCCCGTGAGTCGTCCCTTCTATCAACGCAAGCGCAACTGGACCGCCATTGCGCTGCTGGTCGCCGCCGCCCTCGCCTACGGCTTCCGCCGGGAACTCACCCCGTTCATCCAGCATATCGGCTGGGACGACATCCGCGCCGCCGTGCTCGCCTCGGGCCCTTGGGCGCCACTGGTATGTATTCTGCTCTATGCCGCCGTGACGGTCCTGTTCCTGCCGACGACTCTCGTCGGCATTTTGGTCGCCCTGTTGTTCGGCCCCTGGCTAGGCCTCCCCATCTGCCTCGCCGGCCTGGCACTCGGCATGGGCTGTTCGTTTCTCCTTGCCCGCTATCTGTTTCACGACTGGATCCAGCGCCGCATTGGCACCACCCAGCTCTACGGCAAGCTCACCACCCACCTAGAGCGCGAGGGTTGGAAACTCGTCATGTTCACGCGACTCTTGCCCATCAATCCTTTCGCCATGCTGAATTATACCTATGGACTCACCACCATTTCTTTTTGGACCTTTCTGGCCGCCTCCACCCTTGGCGTTATTCCTAATACCCTCGCTCTGCTCTGGACCACCCACGCCGCCGGCCAACTCGCCACCGGCAAACTGGATATCCGGATTCTGCTGCTGCTCTTTGGTGGCGCCGTGCTCTTCGCACTCCTCGCCTGGCTTCCCCGCCTCCTCCGCCGCAAGGATCCCAACAACGCAACAGTCGCTGGACGTTGATTGTTGGTCGTTGGTTGTTGCTCGAAAGATCATGGGATCGTGGGCATTGAATATTGGACACTTAATATTGGATATTGGATATTGTCCCCCCTTCCCCTTCCTCCACTGTCCCCGTTCCCCCACTCCACTGACCTCTGGTCTTCCCCCCTCCCCCCCGACCACCGACCTCGGACCTCGTCCCTCGTCCCCTGTCCCCGCCCCCCCCGTCCCCTGTTCCCTTCCCCCCCCTTGAAAATTGGATATTGGACATTGGATATTGAATATTGAATCCCCCTGCCCCCAGAACTCTCCCCCCCATCTCCCCCTCCCCGCTTCATGACTTGCGG
>JAVEUJ010000129.1:0-6686 GCA_034005635.1 Kiritimatiellia bacterium | reverse complement strand
GGGGCAGCCGTTTCATCTCGAGCATGTTGTTCACTGGGGAGTTTTCCTTGTGTCGGATGTGACCGTTGACTACTTTCTAATCAGGTCGGTACAGTTGACAATGCCTAAGGAGCAGCCATGACTAAATTATCCATTGTGATTCCCGTCTACAACGAAGCCGCAACCATCGCCCAGATTGTGGATATGGTCCGCGCGGTGGACGTCGGTTTGGACAAGGAAATCATTTTGGTGGATGACTGCTCGTGTGATGGTACGCGCGAGGTGCTGCACCAACTGGCGGCAACCTTTCCAAACGTGAAAGTTCTGTTGCAGGAGGTGAACCAGGGCAAGGGGGCCGCATTGCGCCGGGGCTTTGGGGCGGCTACTGGCGACATCGTGTTGATCCAAGATGCCGACTTGGAATACGACCCCAAGGAATATCCACGTCTGCTCGCTCCTATTCTGGAGGGCCATGCCGACGTGGTGTATGGGTCGCGATTCTTAGGCGGGGGGGCGCATCGCGTGGTTTTCTTTTGGCATTATTTGGGAAATAAATTTCTGACCACCCTCTCCAATATGACCACCAACCTGAACCTGACGGATATGGAGGTGTGCTACAAAGTCTTCAAGCGTGACGTGATCCAAAGCATCCCCCTCAAAGAAAACCGATTCGGTTTCGAGGTGGAAGTTACCGCCAAGATTGCCCGCCGCAAACTTAAAATCTACGAAGTGCCCATTTCCTACTACGGGCGCGATTATGACGAAGGTAAAAAAATTGGTTGGAAAGATGGATTCAGCGCGTTGCGTTGCATCGTGCGGTATGCCTTTGCAGATTGAGACGGGGCAGTTTTGAAACAGTCATAGATGTATTGGGAACAGCCGTTTTACACCACAGAGAGGCGCAGAGAGGGGGGGCTAGGAAAAGTGCGAAAGGCACGAATGGATTCTGGAGGGGCAGGCTCCGTCCTGCCCGAGATGAGGATCTTGTTGGGGAGATTGATTGTAGATGCGCCTGTTGGGCGCGTTGAATCGGGAGGCCGCGCTCAACGAGCGCAGCTACAGAGGAGCGGCGGGTGAATAAAAATCTGATCGATCCGGCTGATCCGGCGGATGGTTGTTTGAGAAGCGCGGGGCTTTGTCCTGCGTTGGGGTGCGGTGCAGGTCATGGTCTCCCGTTACACGTCGTAGCCCGCGTTGCGCAGCTTTTCCAACGTAGCAGTTGAGGGGGGTGTTTGCCGCTCCAAAGCCGCGCGAACATATTTGCCAATCATGTCCGTTTCGAGATTTACGTGTGCGCCGGGCTTCAGTGACGACAGCGCGGTTTGATTCCAGGTGTGGGGAATAATGTGGACGGAGAACGTACCGCCACGAGTGTCAACATCCACGACCGTGAGGCTGACACCATCAATGGCGATTGAGCCTTTGGATACAATGTCGGCGATCAAATCTTTGGCTGAAACCACTAGTAGTTTATCCCGCCCAATGTCGCCAATGCGCAGCAGCGTCCCCGTTCCATCCACATGGCCACTGACCCAATGACCGCCCACGGCATCGCCCATCCGTAAGGCGCGTTCAAGATTGAGCGGAGACCCTGATGTTTTGTCGCGCAACGAAGTTTTATCAAATGTTTCCTGCAACACATCGAAAACCAACTGTCCCGATTGGGTGCCCACCAGGGTGAGACAAGTGCCGTTGACTGCGATGCTTTCACCTATCTCCAGCGGCGACGGGAAGTCGGCCGATAGCGTCAGGCGTCCCGCTTCACCTTGAAAGGCAACTTTCTCCAGTTGTCCGACGTGTTGGACCAGGCCCGTGAACATGCTCAATCCTCCCGGGGGGTGGGCGTCATACGCAATAGCAGATCCTTGCCCACCACTTGGAATTGTTTGATTTCAAAACGCGGGGCTTGCTTCAGCCTCCATTGGCGGTGGCCCGTGGCCCCGACCGGGCCGCCGATCAGCATCGGCGACAGGAACACGCTTAATTCGTCGGCAAAGCCGGCCTGAATCAGTTCTCCTGCCAAAATTCCGCCGCCCTCGCAGAGGACGTGCAAGACTCCCAGCCGTCCGAGTTCTCGGGCCAAAGCGGGGAGAAACCGAGTCTTTGGCAGCTCCCAGACCAAGACACCTCTTTGGCGCAGTTGAGTAGCCAGGGCTGGCTGCCAGCCCTTGGGGGCGGCAATAATGGTGCGCGCGGCGTGGCTGTCGTTGAACACCTGGGCGGAGAGGGGCAAGGGTCCGCTGCGAACGGCAATGATCCGCCACGGCAGGCGCTGGCGGTCGGGCCGGGGCCAGAGGGAGGGATTATCATGCCGGACGGTTCCGGCGCCGACCAGGATGGCATCCGCCGTGCGGCGCATGGCTTGGACTGCCTGGCGTGCCTGCGGGCCAGTGATCCAGCGCGACGAATGGGTGTAATCGGCAATCCGGCCATCCAGGGATAGTCCGAGTTTGAGGGTGAAAAACGGGCGGTTATGCTGGACATAGCAGGCGAATGGGGCGATTAGGGCGGCGGCTTCTGGGGCACAGGCGCCGACTGCAACCTGGATGCCATGCCGGCGCAGCAATCGGATCCCGCGACCGGCATGGAGCGGATTGGGATCGATGGCGGCGACCACCACCCGTTGAATACCCGCCTGAACAATGGCATCGATGCACGGCGGGGTGCGCCCCTCGGTTGAACAGGGCTCCAACGATACATACAACGTGGCGCCTCGGGCCTTATCTCCCGCTTGCCGCAGGGCATAGATTTCGGCATGGGGGCCTCCAGCCCGTCGGTGCCAACCATAACCAATGCGGCGACCATTTTTTACGAGCACAGCGCCGACCGGCGGATTGGGGCGCGTCAACCCTTCCCCGCGACGGGCCAAGTCTACGGCTTGCTCCATCCATGTTAGATCGGATGAAGAAATCTTTTTCATGAGCCATTCTCCGGGGTTAGCAGAGCGTCCACATAGGCGGCGGGGTCGAAGGGGGCTAGATCATTTTCGCCTTCGCCCAAACCGGCATACCAGATCGGAAGATCCAGCTCTTGGCGGACGGCAAAAAGAAATCCCCCCTTGGAACTACCGTCCAGCTTGGTGGCAATCACTCCTGTGAGAGGGGTCATTTCGTTGAATTGACGCGCTTGAATCACTGCGTTTTGGCCAAGCATGGCATCCAGCACAACCCAGGTATGATGTGGCGCGCCTGGCAGGCGCTTAGCGATGGTCAGGCGCAATTTCTGGAGTTCGCGCATCAACGGTTCACGGGTATGCATGCGCCCGGCAGTATCAATGAGGACGACATCACAGTGGCGGGAGAGGGCGGCATCGATGGCATCATAGGCGACGGCGGCGGCATCGCCGCCGGTCGCGCCAATCACCGACTCGCATCCGATGCGGTCGGCCCAGATTTTGAGTTGGCTGGACCCGGCGGCGCGATAGGTGTCGGCAGCGCCCAGCAGTGGTTTGCGTCCGGCGTGCTGGGCCTGATAAGCGAGCTTGGCCGCCGTGGTTGTTTTGCCGGAACCATTGATTCCCACCAGCAGAATGACCGTGGGGTTGGGGAGGGCGGACCAATCCAAAACAGGAGCTGGCCCCATAGCCTGCAGGAGAACTCGGCGACAAGTTTCCCGAATCGATTCGCGGCGGGAGATGGCTTGTTCCAGTTCGCGGGAGATGGTCTGCACCACGCGAATGGGGACATCGGCGGTGATTAGCAGGTCGGCCAGCTCCTCCACAGTGGTGTCATCGGGCTCGGGGGCGGCCAGGACGTTGCGCAAGGCATCGGCAAAGCGTTCCCGAGTTTTGCGGAGACCTTGGACCCAGTTCATTCGGCAGCGTCCGGAGCAGGCGGGCGATTGGGAGAGCGGGCAGGGCGATCCAGCTCTTTACGAATCTGGTCCAAAATGCCGTTGACGAATTTACCGGATTCAGTCGAGCTGTAAGCCTTGGCCAGTTCAACGGCTTCGTTGATGGACACCACCGGAGGAATATCATCCCGATAGAGCATTTCATAGACGGCAATGCGCAGAGCATTGCGGTCCACATTTCCCATTCGCTCAACGCCCCAATTTTCGGCGTGGCGTGCGATCAACGCGTCAATATCCGGATGGTGGGCAATGACCCCGCGCACAATTTCTTCGGTAAAGCGGCGGGCCTTGGTTTGACCGCGAGTATCCTTGACGGCCGGGGCCGGAGGAGGTGACAACCGGGTGGGCGATGGCGTCTCCGCTTCCTGGTGACGCCAGAAGAGTTGGATGCCTTCGTCCAGAGAGTCCGCGCGGTTGAATTCGGATTGGAAGAGAAACTGCAGGGCCCATTGGCGGGCATCACGACGTAGTCCCATGGGGGTCTCCTTGTTGCAAACGGAAAAAGGGCAAAGTTAACTGGCTTAGAAGCGAAGCAAAGGGAGCATGGTGCAGCACAACAGGGATGTCAAACGTCCGTGGAGCCACCGTGATCTCGTTTCTAACCGTTATTGTCGGTTGTTTAACCAAGGGCCTTCATCAGCGCGGCCATTTCGATGGCGGTCTGGGCCGCTGACCAGCCGCGGTTGCCGGCCTTGCTGCCGCAGCGCTCAATGGCCTGGTCGAGGTTGTCCGCGGCGACAATGCCATCTACTACTGGAAGACCGGACTCGAGACTGATCTGGACCAGGGCGCGGGCGACTTGGGCATTGATCAAGCCCGCATGGGGGGTGGCCCCTTGAATAACCGTGCCCAGAGCCACCAGGGCATCGCAGGTACCGCTGCGGGCAATCTTTTGAAGGACCAGGGGTTGTTCATACGCACCGGGAACCCAGACGATTTGAATGTCTTTTTCATCTGCGCCATGGCGGGCCAAGCAGTCGAGAGCCCCCTTCAGAAGTTGTCCGGTAAAAAAGTCATTATGCCGACTGACGACGAGGCCAAACCGAAGCCCCTGGGCATTAAGCTGTCCGCTGGTTTCTTTGCAGTTCATGGTATCCTTTCAGGGTCAAAGCAAATGACCCATTTTGTCTTTTTTGGTTTTTAAATAGCGGGCATTGTGCTCGGTGGGGGGAATGGCGATGGGCACTCGCTCCACAATTTCGATGCCGTAGCCCTGCAGTCCAACAACTTTGCGCGGATTATTGGTCAACAGGCGCATGCGCTGAATACCCAAGTCCAGCAGCATTTGGGCCCCGGCACCATAGTCGCGCAAGTCAGCGGCAAAACCCAGGTCGTGGTTGGCCTCGACGGTGTCGCGCCCATTTTCCTGCAATGCATAGGCGCGCATCTTGGCGGCCAAGCCGATTCCGCGCCCTTCCTGGCGCATATAGAGCAGGGCTCCAGGGCCATTATCAGCAATTTGGCGCATGGCGCTGTGGAGTTGGGTGCCGCAGTCGCAACGGCGCGAGCCGAATACATCCCCCGTCAGGCATTCGGAATGAATGCGGACCAAAGGGATCTCATCAGTGTTTAACTGGCCATGGACCAAGGCGAGATGGTGCTTACCGCTTGTTTCATCCAGGTACAAATGCAGCATGAAGTCGCCATAGTCGGTGGGCATTTGCACGACCGATTCACGGCGAATGGTCTTGTCACGCAGGTGACGCCAGGCGACGAGTTCTGCCACAGTCAATATCCGCAGTCCGTGGTGTTGGGCAAATGTAGTCAGATCGGGAAGCCGGGCCATTTGACCGTCATCGCGCATGACTTCACAGATGACGGCAATAGGTTTGAGGCCCGCCAAATGGACCAGGTCCAGCGATGCCTCGGTGTGGCCAGTTCGGCGAAGTACACCACCTGGCACGCCTTGCAGGGGAAAGATATGGCCGGGCCGGATGAAATCACAGGCAGTGGTAGATTCATCGGCGAGCAACTGAATAGTGCGAGCACGGTCGAAGGCGCTGATGCCGGTGGTGATGCCCTCCCGGGCATCGACTGAAACGGTGAAAGCGGTGCGATAGCGGTCATGTTCATCCAAGGGCACCATGCGGCCAAGGCCCAGTTGGCATAGTCGCTGTTCTTCCATGGGCACACAGATCAGGCCGCGACCGTGGGTGGCCATGAAATTGATGGCCTCAGGCGTGATGAGTTCGCCGGCGGCGACCAGATCGCCTTCGTTTTCCCGGTTCTCATCATCGACGATCACCAGCATTTCACCACGACGCAGGATGTCGATGGCGTCCTCCACCGTGCAAAATACGTTGCCAGATTCAGATGTCGGCATGAAAAAACCGAAGACCTTTCTATCTTCGGGCGGGGTGCGGGAAAAATCCGCAAACGTCTTCTTCCATCCAGACTGTATACTGTCGGCCAAGGAGTTTCACCTTGTCTGCCTAGTGGCTCGCGGGCTGTTACCGCCGGTCGGGGATTTCACCACGCCCTGAAGACGATGAAAAGCTATCACGCGGGCGCCCCCCCGGCAAGGAAAAATGAAGTAATAATGAAATGAGGAGGAACAGAGTACCAGCCGAAGATGAGGGAAAACTACGAAATACCCAAAAGGGCACGAAAAGGGGAGAGGAGACGGGAGACAGTTCTCCTGTAGGTGCGCCCGCTGGGCGCGCCTGATTGGGAAAGCGACCGAGATCATTTTTAGACAGAATAGCTGAGTGCCGAGCTCAAGTCCGGCACCAGCCGGACGCAGGGCGAACGCGAACTCTATAGCGCTCCGCTGACGGAGCGAACGAGTGAGCGTTGCGAACGGAGTGGCAATTAACAGGATTGCGAAGGATTGGGAAAATCCCCCGGGCTTGCCC
>JAVEUJ010000015.1:26117-28795 GCA_034005635.1 Kiritimatiellia bacterium | reverse complement strand
CCCTTATCGACCAGAAGAATTGCACCCGGCCTCGCAAGAAACAGGATCCATGTTTAACATTGTTTTAATGAGAATATGACCACAGAGTTAATTAACTGTACGGAATAATATTCATTATTATATGATGATTAATAGGATATTTAAAATATATCGTGCCACAGAGTTAATTAACTCTGAGGCGATCCCCTCCCCGTCCCCTAGTCGCTCTCTTATCCACCAACGCCGACGCGGACGCCCCAGCGGACTAATTCCTTGGCAAGTTCGCGACAGGTGGGCTGTCCCGGCGCGGTGGTCATGTCGAGAGCGCCAAAGGTCAAGCAGGACCCGGCGCAGGGCAACGCCACTCGGGAGATGGCGCCGCGAGTGCCCATGCCCAGTACCGCAATTGGCCCCTGGGCAAGCGTCGGTAATGCCATCAACCGGGCTAGATCCGCGACGGAGCGAACCTGTGTCGCGATCTTCACGACATCCGCTCCCATCTGACGCCCCCGGCGTTCCACTGTTTGCAAGGTTTCCAAGCTCGGTGTCCTTTTGAAATCATGGAAAGATCCTACCACCTGCACCCCACAGGCATGGGCCGCCTGGGCCACCGACTCCAATATCTCCGTGTCGATTTCCATGTCCACCGCGGCGACTGAACTGAGACCTGCGAGCATCAGCGCCAGACGGTCTGTTTCCTTGCCTTTCCACTTGCCACCCTCGCGGGCAGCCCGAATGGTCAACAATACCGGACGCCCAGCGGTCTGCGCTGCCGCGCACAAGTCGGGCCATTGCCCCCCGCACAACCCCACCAGGTCCAGACGTACTTCCAGCCAATCGCAGTGGGCTGGCGCCTTTCGGGCACACGCCCTCAGCCGAGTTTCAGTCGCCACGCAGCCGATAATCCAGGGCGTAACGCCCAGTCGCTGGCGCGCAGGCACTCGGGAACGGCCACTCATGCGTTTGGATGGTTTCACACTATTCTTTCTAGCTGGGCACACAGCCCTGCTGATGTGAATCAAACCATCCTGCCCGGAAGCGGTCAATCTGCTTTGCCGGGCGTCGAACCGATTCCTGAACAATATTCTTCTCCCAGTCGAGATATTTGATTAGCCTGACACCATGTTGAAATCACGTGCCAAACTGATTGTCTTTCGACGCTTGAGTGTTGTCGGTCTGCTCGCCATTTTTCTGGCTCTGAGTGCCGGCTGTACCACGACGGACTACGTCACCGGAAAGCGCGTCCGAAATTTGTACAGCATGGAAGAAGAGGTCCAAATGGGGGGCCAGTACTACACCGAGATGGTCGGGGAACTGCATAAAAAAGATGCCCCCATTAATCAGGATCCGGCTCGCGTGGCGCTAGTGCGCGAGATCACCTCTAACATAGTGGCCTATGCCCATATCACCAACCTCTCGTATGAGGCCACCTTCGTGGGCGATCCGGAATTGGTGAATGCCTACGCGCTGCCCGGTGGCCATATCATGGTCTTCGAGGGCATTTGGAATCCCCAAACTGGCTTGGTCCAGACCGTTGATGAATTGGCGGCGGTCATTGCCCATGAAATTGCCCATGTCAACTGCCGGCATTCAACCGAAGCCATGACCCGCCAGATGCTCCCCAACCTGTTCCTGACCGGTGCGATGGTCTGGGCCAAGGTCGAGGAAGACGAGAACATGCAGTTGTTGTTTGGCGGATTAATGCTGGCCCATAACGGCTTGGTTGTCACACGCTACTCCCGTCAGGATGAGTTGGAAGCGGATCGCGTAGGCATGATGTACATGGCTCAGGCCGGCTATGATCCCCGGGTTGCTCCGCGCCTCTGGGATCGCCTCGCTCGCGCCAGTGACAGTCAGGCCAGTAAAGTCCTCAGTATTTTCTCCACCCATCCCCGCGATTGGTTGCGCGCTCAGGAACTCCGCCAGCATCTCCCCGAAGCCATCTCGTTGTACGAATCTGCCCCCATCAAGCGTAACGGTTCTCGCAAATTGAATGCCGATAATTAACAAACTCTAACGATTTTTTTGCCATATAGTTAGTTAAACATCTAGAGGGTAATGTTTTTATCCAATTGATTGCCAAATAGTTGTAGGTCAGATACAAATAAAGTGCTCCACACAGTTAATTAACTCTGTGGAATTTCAGAAAGCCGATTTGTGTTTTCTCGGCTAGAAGATTACTGGAGCCCCTGGTCCTCCAAGTCTATCTCTTCCAGTCCCAGGTAGTGCCCCACCCCAATTCATGGCAATAGGTGCCGCGGACTTCTTCTCGAAACACATCGGTATCGCCGTCGGTAAAATCCCAAATATTATCAATAAACAGGAGGATTTCGGGCGGGAGCGGATCGGCATCTTCGATGCCGTCGGCGAGATTGGCCCCGACAAACAATCCCGGCAGATCGGGCTCGATGCCGTCTTCACGAATCATGCTCCGGGTGGGAACGCGGCATCAACACTACCGGGAGTCCGCGGGCAGGCTCAGCGATCCCTGGCGACAACTGGTGTCGCAGAGTTTCTATTTTCTGACGGGCCATCCGCTCGAGCCCAGCCCGATTCACGCTCTATTTGACAACTGCGCCGCTGGATAAGTCGCCATCCACGGTGATCAGGCGCAGGCGTTCACCTTTACTGGCCGCCAGTAACATGCCCTGGCTTTCTATGCCGCGCAACTTGATAGGCACCAGGTTCGACACGACAAC
>JAVEUJ010000015.1:0-26017 GCA_034005635.1 Kiritimatiellia bacterium | reverse complement strand
GGTGATCAGGCGCAGGCGTTCACCTTTACTGGCCGCCAGTAACATGCCCTGGCTTTCTATGCCGCGCAACTTGATAGGCACCAGGTTCGACACGACAACGACTGTCTTGCCAATCAAGTCATCGGGCTTGTAATACAAGGCGATGCCAGCGACGATTTGGCGCCGCTCATCTCCCATTAGCACGTTAAGCTTTAGTAGCTTCAGCGCGCCCTCGATGGCCTCCGCACTCATGATTTTAGCCGTGCGCAACTGCACCTTGGTGAAGTCGTCGTAGCTAATCACCCCTTCCGGATTGCCGAGGGTCCCGGGTGGTGGTGTTTTCTTGTCTGGCGACACTGGTGGGGCGTCAGCGGCCAGAGGTGTGGCAGCTGCGGGTCCTGGCAGTGCGGCTTCGATACGCGGAAATAACGCTCCGGGGGCACCGACCTTCTCGCCGGGCTTCAGGACTTCGGGTTGGGACAAATCGTTGGGATTCACAGTCATGGGGTTCTCCATTCCAAGCGCAGCACGCAACTCGGTCATTTTGCTAGGCATAAGCGGCATGAGTAGCCCGGCGCACACGCGCAAGGACTCCGCAGCGGCATACAAGGTGGTGTGCAGCGGGGCCAGATCCGGGGCGCGAGCCTGGGCCCATGGCTGCTGAACTTCGATAAAACGGTTGGTGGCACGGACGGCCTCGATGACTTGAGCCACCCCGGCATTAAGGGTAAAAGTATCCAATGCCGTCTTCATTCCTGCAGTGGCCGCTTTTGCCACAGCAAAGAGGTCTGCCGCGGGCCCCTGTTGAAATGCACCAGGGGCAGGTGCCGGTAGGTAGCCCTGGCAATACTTGCCAATCATGCTAACCACGCGGTTGAGGAGGTTGCCCAAGTCGTTGGCTAAATCGGCATTATAGCGGCGCACAAATGCGTCTTCGGTAAAGGTGGCATCTTGCCCCATCGCCATTTCGGCTATAAGGAAGTAGCGGAATGGATCCACTCCGTAGCGCTCCATCATATCCATCGGGTTGACTACATTGCCCAGGCTTTTACTCATCTTGGCGCTGCCGGTCAGCCACCAGCCATGAGCGAAAACAGTCCGCGGCATTTCCACTCCAATGGCCTTAAGCATGCAGGGCCAATACACCGTGTGGGTGGTAAGGATATCCTTACCAATCAAATGAATTGCCGGCCAGCGGCGAGCAAACTGAGCCTCGTCGCGACGGTAACCGACGGCGCTGATGTAGTTGACGAGTGCGTCAAACCAGACATAGGTGACATAATCCTTGTCGAACGGCAGTTCGATTCCCCACGCCAAGCGCGACTTGGGCCGGGAAATGCATAAGTCTTGCAGCGGCTTGCGCAAAAACCCCAGGGTTTCGTTGCGCCGGAAGTCAGGCTGGATGAATTCAGGATGGGTCTGAATGTAGTCAACCAGCCAATCCTGATATTGGCTCATTTTAAAGAAATAGTTGGCTTCGCGCACCCGCTGGACTTCGCGGCCGCACAACGGACACTGACCATCTTGCAGATCCTTGTCAGTAAAGAACCGCTCATCGGGCACGCAGTACCAGCCGTCGTATTCGTCGCGGTAAATTTCTCCACGATCGTAGAGATCCTGTAAAATTTCCTGGACGATAACCGTATGTCGTGGCTCGGTCGTACGGATAAAATCGTCGTTGAGGATTTCGAGTCGCTTCCAGGCTTCGAGAAAGCGCTTAACGGTCTCATCGACATGCACCTGCGGCTCGACCCCCAGCTTGGTCGCCGCCTCCTGCACCTTTTGACCGTGCTCGTCGGTGCCGGTCAAAAACCAGGTATCACGGCCAAAGAGCCGCTCCGTGCGCGCCAGAACATCCGCCAACACCGTCGTATAGGCGTGGCCAATGTGGGGCTTATCGTTGACGTAGTAAATCGGTGTGGTGATATATATAGAGTTTGATTTCATTCACATGTTCCTGTCGGCGAACGGTTGTACCCCACCCCAGCCCGCTTCGCAAACCAATACGTAAGGATTCACCCGGTCTGCATGAATTTTTTATACCGTCGTTCTGGAATCTACTCGCATGGGAAACCACCCGTATCCGCGACAAAATCAAACTTGAAGGGCCGCCCACACGGTTTCGACGGCCAGGCGTTCCAACTCCCCCTCGGGCGCCTTTAACACGGTGATACCGCCGCGCCCACGGGGCGCCCACGTCATGGCATCCGAAGGACCAAAGAGCGCGACGACCGGCACCCCCACGGCGGCAGCCAGATGCGTAATGCCAGAATCGTTGCCTAAAAATCGCGCGGATTCTGACAACATAGCGGCCAGTTCCACCAGTGTCATATTTTGCAGCCGGGGCAGCTTCGGCAACTCACGCTCCAGCGTCGCTGCGGCTTCAGTGTCGGCCTCACCGAGCACCACTGCCACCTCCTGCTCCTGGGTTTGGAGGCGGCGTACAATGTCGATAAAGCGCGCAATGGGCCACGTCTTGGCGGGGCTGCCACTGCCCGGATGCACCACCACGGGTCGCCCTTTAATCCCTAGCATCTGCAAGTGCTTTCGAGCCGCGGCCCGCGCCTCTCCGGAGAGGTCCAATTCCGGAATCAACTCCGTCTCATAAATGGCCAGCGCCTGCAGGGGTTCAAGTAAGAATGGGATAGCATGTCCCCACTTGATAATCGGTGACCCGCTCAGCACCTGTTTTGCGCCAGCCAAAAGCAGGTTGCTGCGCACCTGTCCCACAGGATCATGCAGGTAATTGAAGATGAGATCAAACGACCGGACCGCCGCCACCTGGGCATCTGTAAATTCCGGAGAAGGCACAAAAAAGCGGGCCATTTCCGCGCGCTCCAGCGAGACCACCGATTCGGCCAAGCCCGCGGCCACGGCCAGATCAGCGATATGGGGATAGCCCCAAATATCGATCTGCGCCATGGGCCATTGCTGGCGCAACGCCTGAAATACTGGAAGCGTTACGATGAAATCGCCGATGGCCCCGCCCCGCAGCACGAGAAAGCGCGGAGCATGGGATGTCTTGGACTCGGGCATGCCCGCCCCCTTCAGCGCAGATGCCACAAGCCTGCGGCGAGCAACACGGCTCCGCCCGCCAGCTTTACCCAGCCCAATCGGCGCATCGCGGAATCAGTCTTCCAGAACTTTAATCCGATTTTACGAAAGAGCCAGGGATGCAGCATCAGGCCGCACCCCGCCACCACCCAGGCGTAGGCGATTACCACCGGGACATAGCGCCAAGACGATTCGGCCCAGCGCACCCCCATCAGCATTGGATTGGCTACTAATAGGAGAACGGCACCCAGCGCGCGTGGTGCCAGTAGTTCGTCGAGAAAATACACCACGGCGGCAAAGAGCACGAATGCTGCTATCGGCACAACCGGTTTGAGCCCCTCAAACCGTCCCAAGGCGGCATGCTGGATCACCCACGCCACCCAGAAGACAGCCACCGCCGTCAGAATCCATCCCGGCCAGCGGGAACGCGGAAACGCGTCAAATCCCCGGCGCGCCGCCGCGGGGAACCAGCACATGATTACCCCTACACCCAAGCCCAAGGCACCCAGCAACACGAGCAACCGTCCCATAAATAGATAAGCGTCTGTTACCATATGACGACATCCTCCGCTGGTGCTGGACGTGGGGCCGGTGAGGACCGCCGGTTGGCTGGAGCTGCCGGTGCAGGCTCCACCCGGCCTTTGGGGGGCAATTCACCAATTTGCCCGGAATAGGGGTTGGCCGGCGGCAGCGATGGTGCGCTTAACACGCCCGGCCGCGTGGGGTCTTGCTCGAACGGAATTCCGCCCGACACCGTGATACGCCCCTCCGTGTCACGTGCGAGCCGAATTTGTCCTGCCTCGGCCAGGAAGAATGCCATACCCATGGGCGTGCCGTCGTCACTAAAGCGCGCATGCACAAACCGGTCAGGTGCGCTTTGGTGCAAGACGTGGAACACGTCGTCGCGATCCCGCTCGAGTTGAGGAGTGAAAAATCGAATCACCCGACCCAATTCATAAAGGCCGTAACACCGCCCGGCATCAGGATCATCGATACGGAAAAATAAGCGATCCGAACGCTCGCGATGAATCTGCCGCAGCGAGACTGCGCGGGCCGCACCGCTTCCCGGCATGCCGTAGTTACGCGCAAGCAATTCCAGACCCGGCTGAACTTCCAGAGATAAGCGTGCTCCTCCAAAGCGCACCCCGTCAAATTCAAGCATCGGCCGCAGCATGTAGGATTGCCCCTTGATGATGCGATAGCCATCCAAGAGGTTGACCTCCACCTCGCGAGTTTCTCCCGCAGGGATGATCATTGCTCGCCGGACCAAGGGCTCCCCGGTTTCTGCCACGAAGGATGTCGGCTGGTCTTCGATATCAAACCGGAGCCGGGCATTGCCATTCGAGGTCAGGTCCAGAGTCCGGCCGGTGTAGTTGGCAATGGATACGATGGCCCTGATCGGCTCCATCAAGACGGTCCGATTGTGGGCCAACGACCAATTCATCTCGATCTGCGCGGAGGCGCTAAGGCCCAGCCCTGCCGCTAACCAGATCACCCCAAGATAACGCCAACGGCTCATTATGCTCTTCTCCCCAGCCGTCTTATCGGCCGATTTCGAGTCGCGATGCGGCACGCGCAGGCAGACCGGCTTCTTGAATCTTACGCTGGGTGGCGGGGATATCGTAGGGCACACGGCGCAATTCCACCACGTTCTGAACCATGTCATAAATGGCATAGGCCGCCCGGGGATCCCCATCGCGCGGTTGTCCCACACTACCCACATTGATGTAGTACTTGCGGCCCGCTGTAATGCGCAGTTTCGTATACAGCCCGCCGCGAACAATGCCGGCTTTTTCGAAGGCCAGTGGCACGTGGGTGTGTCCAAAAAAACAAACCGAGCACATCTGATAGGCCATGCTTGCCTCGGCCTCAAGCTTGTCAAAGACATATCCCCACATTTCGGGATTATCAAGCGTGGCATGCACCAACATGAAGGTTTCCACCGTGCGTGAATAGCGCAGGTTGCCCAGCCAAGATCGCTGGTCATCTGTCAACCGCTTGCGGGTCCAGTCCACGACGTCGGCTGCCAGCGGATGGAAGCCGTTGAGATTTTCCTGACGCGAGCAGTAGTGATCGTGATTACCGCGCACCACAGCGTCGCCCGCCAGTTCGCGCACTTTTTCGATACATAGCTCTGGATCGGCATTGTAGCCCACCATATCGCCTACGCTACAGAAGTTACTCACCCCCTGAGATTCAGCATCGGCCAGAACGGCACTTAACGCTTCCCAGTTGGAGTGGATATCACCCAAGATGGCGTATTTCAAAGCCATGGCGCTTACTCCGCTTGCTCCGGTTCCGGTGACGCGTCGGCCGTCTGTTCTCCGATTGCTACCGATGGCACGGCCTCCTCGGCGTCCGCTTTGGCCAACGTGGTCGCGGGTGCGGGTGTGGAACTGTTGGTTAACGCGGCCGCCGTGTTGTCGGATTCCGCGATCTTCTCTACCACCGGGATGTCTTCCGTCGTTGGGATGTCCTCTGCTGAAGCCAGACCTTCCGGGGCCGCGGAACTGGCCGCGCTCTTGCCAGCGGGCCGCTTTTTGGCCGTCCCGCCCCGGGCCGCTTTTTTGGGCGTGCGTGCCGGGTGGGTTGCTGCTCCAGCCGGCCGGACGGCGACATTGCGCGGCAAGGCCAAGGCACCATCAAAAAATTCGATTACGCCTCCGGTGGCCACCAAGTTTCCGAGATGTAGCAGCAACTCCGCTGCCTTGGTGGATTCCGGATCTTCACCCGGCCGCAATTGATCCAGCACTTGCTGCCGTGGAATCCCCGGATGTGCCTCTAGGAATGCCACGATTTCCCGGACAATCTCCGGCGCAGCCGCAGCATCCACCGGCACGGGAGGGACCGCCGTAACGAAGGTCTCTTTGGCGTTAACCTTGAACAGGTGCAGGCGCATATGCCGGAACGCCGGCCGCAAGGCTAGCAGCAAGGTCAACGGAAACCGACTTTCTCTCTGCCATGCCGCCGATACCGCGGCGCGCAAGGCGCCGTCGTCAAATTGACGCGACTGCGGTCCCGGCACGATACTGCGAGCAGATTCCCGCAACATGGGCTTGACCTTGCTTTGCATCCAGTCTTGGGCTTCGGCCCGGGTCATAGGGGCAGCATCCTGACCTTCCGGCACATCTTTCAAGCGATAGATGGTTTTTTGGCGGACGGAATCCTTCCACTGCTCCACCAAGGCCTCATCGCGTTGCGTCTGGATGTGCGCCAGATAGTCGGCTTTGGACATCTGGGCAAAGCGCGACGACCATAGTTCCTGAATTTTTTCGTTATAGCCATGATAATTAGGCGGCCCCAGCAGGGTTCCGCTCAGACCACAGCGCGCCACGCAGTTAAAAATTCCCGCCGGCGGCTCGACCTCGGTCTGCTCCATACTAAAGAATTTATCAAGGTGGTCCTGCAGCACATGCGCCTCAGCATTAGACCGGGACCGAAACACGCGCTTGCATTCCAGGCATTGAACAAAGGTTTGGCGCTCCTCTCCTGCCGCCGGCAGCGGCAGTTCCAGTTTGACCAGATAGAGATCTTCGCGGCTGAGAAAACGACTGGCAATTTCCGCCAATGGAAATGCCCGACGGGATGCCTGAATATCTCGCACCACTAGAGCCAAGCGCTCGCGGTCCGGGAGAAATGTGACCCTCACATCTAACCGTGGGCGCGACTCACGTCGCGGAAACCGCCCCCGCTCTCCATCTCGTAGAGAATCTTCCTGACGGGGGCCACGTTGCCCGCCCGGACGTGGCGAGAACCCGGCACTGCCATCACGAGGTCCCGTACGCGGGCCTGGACGTCCGGGTCCCCCGAACGCAGTTTGCCCCCGCGGGCGCGCCTGCTGAGCAGATGAAAATCCACCCGGACGGTTGCCCGTACTGCTGCGCCCCCCCCGACGCTCATCACGATCCTGACGACCACTGCCAGACCGGGAATTACGCGAACCCGAACGCTCTCGGCCAGATTCCCACGTCCCGGAATTTTCTCGTCCAACATAGGGATTTTCCGGCGGCTTGCGCGCCCACGTTGGCACGAAATTCAAGTCCAGCGCGGATTCCAGTTTATCCTGCGCGCCGCCCTCTGGGCTGATTTCGTCGTCCATTTTCTGTCTCGTTTCCTTGCGATTTTCCGCACGCGAAAAACCATATAGGAGCAGGCCGTTCTCAGCCGTCTCCGCGACCATCCGTCCAACCGGCGGAACAGTTTCCAACGGTTCAGAGACACATAACACATTCTCCCCTCACGCGCAATGGCAACCTACAGATCATCACCGGCTGCACCGCACCTCGTGGGCATGAAAAAGGCGGGGTGCGTATGCACCCCGCCTGTTGGCGAATACGTCTAGTACATGCCGTCCATGCCGCCCATGCCGCCGCCGGGCATCGCGGGAGCCGCAGGCTCCTTCTTCGGGATCTCGGCCACCATGGCCTCGGTCACCAGCAGCAGACCGGCAATGCTCGAAGCATTTTCCAAGGCACTGCGCGTAACCTTGGTCGGGTCAATGATACCCGCCTTGATCATGTCGCAGTAGCTAGCCGTGGCCACATCGTAGCCAAAGGCGCCCTTGCCCTTACGGATTTCCTGCACCACGATCGATGCATCCAAGCCGGCGTTGTCCACCAACTGACGCAGTGGGGCTTCGCAAGCTCGGCGCACGATTTCTACGCCAACCTTCACTTCACCCTCGACCTGGAGGCTATCCAGTGTGGTCTGCGCGCGAATCAACGCCACGCCGCCACCCGGGACAATACCCTCTTCAACCGCCGCGCGGGTCGCATGTAGTGCGTCCTCAACACGAGCCTTCTTTTCCTTCATTTCCGTCTCGGTGGAAGCGCCCACGCTGATGACGGCCACGCCACCGGCGAGCTTCGCCAGGCGTTCTTGCAGCTTCTCGCGGTCGTAGTCGGAGGTTGTTTCCTCAATCTGACGGCGAATCTGAGCAATGCGCCCTTGGATGTCGGAGGTCTTGCCGCCACCTTCCACGATCGTGGTGTTGTCCTTGTCGATCGAGATACGCTTGGCCTTACCCATATCCGCCAGCGTCAGACTCTCGAGCTTGATGCCGAGATCCTCGCTGATGAACTTGCCGCCTGTCAGCACCGCGATGTCTTCCATCATGGCCTTGCGACGGTCGCCGAAACCGGGGCTCTTCACCGCGCACACCTGAAGGGTACCGCGCAGCTTGTTCACCACCAGCGTCGCCAAGGCTTCGCCTTCAATGTCCTCAGCGATGATCAACAGCGGCTTGCCGCTCTTGGCTACATTCTGCAGCACCGGCAGCAGGTCCTGCAAGTTCGAGATCTTCTTCTCGAAAAGCAGAATATAGGCATCTTCCAGATGCACTTCCATGGTGTCCGGCTTCGTCACGAAGTACGGGCTCAGGTAGCCCTTATCGAACTGCATGCCTTCCACAACATCCAGGGTGGTTTCGATGCCTTTGGCCTCTTCGACGGTGATCGTCCCATCTTTACCCACCTTCTCCATCGCCTCGGCAATGATCCCGCCAATGGTATGATCCCCATTGGCCGAGATGGTACCGACCTGTGCGATTTCGGAGTTTTCTTTGACCTTCTTGCTTTGCTTTTGCAATGCAGATATGATCGTCTTGGTCGCCAAGTCAATACCCTTGCGGATATTCATCGGACTGGCACCGGCGGTGACGTTCTTGAGTCCATCACGGTAGATCGCCTCTACCAGGACCGTCGCGGTTGTCGTTCCATCGCCGGCGACGTCACTGGTCTTGCTAGCGACTTCGCGCACCATCTGGGCGCCCATATTTTCGAACGGGTTCTCCAGTTCGATTTCCTTGGCGACAGTCACGCCGTCCTTGGTAATGGTTGGGCTGCCAAACTTCTTCTCGAGCACCACCGTATGGCCGCGCGGCCCCAGCGTACTCTTTACGGCTCGGCTCAACTTCTCGATGCCCTTCAGGACATACTGACGAGCTTCGGCCTCATAAACAATTTGCTTTGCTGACATAATTTTCTTCCTGTTCCTTATTCGTTAGTCCACCAGAATGCCGAGGATATCCTCTTCGCGCATGATCTGGTATTCCTTGCCATCCAATTTAATTTCGGTTCCGCCGTACTTCGGCATTAAAACCTTGTCGCCCTTCTTGACGTTGAAGGCAATTTTCTTGCCGTTATCGTCCAGTTTGCCGGTACCCACGGCAATAACCTTGCCTTGCTGAGGTTTTTCTTTGGCGGTATCGGGAATGATAATCCCGCCCTTCTTTACTTCATCTTCTTTGACGGGCTCGACGAGTACGCGATCTCCCAATGGTTGGATCTTCATCTTTTCCTATCTCCTTTTGAGGGTTGAGTTGCGAGCGTGGCGGCAGGGGAACTGTCTCCGCTGCCCCCGCGCTCAAGTTTATTTATTTTGAATCTTTTTTGTCGTCGTCGACCATCTCGAAGTCGGCATCCATCACGTCGCCATCTGCCTTGCCATCTGCCGTTGGCGGCGGTGGCGGGGTCTGATCGCCACCCGCCGCGTCGGCGCCGGGCTGCGATTGTTTGGCTTGCGCATAGAGATCCGCTGAAACCGCCTGCATGTCGGCCGTCAGCGCCTCGACCGCGGACTTGATAGCAGCCGCATCCTCGCCCTTCAGCGCCGTTTTCAGCGCCTCTACGGCAGTCTCGACCTTCATCTTCTTGTCCGACGCAATTTTCTCGGCGTTGTCCTTGAGGAATTTCTCGGTCTCGTAGACCATCGCCTCGCCACGGTTTTTGCTATCCACCGACTCCCGCCGCTTGGCATCTTCGTCAGCGTGGACTTCGGCATCCTTCACCATCTTCTCCACCTCGTCCTTGCTCAAGCCGCTGGACGCCGTAATGGTGATTTTCTGTTCCTTGCCGGTGCCCAGGTCCTTGGCATTGACCTTCAGGATGCCGTTGGCATCCAGGTCGAAGGTCACCTCGACCTGCGGCATGCCCCGCGGTGCCGGCGGAATCCCGTCCAGATGGAACTTGCCGATCGTCTTGTTGTCGGCTGCCATCTTGCGCTCGCCTTGCAGCACATGGATTTCCACTGTCGGCTGGTTATCCGACGCCGTGCTGAAGATTTCGCTCTTCTTAGTTGGGATCGTTGTGTTGCGCTCGATCAGCGGCGTCATCACGCCGCCCAGTGTCTCAATGCCCAGCGTCAGCGGCGTCACATCCAGCAGCAGCACGTCCTTGACTTCGCCCTTCAGCACGCCGCCCTGAATCGCGGCGCCTACCGCTACGACTTCGTCGGGATTAACGCCCTTATGCGGCTCCTTGCCCAACTGGCGTTCTACTTCCTGCTGCACTTTAGGCATGCGCGTCATGCCGCCGACCAAGATCACTTCGTCAATCTTGTCCTTGGCAATCCCAGCATCCTTCAAGCAGGCCTCGACCGGCTTCATGCTGCGTCCGATCAGATCGTCCACCAACTGCTCCAGCTTGGCTCGGCTCAGCGTCACATTCAGATGCTTGGGCCCGCTGGCATCCGCCGTAATGAACGGCAGATTGATGTCGGTGCTTTGCGCACTGGACAGCTCACACTTCGCCTTCTCAGCCGCTTCCTTCAGACGTTGCAGCGCCATCGGATCCTTGGACAGATCGATGCCCTGTTCCTTCTTGAACTCTCCTACCAGCCAGTCAATCACCCGCTGGTCAAAGTCATCGCCACCCAAGTGCGTATCGCCGTTGGTGGCCTTGACCTCGAACACGCCATCGCCGATGTCCAGCACCGAGATGTCGAACGTGCCGCCGCCCAAGTCATACACCGCGACTTTTTCTTCTTTCTTCTTGTCCAGACCATAGGCCAGCGAAGAAGCCGTCGGTTCATTGATGATACGCAGCACCTCGAGTCCTGCGATCCGGCCGGCATCCTTGGTGGCCTGTCGCTGGCTGTCATTAAAGTAGGCTGGTACTGTGACCACCGCCTGGGTGATCGTCTCGCCTAGGAACGCCTCCGCATCGGCTTTCATCTTCTGCAAAATCATCGATGAGATTTCTGGCGGCGAATACGTCTTATCGCCAATTTTTACGTGCGCATCGCCATTGGATGCCCGCACCAGCTTATAGGGCACGTGCTTAACTTCCTCTGACATCTCGTCAAATTTGCGCCCCATGAAGCGCTTGATCGAAGAAACGGTGTTCTGGGGATTGGTGACTGCTTGACGCTTGGCCGCACTACCCACCAATCGCTCTCCGCTTTTAGTAAACGCCACAATCGACGGCGTGGTACGCCCGCCTTCTGCATTCGGGATGACCGTCGGTTGTCCGCCTTCCATCACCGCCATACACGAGTTTGTGGTTCCAAGATCAATTCCTAGTACTTTTGACATATAGTCCCTACTTTCTTTTAAAATCGTTGTTAATCACAACCAATCGACTATGTTTATATGCAATAACCATGCCAACTTGACTATATTATTTGTAATATAATGTATTGCATGATGATACAAATTTTGACCTCACAAACTATTCTAGCTAATTTACTCCAATAAAGCGCCATTATGTCTCACAATGAGACAGACTTGTCGCTTTTGAGTGCATCAGGGTTGCCCTCCATTTCCTCCTGTTTGCTCAAGAACGGCGGGATTCTAGATTAGCGAGGGTGCATTTTCGGCAATCCCCCTTCTGGAATATCGCTACCCTGCCTGCAATAGTGGCTTCCGGATAATGGGAATTCCTGAAAATCCAGGCTAGACGTTCCACACTGTTAATTAACTCTGTGAAATATTTTTACATAGTGATTATAAATAATCTAAAATATGTTCATATATTAAAAGTGGTTATCATCTTGACTTGTCCACAGACTTAATTAAGTTTGCGGAATATTAGGAGGTTCTAGATGGCAAAGTTACACCCGACCCTTTGGCGGACCTGCCGTATTTTGAGTGGCAAAACTCGTTTGCAGTTGTTTCGCCGAGTGATCGCGACTCCGGACCAGTCGGTTACGGCGTTGGCCAAACAATTGGACATCAGCGTTCCGCGGACCAGCCAGGAATTGCGGCGGCTGCAATCCCGGGGCCTTCTGCAAGCAGTTCGTCGCAACCAAAATGTCCTCTACCGTCCGGTCCCCGATGCTCTGGTCTCCACCGCAGCCCCACTGCTGGCTGCGATGCAACAAACATTCCAGCATTACCCGGAGTCGAGAGATGACGAAACTGCTCGGATCGCTACGGGGTTGGCCCATACTCGCCGTCTGGTGCTGATGCGGTTGCTGCTGGTGAGTCCGATGGATGAACAGACGCTCGAAGATTTGTCCGGGATCAAACGTGATGCACTATTGCGCCATTTGAAACTGCTGGAGCAGGCCGGTTTGGCCTGTTGTCGGGCTGAGCGCTGGCAGGTCGTGGATTCCTCTCACCCACTGGCACAGTGCCTGCTCGCCCTTTTGGTTGGCGAGCGAAAACGGAAGGCTCAAGCGAGCAAGGCGGCGGCCAATTGATCCAACGCCACTGTGCGCTGCTCGCCGGTGGCCATATCCTTAACCGCCGCCACCCCTTGCTCCAGTTCCTGATCGCCCCGAATGACCGCCCAAGCTGCCGCCGCTTTATTGGCGGCGCGCATCTGTGATTTCATACTCCCGCCCGCCGCCATCCGGCAGGCTACCCCTGCGGTTCGCAGATGTTGCATTAACGCAAAATTCTGTTTCATAGCCTCATCGCCCAAGCCCACCAGCCACGCCAAGGGAGGCGCTGCCGCCATCAAGGCCGCATCGCGCCCCAACCCCTGAAGCATGGCCACGACCCGTTCCAGGCCAATGGCAAATCCGACGCCGGTCAGTTCGCGCCCGCCTAACGTCATCCGGTAACGCCCACCGCCGGCAATGGCACTCTGAGCACCGAGGTGCGTTCCCTCGATTTCCCAGACGGTATGCTCATAATAATCCAGTCCGCGCACCAGGCGCGGATCGAGACAATAGGCGATGCCCAGCGCATCGAGATGGGCGGCCACTGCGGCGACATAGTCCCGGGATTCCGCGCTCATGAAGTCCGTTGACGGCGGCAGGGTAGCGACGATTTGGCGGCAGTGTTCATTTTTACAATCGATGACCCGCAGGACATTTTCTGAAATACGCCGCTGGCAATCCTCGCATAGTTCGGCGTGATGAGGGGCGAGGGCTTGGCGCAATCCAGCGGCCACGCGCACATGGTCATCGCCCCCTCCCCGAGTGGCAAGTTTCACCGTACAATCATCTAGCCCCCAGGCTTTGAGGATGTCCACCTGCAGTGCGAGAATTTCGGCATCAACCAACGGTGAGGGTGGTTCGAGGCATTCGATGCCGCATTGATGGAACTGGCGTCGGCGTCCGGCCTGCGGCCGTTCGCTGCGGAACATCGGCCCGAAATAGAACCAGCGCGCGCCATCGGTTTCCTGCGCGCCCAGTCCGGCGGCATGGCGCATCACCCCGGCCGTTCCTTCCGGACGCAAGCACAGGCGCCGTCCACCCTTTTCGAAAACGTACATTTCCTTCTGCACGACATCGGTCGTTTCCCCGATCGAACGGGTGAAGACGGACTCGAACTCGACCACGGGCGTGCGCAGTTCTTCGAAACCATAACGGGCCAAAACCTCGCGCGCAACGCGCTCGAGCCCCTGCCACACGTGCACTTCAGGCGCGGCGATATCAGACATGCCCTGAACGGGCTGGTTAGCGGACGACATATAACCCCTATCAGCACTATGCGCCGTGCGGTGCGCGGCGCGGCAAAAATCCGGATGGAACCATCCCGTCTAGTTAAACATTTCCTTCATGGTCTTGCCCGGACGGAAGCGGACCACCTTGCGGCTGGGAATCACCACCACTTGGTCGGGCTTGTGCGGGTTACGACCGATGCGCTGGCGCCGCTCACGTACATCAAATACACCGAATTTACGGAATTCAACTGTCTGCCCCTGGCGCAGTGCCTCGGTAATAGTGTCGAGCGTTTTTTGGATCACGACGACGACTTGTTGCTGGGTCAGACCGGTTTCGGCCGCGATCTGAATGGCCAAGTTGCGTTTGGTCAAGTTTTTCATTGGAGTCTCACCTTCTTCGACGGGCCGGCTTGTCCATCCCGTTCACTGACACAACATAGGGTGCGATGGCCTGTTGCGTCAAGTATTACCGGCGTCTTAATCGAAATTTTACATTGTCTCAGGGGTCTCGCGGCCAAGGGGCGTTAAAGGGGAAAACGGCTTCAATGGTACCCTGAAAATCATGGGGAAGATTGATCCCTTGGGCGTCATAGTCGGTCAGATGCGACCCATTGGCCAGCACCCGCGTGGGCAAGCCATGCCGTGGCCACCAGAGCCGGTATCCCTCTGGCGGCCGCGCCCCCCCGGCAATTTCCACGTTAAAGTGGTCGAGATGCCACCGCCCATGTAAATCCAGCGGTCCAAAAGCGGTTGGCATTCCGTAGACACGGAAGCCCTCGCCATGCTGCAGCCATTCAGCCGGTGCGCCAGAGAAGAGGTCGAGATGGCGTCCGGTTTCGCGTGCCGCCAATCCGCGCACCCCCAGCACATAGGCTGCGGCCGCCCGTATATTGGGCATAAATCCGGCTGCCGCCCCCGACGGACGAGATTCACCGCTTAAAATAGTCGGCCATGCGTGCCAGTTGGTCGGCCGGCGAGTTGCCAACAGTGCATACAAAATTTCTCGTGCATAGTCGCCGCGCCCGACGGCCGCCAATGGCATCAGCAGGTGGGCCTCGGCCGCCGGATCACGGGCAACCCCTCCACGCTCCAGAAATTGGGCGTAGATTTGATCCAGGCTGCTTTGCAATTCATGCGGTTCAACTAAATCAGTTTCGTCACACGGCCAGAAGAGCAAGGCGATGGACGCCGCATCCACGCGCTCTTCCTCGGCCACAGCCGGGAGCCAGGCCGTCTCACGTCGCTCAAGATGGGTGCGCAGGGAGCGGGCAACGGCGGCCTTGAACACCCCATAATAGCCATCGGCCCAGAGCGCATCGTCTACCTTCCCCAGCAAGGTTGCCGCGCTCCGGAGTTCCTTCCAGCCCAGCAGGGTCCAATAGTAGTCGGCATAGACATGGCCGGGGCGCGGGTAGCCAGGCCGGGCAGGTGACAACGGCAGCAAGCCCTCCAGCAGCTCGCGCTGATCCGACGGCAGGTTGGCTTCTGTTTTTTCCAGGCTCCCCCGCAGCCGCTGCACCCACGTCAGGCTGTTGCGCACCGCCGGATAATAGGTTTGGAGGAATCCCAGATCGCGCGTGAAGCGGTAGTATTCCATCACCATAAACGCCAACTGCCCCTGCGAACCGAATTCACCTTCCGCCTCCAGCCGTGGGGCGGGCGATCCATCTGCCCGGATAATGGCCGGCACCCAGCCATCGGTAGCCATGCCCGCAGCCACCCGTTCAATCCATTCGCGCGCAGCGGTGGTCTGGCCCGCGCGCAGCAAGGCGGCCACCTTCAGGGCGATGGATTCCATTCGTTCGCCGCTGCCGCCATTGACCGACGTCTGCAAGCCCAGCAGCCAGGCGACCTGCGCATGCAGGCATTCGATTGCATCCGGGCGCGCAATTTTCGGGGCAAAGCCGGCGGTTTTTTCGCGCCACGCCCACGCCATTTCATCCCAGTGCCGGTCAAAGACCGCGGCAAGATTATCCACGCCCCCGGCCATGTCTGGCCAGAGGAGCCCGCGCTTACGGCTGCGCCCCTCCAGCGGCGCTGACGCCGCCACCACCATGCGCATCCGTTCCCCCGGCGACAAATCGAAGTCCCGCCACCACGCGGCCGATGCCAAGCCCTCGGTGTCGCGCACCGACGGGGATGAGGGCTCTTTACCGTGCAGGAAGCACTCCACCACATCTCCCCGGTCGAACGCCACGCAGCCAAACGGCAGTGCGGGGTCCGGTACGGCGTAGAGCCGCTGGGCATCCACCCACAGTTCCTGCCAATTCGCGGCCGTGGCCACTTGGCGCAAGCGAAAGATAGGTGCCACCCCCCCACCCGCCCAGCGCGGCGGCAGGCGCACTGGCCGCACCACCCAGACCAAGCGTCCCGTTTGGATCATCAAGGAATCATTGTGCAATTCGTATTCCAGCGCGGTAACCGGGGGCCGGCTTTCTGGCCACGGCATGGCGCGGATTCGCAATGCCAACCCCGACGGCAAACGCCAAGTGGTCTCCGGCAATGGCACGCCATCGGCGGCCAGACGGTGCTCCACTGTCTGCGCCTGATGCGCCGACCATACCTCGCCGTCGGCGATGACCAATGGCGACAGAGTAGGACTGCGGCCATCGGGGGCAAACGTGCCCCACTCATCCAGCAAGCCCTCAGCTCCCCCCGGCGATGGACCGAGGGCGGCCACCCAATGGGCCCGACGCCGACGCAACACGTCTGGATAAATGCCATCCGGTGCCTGGGAGGCCGCCAGTTCCATCAGCGCCCACGGCTGCGCCACACCCTCGGAACCGCGCAGGGTCACACCCGCCACCTCGAAGCCATCGGGAGAAGAACCTCCGCCGAACGCCAAGCGCAGATACCGTGCCGTCAGGGCCTCGTCGAGCATCAGGACATCAAAATCACCGCCCTGCGATCGGATCTGACCGATGCCCATCCAGTCGCTGCGATTGGTAGAGACCTCCACCACCACATTTGAGGCAAACCCATTGGTGCCCCAATCCAGCCGCAAGCTGCCAATAGACGACTCACGCCGCAGGTCCAGTTCTAAAATGGCGTTGGACCGCAGAGAACGCCACACCGTGGCAGGGTTGCCATCCATTAAAATTCCTGCCACTGGCGCTGCGATGCCATCGACCGTGGCCTCCGGCCGCTGATCGGGCCCCAGAATTTCTAACCCGCACAACGCGACACTCTCTCGGCCCGCTCCCCCCTTCACGAGGATTCGTATCTGTCGCGCCTGGATGGGATCAATCAGGATATGGTCCCAGCCGCCATCGCCTTCGGTCGTTTCAAACCCGACCGCCCATTGTTCGCCATCCAAGCTGGTCAACACCGCGAAATCCACGGCATGCGGCCGTCCCCACTGCAACGAAACCCCGCACACCATGGCCACCCGCCCCACATCCACTTCGATCCACTGCGGCAATCCGGTGCCGCTGCGCCACCAGGTGTTGGTCTGCCCATCCAGCACATGCTCCGGCCCGTATTCCGCGACCGATGCCGAAGCGGTTATCTGCCACGCCTCTGGCGGTGGTATCCCCAGACGTGAAATTCGAATGCTCGCGCACCCCGTCACCCACGCCAGGCAACACCCCACCAGCGCCAGGGTTCCATAGCGTGGAAATAACAACCGGAGTTTTCCACGGTGTGGAAGAAAATCTTCCATAGCGTGGAAGAATTGGCGAAAAATCTTCCATAGCGTGGAAAAAACGACCGAAATCTTCCACAGTGTGGAAGAAAATCTTCCATAGCGTGGAAGAATTGGCAAAAAATCTTCCATAGCGTGGAAACTGGGTGTGCGCCGGCGCATATCGTGGTCCGTCATCCGCCGTAGACATCCAGTGTGCGGCGGATCCGCCGCAAGACGCGCTCTTTACCCATCACGGCCAGCATCTCGAAGAGCCCCGGGCCGATACCGGTGCCCGAGACGGCTACGCGCGCCGGATGCACCAGCTCGCCCATACCGCGTCCCGTTTTCTCCGCCAGCGCGTGCAGCGCCGCATCGGTCGATTCGGCAGTAAACGGTTCGAGCGCCTCAAACACGGCGAGTTCTTCGCGTAGAATGTCCAGCGCTCCCTCCTTGAGCAGGCGCTTCTTTACGCTCTTCTCGTCGTAAGGGAAGGCCTCATCAAAAAAGAAGCCCGCCTGATCGCCCAGATCGCCAAAGAGTTTGACCCGCTCGCCCATGCACGCCACCACCGCCTGGAAGTAGGCCGGATCGATATCGTCGCGCCACTGCCCCTTGCGCTCCATGGCTGCGCGGCAGCCCGCGACCATATCTTCTGGGCTGTGCCGCTTCAGGTGCTCGCCGTTCATCCACAGCAGTTTGGTCATGTCCAACTGGCTCGGGGAACTGCGCACTCGGTCCAGGGTGAACGCCGCCACCATCTCGTCGCGCGAGAGCACTTCGCGATCCTCACCCGGGCTCCAGCCCAGCAGCGCCAACGAGTTGAATAACGCCTCGGGCAAAAAGCCCCGCTGCTGAAATTCCCCAACATAGGCCGCCCCGTCGCGCTTCGAGTACGGCTTGCCCTGGGCATTCACAATCATCGGCAAATGCGCAAACACCGGCGGCGGCACACCGATCGCCTCATACATGGCCAAATGTTTGAAGGTGTTTTCTACGTGGTCATCGCCGCGAATGACGTGAGTGATCCCCATGGTGATGTCGTCCACCACATTGCCCAAGTGGAAGACCGGCGAGCCGTCGGAACGCACAATTACAAAATCCTGGAGGTCCTCCGCCTTCTTCACCAGCTCCCCCTTGACCGCGTCGGTGAAAGAGATATCCCGGCCCGGCATTTTAAAAATGATGCACTCGCCCTTGCCGGTGGCGCCTTTATCTTCTTTATAGGCCGCCCCCTGCGCTACGAGTTGCTCGGCCACCTCGAGGTGCCGCTGCCGCTGCGTACTCTGATAGAGCGGCTCGCCGTCGTGGTCCAGTCCCAGCCACGTCAGAGCATCCAGCACCGTCTGCACCGCCTCGGGGGTCGAGCGCACCCGGTCGGTATCCTCGATTCGCAACAAGAACTCCCCGCCGGCGTGGCGCGAAAACAACCAATTATAAATAGCCGCCCGAATATTCCCAATGTGGACATTGCCCGTTGGGCTCGGTGCGAATCGTGTGCGGATCGTCATGGGGGTCCTGTTCCTTTCCAAGTCGCGCACATCCTACCCCGCCCCCGCCCTTTCCCGCAAGCTTCGCGCAGGCACGGGCCGCGGGCGGCATCGTCCGCCCGCCAGCGGGACAAGGCGCCAGAGAACGTGATTTTACGCTAGCCAGATTCCACGCTCAGGCGCAGGATATTGAATGACATAGGAGGATTGCTATGAGCCGAAAATGGATATTGATCGTAGTGGGGATGCTCGTGGCCAGCGGCGCCGTCGCGCAGGAGATGCGCACGTGGACTAGCGCCAGTGGCACCACCATCGAAGCCGCCTTTGTGGAGCAGCAATTCGATCTGGTGATTTTGCAACTGCCCAGCGGCGAGAAAATGAAAATTCGCCTGAACCAGCTCAGTTCCGAAGACCAGAGGGTGATCGGTCGCCTGAAGTCGGCCCCGCCAGCGCGGACCGCGATCGGTGGCGCCGATGCCGATGCGGGCCCCATCCCTCCCGCCTTGGAAGAGCTTCTGGGACGTCGGCTGGTCAATGCCAAGGGCCGGAAAGTGTCCCCCGCCACCCTGACGGGTAAGAAAATCGGACTGTATTTTTCTGCCTCGTGGTGCCCGCCCTGCCGGACTTTTACTCCGCTGTTGATTGCGGCCTACCAGCAGCTCCAGGCCGAGGGCAAGCCCTTCGAAGTGGTCTTGGTTCCGCACGATCGCGATGAGGCCTCCATGCGCGCCTACATGCGCAGCCACGATATGCCCTGGCTGGCCATCCCCTTTGGCGAACGGTCTATCGAAGCCCTCCAAAAGAAGTTTGCCGTTTCCGGCATCCCCAAGTTGGTCGTCATTGATGATGCCGGCAAGACGCTGTCCAGCGATGCCCGGGGTCCGGTGAGCACCGAAGGCGCCAAGGCATTCGATAGCTGGTAGCCCACCCCCTAAGCGGATGGCGAGGGGCGGGCGTCAGGAATTAAACGCCCGAACCACAAAGAAGACCAGCAACCCCACGACCGACAGCACGGTGAGCACCAGGGGCGTCATCAGGCTGGAATCGGATCGACGCCGGGCCCGCTTGCGGTCGATGACAATGCCCGCGACGCCAAGGATCACCCCTGCCGCCATGATCGGCAAAAAGGCATGCAGTTGAACCCAGCCGCTGATGCGCTGCGTAGAGGTGGGGGCTGTGCGGGCGGGCTCTTGTGGAATTTGCACCGTGGCCGATTCAACCCGCTTGCCCTCCAACTGTGAAACCATGGATTCTTTTTGATCCTCGCTGGCCACCGCAATAAAGATGAATAGATTAATCAATAGCAGCGGATAGATCACATAAGCCAGCCAGTTCAATATCGTGCGCCAAGGATCTTGCTTGCGCTGACGGCGATCAATCCCGGCGGGAGCCCGGTCACTTCTACGTTCCACCCGTATTTCACTCATGGACGCTCTCCTTTTGAATCAGCCAATTCACTCGCCCAACTTCCTTGTGCTGTCATCGTAGGCTGCGACCGCCGCCAAAACAATCGATTTTACGGCTCATAATCATAAATTAACATGTTTCTGCCGAGTCCAGCCTTGAGGTCCGCTTTGCTCTCTATCATAATCTTTAACAATAAGGACCGACCCACGAGCCCCTGACGCAACGCAAGAACTCCATCATGCCCGAGACGGAACGCAGACAAACTTCAGGACTGGATCGAGTCCCGGCAATGGCCGCGGCAGATGAGTCGCCCGATACAACAACTTTGCTGAAACAGTTGCGAAAGCTGGCCTATCAGGACCCGCTCACGGGCCTGCTGAACCGCCGGGGGTTCGACGAAGAACTACGGCGCCTGTGGAACCTTGACGACGCCCAGGCCTTCCCGCTCGGCTTGCTCATTATTGATATCGACCACTTCAAAACAATCAATGACTCCTTCGGTCATTTCGTCGGCGACCAGGTGCTGAAGGAATGTGCCCAGCGGATGCAGGCAAGCGTGCGCGAAGACGATCTTGTCTGCCGCTACTATGGCGGCGACGAAATGGTGGTGCTATTGCCCCGTGCCAGTCGGGCCGAGGCGCAGGCCGCGGCCGACCGCCTGCTGGAGAAATTCCGCGGTGAGGTCATCTGCAAGGGCTCCTATGACCTGCGCATGACCATTTCCATCGGTGCCTGCCACATTCCGGCACCGGTCGACCCCACCGGCGACCGGTTCCTCATCCAGGCCGATCGCGCACTTTATCGCGCCAAGCAGTCGGGCCGCAACCGTGCCTGCTTCGCCGATGATTTGCCCGACCCCATCAGCGATACCAACGGCGCCGCACACCCGGTCGCTCCTGCGGGTATGGCCGATACCCGCCGAACCGTGCTCGTGGCCGACGACGATCTCGACGTCTGCCGCTATTTTGAACGCGTCCTGACTCGCGACCAGTTCAGTGTGTTGATGGCCCACAATGGGGCCGAGGCCATCGCCTTGCTGAAACAAGCCACCGGCATGGTTGATGTGGCCCTGATCGACTTGCGTCTCGGCGAAGAAGACGGCTTGGACCTGCTTAAACAGCTGCTCGCGCTCGATAGTTCGATTATCGGTGTCATCATCACCGGCGCGGCTACCGTGGACGATGCTGTAGGAGCATTGCGCATGGGTGCCTATGACTTCATCCAGAAGCCGATCGCCTCCGGACAACTCACCGCGGTGCTCGAACGCGCCACCAAGTACCGCCGGCTTGTGCTGGAAAATAAACGCTACCAACTGCACCTCGAAGACATGGTGCGCGAAAATAATGCCGCGCTCTCGCGGGCTCTGGACAATATTAGCGATACCTTCCAGTTCACCCTCGAAGCCATCACGGATATTCTGGACGTGCGTGAGCACCAGACCGGTGAGCACAGTCGGCGGGTCGCGCGCCTGGCCATCGTCCTTGCCCGTGAAATGGGGGCCTGGCCCGAAGATATCCAAACCATTGAAACCGGTGCGCTGCTGCATGACATTGGTAAAATCGGCGTACCGGACTCCATTTTGCTCAAGCCCGGCCCTCTCACCCCCGACGAGCGCGCCATCATGGACCGCCATCCCCACATCGGCTACAACATCATCAAGGCTGGGCCCGGTCTCGAGGAGGTCTCCGAAATCGTCCTGGCGCATCAGGAACGCTACGACGGCAGCGGCTATCCGCTGGGCTTGAAAGGCGACGCCATCTGCCTGGGTGCACGCATTTTTGCGGTCATCGACACCTACGACGCCATTCGCACCGACCGGCCCTACTCCGCGGGACGCAGCGCCGAAGTGGCGCTCGACGAAATCCTGCGCCACAAGGGCACGCTGTTCGATCCCACCGTGGTCGAGGCCCTCCAACGCTGCCACGCCGAAATTGAAAAAGTGGGCCACTGGAACCCACCTGTGCTACCCGCGCCGGAATAGGTCGCGATTGACGCGCCCCCGCGCTTGCGGCACTATCTGGCCACTATGAAAAAAATCTATTCCCCTTACGAACAGCAGCAGCAGCGCAATCAGGCGCTCCTAGCCGACTCGCTGTATATGCGCCGCAATATCGTATCCTCCGTCCCCCCCCTGCATTTGGATCTGGAGCAAATTTCACGCCTGGCCGACGAAGATATCGCCCTGTTCGAAGGGTTGCAGATTGAATCCGCGCGGTTGGCAATCGAAGCCGTGGCCTCGTTGTCCCAAATCAACGAAGTCGACCACATGGGCGGCGGCCTGGACTTGATCCCGCCGCTGCTGCTCACCTTGGCACTGGTGGATCACGCCGCAACCGATTTCACGATTGAAAATGCCCACACCTCGGTCGGCTATTTTGCGGCCCTGGCCACCTTGGGCTATCTCGACCGGCAGGTGGTCATCGATCACTTCCGCCGCGGGTTGGATATCCCCGGGCATGTGTCGTGGGTACCCGGCGGCACCCAGCTCAATGGCGGGCGCCTCGGCGTCATGATCCCCACCGTCGTGGGGCAGGCGCTGGGCAAGCGCGCCGCCTATGGCAGCGATGCCTGGACCCTGTGCCATACCGGCGATGCCGGCTGGATTGCCGGGCATTCTCTGAATGGATTCCATGTGGCGCGAATTCACAAAGCCCCCGTCACCTTCATTATGCAGCGCAACGGCATCCAACTTTCCGGCACCACCCGCGACCTGACCGGTGCCGACCCGCGGCCCATTATTGAAGCGATGGGTATTCAAATCCTCGAAACCCCTTCCCTGCATGATACCGGCGGCCTGTGGCAGACCCTCCGCGAAGCCCGGACCCTCGCACGCAATGGCGTGCCATCTCTCATCTTCCCCACCGGCAAAAATGATGTCCCCCTGACCCAGGTCGGCGAGCGTTTCGGTATCGGCGCAGAACTGGCGGCCTTTGCTGCGGCCAAGAGCGTCACCATGGATACGGCCGTCTGGCTGCCCGGCTGCCTGATGAGCTATCGCGATCTGCCGTCCATGATGGAATGCCTGTTCTATGTCAACGGACTGCCCGGCGGCAAACCCCACCACGACGGCCATATGAAGGGCCGCGATCTGCAGGCCATCCTGGCCAACCCCATGCTCCAACTCTCGCCCAAGCAGACGACCGCGCTGGAGCGCTGGCGGTCGCTGCCGCCAGTCGCCGTGGCCACGACGGCCCGACCGGCGCCCGGGTCGGAGAATCTTGAACTCACGAGCGACGTCGTCGCCAAAGCCGGGGCCGCTCTGCCGGCGCCGGGTGGTAAATGGGTTTCGCCGCGCGCCGGGGTGGCCCTGGCCTATGAGATGGTCGCCAAGGCTCATCCGGATGACATGTTCGTGATCGACTGCGACCTGGCCCCATCCACCAAGGTGGACCTCGCGCAAAAGGTGTTGGATTCCGATCACCAATTCCAATTATCGATCGAAGAGCAAGTGGCCACGATGGTGGCCAACGGCTTGGCAATGTCCACGCCCGACCCTAAGCTGGTGGTCTTTGCCACCTTTGCCGCCTTCTTTGAAGGCATCGCCCGCGAAGGCATGGAAATGTGGCGCTATCAGCGTAACCTCACCGGCGCCAACGAAGGCCTTAATGTCACCTTCCACCTCTCGCATGTGGGCTCCTGCACCGGGCGGGATCATTTCTCAGGCTGGTCCCTGGACTGGATCAACCTCGCCATCGGCTACCTGCCCTATCTGGACCGGTTCTATGCCCCGGCCGACGCCCGAGCCGCCTTCATCGCCATCCGTGATCTGGCCACGCGTTCCGGCGGACATATCCTCGGCATCCCGCGCGACAATCTGCCTATTCTGGTTGGCCAAGGAACAGAAACTGCCCTCTGGAATCCGGATAGCCCTTGGACGGATGCCACGCAGTTGCGTGCCCAACCCGGCGCCCGCAAGGCTCTGCTTGCCTTTGGCGCAACGGCCTTCGTTGCCGCCGAGACCTCCGACAAACTGGCCGCTGAGGACCTAGCCGTCGATGCCTGGGTCATCAATGGCCTGCCGCTGGACTCCGGCCGCCTCGCCGCGCTATTCGCCCAATATCCCGACGGTATCGTCACGATCGAAGACGGCCTGATCGGCGACCCCGAAACTGGTATCCGCGGCTTTGCCAGCTTGGTGCGCGGCGCGGCCTATGGCCGACAGTTGCCGCTCATCCATCTGGGCATCACCGATCCGCGCATCGCGCCGTCGGAAGGCCATCTCGAACTGTGGCACTACTTCGGCATCGACGCCCCAGCCGCCATGGCCGCCGTTAAGGCGCTGTAGCCAATCAGTACGCCAGCAGTGCCGGATTGGGCTGGTTTCCGGCTCACCAGTGGACATTCGACTGGAAATGTTGGATAATGAGATATAATGAATCTTCGCGAAGAAATCCAATCGCTTAAGGCAAAGCGTCGGGCCGTTATTTTGGCCCACAACTATCAACGGCCCGATGTCCAGGACATCGCCGACTTCACCGGGGACTCCCTGGAGCTGGCCCGCAAAGCCACTGATATTGACGCCGATACCATTGTATTTTGCGGTGTAAATTTCATGGCGGAGACTGCCGCCATTCTCAACCCCGGCAAAATCGTGCTCATTCCGGATGCCCGCTCTGGGTGCCCGATGGCCGATATGATTACCGCCGCCCAACTGTTGGAATTCAAAGCCCAACACCCCGGTGCCAAAGTGGTCTGCTATGTCAATTCACCCGCCGAGGTAAAGGCAGAAAGCGACTGCTGTTGCACCTCTGGTAACGCCGTCAAGATTGTCCAGCATTACGAAGGCCAAGACGTCATCTTTGTGCCCGACCAGCACCTCGGCAGCGTCGTGGCGGAAACCCTAGGGCGTGAGCTGATCCTGTGGCCGGGTTACTGCCCCACCCATGCCCGGATCAATCCGCGCGAGATACTCGACCTGAAGACCGCGCATCCCAGCGCCTTGGTCCTGGCCCATCCCGAATGCCCCAAACCGGTCCGGATCGTCTCTGACCACATCCTCTCCACCGGCCAAATGTGTTCCTTCGTCCAAGACAGCCCCGTCCGGGAATTCATCATTGCCACAGAGGAAGGCCTGCTCCATCGGCTGCGCAAGGAAAATCCTGAAAAGGTATTCTATCGGGTTTCCCCATTTGCGGTCTGCCCCAACATGAAGCTCAACACCCTCGAAAAAGTGCTCTTCTGCCTGCGCGACATGGCCCCCGTCGTCTCCGTTCCCGAACCCGTCGCCACCCGCGCCCGCCGTGCCATCGAGCAAATGCTCGCCTGGTCTTAATGGTTGATGGTGGGTGGTCGATGGTTGATGGCAGGAGCCGTTAACCGTTGACCGTGAAGAGCCGGATTGGTCGGATCGGACTGTCCCCCGACTCACTCTCCTCCCTAAAAATTTTAATCCGCCATCCTTAATTGTTAACCGCCCCCCCTTCCGGTCATGGTGAGCGTAGTCGAACCATCTCGGAGATCCCTCGACAGGCGCCATGCTATGGAAAACTCGGCTCTCGTAGCGTGGACCTCCCGGTCCGCGCCTCTTCCCGTTCTGTTGCGCGGCTTCTTCTGCTTGACGCGGACCAGAGGTCCACGCTACGGGGAGCCCCTTTCCCCCTCCCCCTCTGTGCCCCACGGTGGCCCTCTGTGGTTAGTCCCCCGGCTATTTCCTATTCTTTTTTTTCGCGCATTTCCCTCCACAGCGGCAAGCGCGCATTTCGTAGTTTCTCTTCTCCCTTATTCTTTCCTGAGTTCATGAGTTCAAATTCATTCCCAGCTCCCCCCCACCTTCCCCCATTCGTGTCCATCTTGCTTGCCCACCGTAGCCTTGGCGAAGGCGGGTGTTCATCCGTGGTTAAATTCTCTTCTTT
>JAVEUJ010000128.1:0-6807 GCA_034005635.1 Kiritimatiellia bacterium | reverse complement strand
TCAGTAGGCAGAACAACCCGGACAGGACGTCCTTGCGTTCCGTGACCCACGCCACCGATTCCACGCGCAAGGGGTGAAAGGCCCAGACGGCCGCCCAAAAGAAGGCAAGCCAAGGCTTTTTGCACCACACCGCGAACAAGGCGAACAGCAGGCTTGCGGTGAGGGCATGGAGCAGCACATTGGTGAAGTGGAAGCCCCAGGGATGGGTTGGCGAGGCGTTCAAAAGCGATACGTCGGCCATATAAGAAATCCACAGGAGAGGCATGTACATGGGTGCAGTGGCATTGCCCGGGGAGAAGGCGGCACGGATGGATTGCGGCGAGAGGCCCGTCAGTACAAGCATGTTTTCGGTGACGTAGGTGACGTCGTCCACCGGAACCAGCTCATACGAAAGGGAGGGGGAAAATAGGGCCAATGTTGAGGCGAAAAGAAGCACGCCCAGGAAAGGGGTCAGCAGGCGCGTGGGATGTGTGGTGAGCCACTTCATGGTTCAGCACTGTAAAGCGATTGGTGGCGGCAAACAAGCGGGAAGGATAGTCGAACGGCTAGAGCAGCTTGAGTCATCTCATAGCCACATAAATGGCTGTGGCGAGACGGATCGAACAACTGCCGCGCGCAGCGGGCGCAACTACAACCGATCCAGTTCCCTGTAGCTGCGCCCGCTGGGCGCGGCCATAGAATAATTGAAAATGCTCTAAAACAGGCGGGCCGCCGCTTCTTCGCGATAGGGCTGTCGGTTTCGATAGAGATCGATGCGGGCTTGAAGCTGCTGGCGGAAGCGGGCTTGCTGCGGATGATCAGGAACGAGCGCCAGAGCTTGCTCGGCGGTGTGGACCGCGGCTTCAAAATCCCCAGCATTAGCCTGGGCCACTGCCAAGGTATCGAGCAAGACGGGGTGGGGGGCAGGAGCAAGGGCCTGGGCGCGTTCGGCGATGGCGAGGACTTCCTGCGGCAAAGCGGGGGACCATTCGGCGGTAGCCAGAATCCAGGCCACGTTGTTGAGCAAGTCGCCGCGCGCAGGATAGGCTTGAACCAGCCGCCGAAAGTATGCCAAGGAATCCCGGCGCAAGAAAATGCCCCAATGATAAGAATGGAGCGGCAGCAGGTCTTCGAGTTGAATCTCGGTTCGATTGTGAAAGTGCGGATTTTGACGAGCATACGCCATGGCCTTGGCTGTATCACCCTGTTCAAAAGCGGATGCCATGCCAAGGAGCAGGAGGTTGTTTTGTCCGCTGTCGTTTTGGGGCATGCGCCGTCGGGCCTCTTCAACGTAGTCCAACGCTTCGTCGTAGCGGGCACCCAGAAAGGCGAAGGTGGCCATTTGTAATTCCCATTCGCCCTCGCGGAAGAGATCGGACCGATGGTTGAGCAGGAATTCCATGGCGGCGGCCGGAGTTTCCTGCTCGTTGATACATAGGGCGATACGCGTAATTGTGTTGAGGTCGTGCGGGCTGAGAAGCAGCGCGGCCTCCAAAGCGGATTGGGCCTCAGCGAAATTGCCTTCACGTGCCACGATCTGGACGGCGCGATCAATGAGTACCAGCGGATGTTGGGGAGCGAAGACGGAGAGGTGGGCAATGAGTCGTTGGCTGTTTTTCCAGATGGGCAGGGCGTGCCACGTTCGGGCGGTCAGCCCGAGCAGCAGACCCGCCGCCAACAGGGCGCGCAGCGACGCACGTGCGTTTCGTGGGAGGAAACGTACAGAAGAGGTGGGGAGCAAGAAAAGCCCCGCGATGGACAAGCCGATGGTCGGGAGATAGGTGAAGCGATCGGCCACCACTTGGGCACCAAATCGGATCAGTCCGCTGACGGGCAGCAGCAGCCCAAGAAACCACAGCCAGCCCACCCACCCATGCGGCTGCCGCCGCCGCAGCCGCCAAAGCCAGATAGAGGGCAGCACCAGCAGCGCGCAGGCGAGGCAGAAGTCGAACCAGGTAAAGGCGACTGGGGCATACAGCGGGCAGAGGTTGCGCGGCCGGAATATCTTGAAGAGATAGAATCCGTAATGAATGGGCACATCCAGCAGCCGTTCAACCAGCGGCAACTCGGTGAGGGAGTGACTGGCCTGATGGGCTTTTACGGCAGCGACGGATGCCGCGAAAGAAGCCAGGAAGAAGGGTGTTTTTTCCAGAAGCAAGCGGGGTGCCGCGCGGAGCAGGGGGGGGGCGTTGGGCCCGTATCGGCGCAACGGCCAATAATCGAGAAGCAGCAGCACCAGCGGAATAGGCGTCAGGGAGGGTTTGACTAACAATCCAGCGATGAAAAAGACGAGCGCCAGCAGGGTGGGGCCAATCGCCGGAATCGCCTTGTGTCGGTTGGCGCGCCAATAGCAACCCAGACACAGCAGGGCGAATAATCCCGACAACACATCTTTACGCTCCGTGACCCACGCGACGGATTCAACGCGCAGCGGATGCAGCGCCCACAGCGCGGCGAAAAAGAATGCGCGCCATGGCTTTTTGCACCATGCCAGGAGCAGAAAATAGAGGAGCAGCGAATTAAGGCTGTGGAGAAGGACATTGGTGAGGTGGAATCCCCAGGGTTGGACTGGGCTGGCTCCGCCGAACGACACATCAGCCATGTAGGAGATCCATAAAAGCGGCGCATACATCTGGTTGTAGAAATCCGTAAATGCCACGCGGATGGCCGATCCGGACAGCCCGCCTAACACGAGTTGATTGTGGCTGATGTAATGGATGTCGTCGACTGCGACCAGCTCATAGCTCAGGGAGGGACTGAAGACTGCGAAAACCAGCAAGAAGAGCAGCACTCCGATCCACATAGAAGAGGCGCGCCTGAGGCTGGCCAGACCCTTGTCCATGGACCCCAATGGCGGTGAAGTGGTGACGGCCTCAATGTTCATAATAATCATTCAGTATGCGGTCGGCCGCGTTCTCCTCACGCCAGGGAGAATGGGCGGCATACGTTTCGATTCGCTGGGTGATCAACTGGAACAGGATCGATTGCTCTTGATTGGCGGCGCGCAGGATGTCTTGAGCCTGTTGAGCGGCATCCTGTGCGGCCGCAAAATCACCCGCGTGGGCCAGAGTCACCCCCAGCGTGTCTAGAAGAATGGGGTTGGAGGGGGCCAACGCATTAACCCGGCGGGCATAGGCCACGATTTCTTGCGGAGGGATGGGGCTCCATTCGGCTGTGGCCATCAGCCAGGCGAGGTTATTCAAGGCGTCTGGCTGGTCAGGATTTTGGGCCAGGTATTCCCGGAAATAGGCGACGGCTTCAGACCGTTGGTGCCGTTTCCACTGGCCAAGATAATATGGCATGAGATCGGTAAACTGGACGTGAGTCGCATTGTGCAGGTGAGGCAAACGGTGGGCCCATTGCAAGGCGTTTTGTGGGGCATCCATCCGATACGAGATGGTCAGACCGAGCAGCAGGAGGTCACGATACAGCAAGTCCTGAGGCTCAAGGACCTGAGTGGCTTGTTGGGCGTGGCGCAGGGCTTCCGGATAGTCTTCCATCTGGTTCAACACCATCGCGAGGGCGAAATGCCAGTATCCAGAGGAAATGCCGGGATTTTTCAATGTCTGGGAGAGGAGCTGCGCTTTGGCTTGCTCAGTTTTTCCTCTCGATGCCAGGATTTCGGCCTTCAAAATCTGTTGGCTATCGGTGCAGGTGGGCTCTTGGCAGGCGCGCCGGATCAACTCTTCGGCCTCTTGCAACCGTCCCTGGCGAGTCATGCGCGAGGCTTTTTCGGATAACGCGTAGGCATGCTGGGGGGAATATCGAAGTAAATGGTCAAACAAGTGTTCCGAATCGCGCCAGACGGGGAGTTGCCGGTAGGTGAGCACGGCCAATCCCAGCAGAATGCTGGTGCATAAGATCGCGCGAATGTCGCGCAAGCGGGGACCGCGAGTGGGGAAGAGGGGCAGGACCAGGATGGACAGGCCCAGGGCTGGAAGATACGTGAAGCGGTCGGCCAGGCTTTGTACTCCGAACCGGATAATGCCGCTGGTAGGTAACATGACACCGAGGAACCACAGCCAGCCGATCAAGGGTGCCCGCGACCGCCGCCGATAGTCCCAGACCCATAGTGTGAGAAGCAGGAGAGTCAAGAGCGAGAGTAACACCGTGACGGGTTGGACAGCCAAGTTCGGGTACAGGATGGTCAAACGGACGGGTAGGACCGTTTTCAGCAGGTAGAAAGTGTAGTTGAGGGGAATACCTAAAAGACGCATGCCCAGCGGTGCGTTCCCGAGGCTGGTTCCTTGGGCGTGGGCGTAGATAGCCATGAAAGCGGACGCGGCGACGAAGAGCCAATACAGCCATTTTTCGGCTATCAGGCGCGGTAATTTCCGAAGCAGGTCTCGAAAAGTGAGTTGAACTCGGCCTAGCGGCCAGATGTCGAGCAACAGCAAAATGGCTGGGGTGGTGACCAACATAGGCTTGACCGTCAGGCCAAGGGCCATCGAAAGCAGGCTGGCTGTAAGCCAAAGCCGCCGGGGCCAGGTGCGCGCCGTTTGAGGGGGTAAAGGCGGAGCCCGATGTGCCAAATAATAAAACAAAAGACACGCTAGGAAAAATAACCCGCTGAGGACGTCTTTGCGCGCGGAGACCCAGGCAACGCTTTCGACGCGCAGGGGATGCCAAACCCAGATGGCGGCGGCCCAGAAGGCGCGCCAAGGCTTGCGGGTCCAGCTCCAGAACAGGCCAAAGGCCAGCAGGGCGTTGACTGTGTGCAGCAGGACATTGGTAAGATGCAGACCCCAACTGGTTGTGCCATAGAGCTCGACGTCCAGCATGTAGGACATCCACAAGCCAGGTGCCCACATTACTTGATAGAGGGAGGTGGATGCCTCGCGGATGGCGGGCCAGGTCAACCCTTGGAGGATCAGCTGGTTTTCTTTGACGTAGGCCATATCATCCAAGTTAACCAACTCGTAGCCGGTGGCCGGCCAGAACAGAGCCAGTGTCAGGGCGGCCAATAGCGCCATGAGGACCCAAGCGGTTCTTGTTTTGAATGGGGTTTCCTGCTTCATCGAGTAACCACAGGGCAGAATACCGATTAAAGCAGAGAGGGGAATCCAATACTTGAGCCAATCGCAAAAGGGGCCGCCTGTAAGTTCTAATGATTAGACCCGCCAAAGCTTGTCGGGACTCAGCATGGCCCATGGTTCCAGTATTACCTTGGAATGGATTTATGACCGTGGCACGGGCTCTGGTTCTGCTCAGGGGCTGGCCATTGACAATGTCAGCATCACGACGGGGGCATCTGCAATTCCTGAGCCGGCGACCTTGAGCCTCTTGGGCCTGGGCGCGCTGGCGATGGTGCTCCGTCGCAAGATGAAGAAATAATCCTGTATACAGGATTAAACAAAGGGCGGCCTTCGGGCCGCTCTTTTTTATGCACTCATTCAGTAGCGGGAAAACTACGATCCCGACACTACAAGAGGTCGAGACGAAAGGCACGAAAAGGGAAAGAGAGAACCGAACCACGGATGAACACCGATGAACACAGATGGGGAAACCGGAGAAGATAAACTACGAATCACACCAATGTTGCGAATGGGGAGGGGGCAGGGGCTGTAGGGAATCCCCCGGGCTTGTCCCGGGGATGGTTAGGTTGGTTGCGCAGGTTATATGACTGCGCAGCCTTAAGCACACCGGGGCAAGCCCGGTGGATATATTTTCCTGTAGGTGCGCCCGCTGGGCGCGCCGGATAGGGCAAGGGTTCGCCGCCGCCCGTACTCAACCAAGGACTACGCACCATGACCCATCAACCAACGCTACTGTTCTGCGGACACGCCCGTTGTTTCCACCAGTCGGCCGTTGATAAACTTGTGTAAAATACTGGAGATGAGTGTTTGATAGGGAAGGCCCTCCCGCATGGCGGTTTTCTGAAGGCGAATCAGATCGCGTTCAGCCATGCGGATATTCACGCGCTTGTCCTTGCGCAGAGTCGCGCGGGCCGACGCTTGGTAGCGCGCCGACTGGCGTGAAAAATCCGGAATGGACTTCCACTCACCCTTCTCGACGGAATCGAGTAGTTTTTTTTCATCCTGCGGCAGTTTCATTTTAGTTTCCTTCCAAATATTGTTTCGTCATTTTTCGACTGGGAATGATTGTTTTGAGGAAGATTTTGTCGTCATCCTCCACGAACGGCACAATACAGGCATACCCTTCGACGTTTACAACGAATATGCGTTGCCCTGGATACAGTCGAAGATTGGGATGTTCCAGGATGGCTAATAATCCGTCACGGGAGAGGTGGAAGACAATATCCTCGAATGAAATTCCACGTTCTTGCCGCAGCCATTCATTCTTCTCGTCGTTCCAGTCGAATGGTTTCATGTTGCGAACATATCACGATGTGTGCACTATGGCAACAGGTATTGGGGAGATATTTTAAGGTCAACCACCAGCCTGACGCCAAGACGCAAAGACGCGAAAAGTGAAAGAGAGAACTGCACCACGGATGAACACCGATGAACACAGATGGGGAAACCGGGGAAGATAAACTACGAATCACACGAATTTCGCGAATGGGGAGGGGGCAGGGGCTGTAGGGAATCCCCCGGGCTTGTCCCGGGGATGGTTAGGTTGGCTGCGCAGGTTATAGGGCTGCGCAGCCTTAAGCACACCGGGGCAAGCCCGGTGGATATATTTTCCTGTAGGTGCGCCCGCTGGGCGCGTCGGATTGGGCAAGGGTTCGCCGCCGCCCGTACTCAACCAACGACTACGCACCATGAACCATCAACCAACGCTACTGTTCTGCGGACACGCCCGTTGTTTCCACCAGTCGGCCGTTGATAAACTTGTGTAAAATACTGGAGATGAGTGTTTGATAGG
>JAVEUJ010000014.1:0-29310 GCA_034005635.1 Kiritimatiellia bacterium | reverse complement strand
TGTGCTTAAGGTTGTGCAGCCATACTAGCTGCCCCGCCAACCTAACCATCCCCGGGGCAAGCCCGGGGGATTTCCCCAATCCTGCACAATCCTGTTAATCCTGTCTAAAAATGATCTCGGCTGTTCGCCGCTTTCCCAATCAGGCGCGCCCAGCGGGCGCACCTACAGGAAAGCCGTCTCCCGTCTCCTCTCCCCTTTTCGCGCTTTTCGTAGTTTATCTTCACCGTTATTCTTTCCTGAGTTCATGAGTTCAGATTCATCCCCGGCTGCCCCAACCTTCCCCATCCGTGTCCATCTTGCTTGCCCACCGTAGCCTTGGCGAAGGTGGGTGTTCATCCGTGGTGAATCTGTTCGGCTCTTCCAGCGGCACGGTCTGACTCCATTCGCTGGCAGAACTACCCCAGCAAAAAGCCCGCCGGATGCTCTCCGGCGGGCGTGATGGTTATCGGCAGAGGTCGGGCTTATTCGCCAGCCTTAACCTCATCCCACAACCGAGTGTATTTGACATTATTCGCCCCCAGATCTTGGATCATTTCCAGCTTGGCTATTACGTCCTCCGGTGGGAAGAGAATCGGGTCTTCCTGAATTTCTTCCTCCAGCAGGGCATAGCTGGGCTTGTTGGGACACAGAAAATAAATATATTCTGTCAGTTCGGCGGCCACTTCGGGTTCAAGAATAAAGTTGATGAACCGATGTGCCAACTCGACCTCTGCAGCGGTGGCGGGAATCACCATATCGTCGAAACTTAGTGCCGTACCTTCGCGGGGTACCACAAGTTTAATGTCCTTGTTCTCGGACTGCACCATCATCAAATCGCCGCTATAGCCGTGGGTCAGCAGAAACTCGCCCGAGGCCAGCCCTGTCTTGTATTGTTCATTCTCGAATTTAGCCAAATTTTTCTTCCAGCGCAGCAAAACGGCCTTGGCCTCGGCCAACTGCTGATCGTCCAGAGTATTGAGGCTGTAGCCGAGGAACTTTAACGCCGAACCGATCGTCTCGCGGTAGTCGTTCAGCATGGTCACACGCCCCTTGAGGTCTGTGCGATCAAGCATGCCCCAGGTGGGCTCAACGTTATCTACGCGCGACCCCAAATAGCCCAGGCAGGTGATCGTCGTCGTGTAAGGCACGCTATGATCCATCTCCTTATCCACGACCATCGCCAAGTAAGCCGGGTCGATATTTTTCCGGTTGGGCAGCCAGTCAGGATTGAGCTTCTGCAGCATGCCCTGCTCATTCATAATCTTGACCATGTAACTGGTTGGGAACAGCAAATCATAGCCCGTTGCGCCAGCCTTGAGCTTGGCATACATCGCCTCATTCGAATCGAAGGTATCAATCACCACCCGGCAGTTATTTTCCTGCTGGAACCGCTTGACTAGTTCGGGCTTCACATAGTCCGACCACGTGTAAATATGCAGCACCGGCTTCTTGGGTCCGCAACCTGCTGCCACCACTGCCAACAGCACCCCGGCCGCTATCATCTTCCAACTGTATTTATTCATGCCCTGTCCTCCTGGTTGGCTATTTTACACCGAACTCATGACTTGGTTGCCCGCTCTTGGCGAGTCAGATGCTGACTCACCGCCACACTGGTAAATGTCACCAGCAGCAACAGCGTCGAAAGTGCATTGATCAGCGGCGGCGAGCCGTACTTGATCATGCTGTAAATCTTGATGGGTAGTGTAGTCGATCCCGGCCCCGCCACGAAGAACGAAATCACAAAGTCATCGATTGAGAGCGTAAAGGCCAGCAACCCGCCCGCCAGAATGCCTGGCGCCAGCATCGGCACCAGCACGCGCCAGAGCGTGGTCCACCAGCCCGCTCCCAAATCTTGCGCCGCTTCGATGATCGCAAAATCAAAATCCTGCAAGCGCGCCAGCACGGTCATGGCCACATACGACAGGCAAAATGTCACGTGCGCAATGAAGATCGTCACCAGCCCAAGCTGGACATTGATCGCCACAAAAAACAGCAGCATGCTCAATCCCATCAGAATTTCCGGCAGCACCAGCGGCATATAAATGATGCTGTAGTGGAGCTTTTGCAGGCGATCTCCTGCGAATCGGTGCAGGGCAAATGCCGCCGACGTGCCTAGCACCATCGAGGCGATTGTGGCCGTCCCTGCAATCAGCAGCGTGTTCGTGAGCGCATGCCAGATGCTCGGCTCATTCATCAACTGGATATACCATTTCAGCGAAGTCGATTCCCACGCCCCGCCGAACCGCGCCGAATTGAACGACTGGACCACCAGAATCACAATCGGCAGGTAGAAGAAAATCAGGACGGCCCAGGTCACGATCAGAGGCAGGCGGCTGTGCTTCATACCCCCTCCTCCCGCAGCGTATCGCGCGGCTTTTCCTTCCGTCGCAGGCTGGTGATGGCCAGCATCGGCACCAACACCGTCATGGCCAGGAAGGCCGACAGTCCCGCGGCGTGCGGCAGGTTGCGATCAACAAAGGTTCGTTGCGCAATCTTGTTGCCAATCATTTCACTGGTCGGCCCTCCCACAATGTCCGGAATCACATACGAGCCCAGCGAGGGAATAAATACCATCAGGAACGCCGTCATCATGCCCACCCGGATCCCCGGCAGAAAGATGGAGCGGAACGCGCGAAACGAGGTCGCGCCCAGATCCTTGGCGGCCTCGATTAGTTGGTAGTCGAATTTTTCTGCGGCGGCATAGATGGGCAGGATCGCAAATGGCAGCTCCGTATACACCATCACCAGCAGCACGGCATTTTCGTTGTAGAGCAGGGTCGCCTCCGGGGACACCAGCCCCAGCAACACGAGGGCCTGCTTCAAGATGCCTTCCGGATGCAGCAGCACCTTCCAGGCAAAAATACGGACCAGCGAGCTGGTCCAAAACGGCAGCACCACCAGCAGCAGCATCCAGCGCCGCACAGCCTGACTTGCCCGCGCCATGTAATAGGCCATCGGCGTGGCCAGCATAATACACAGCGCGGTCGCCAGCATACTCAGCCGGATGGTCCGCCAGATGATGGCCGGGTAGTTCGGATTCCCCAGCGTCCACAACGTATTCAGCGTCCAGCCTTCTCCGATGCCCCCAAACGGCGTCGCCGGCTTGAACATAATGGCGAACACCAGCGCCGTGGGTAATAAAAACAGCACGGTCAGCCAGACAAATGACGGCAGCGTTACCAGCCATTCTGTCAGGCGGTTGCGGGCCCCCGCCTTCATGACTGGCTCACCTCCGGCTCAGTGGTCTCGCCCACTTCTTCCGGTGGTTGCAGCAGCAGGTTTTCATCCTGCTCGCTATACTTCTCCATCATAAACCCGTCATCGGCGTGCCAGCTCAACCACACCTTCTCGTGCCAGCGGATCGGTTCCTCGTCGAGCAGGAATCGGCTGTGCTGGCGAATCACCGAAATCCGAAAGTCCGACACCCGCACCCAGTATTTTGTGTGCGCCCCGAGATAGATCACGTCTTCTACCTCGCCTTCGATGATGTTCAGATGCGGCAACGCTTTTGGGCGCTCCCGCGAAATCCGGAACTTTTCCGGGCGGATGCTCAAAAAGACATGCTCGCCTTGCTTGATCTGTTTGTCGTTGAAGCATTCCAAATCGATGAAATTATCGACTCGTAAGCGGCTATAGTCCTTGTCCACCGCCACCGCCAGCATCCCGTCGAGTACGGAATGTTTTTCCAGCGGTTCGGCCACCACGCCATCGAAAAAGTTAGTGTCGCCAATAAAGGCGGCGACGAAACTTGTTCGTGGCGCTTCGTAAATCTCCCCCGGCGTTCCCAACTGCTCAACCTTGCCCATTTGCATCACCGCAATGCGGTCGGACAGACTCATCGCCTCGCCCTGGTCGTGAGTGACATATAAAAATGTAATTCCCACTTCGTCGTGGATCAGGTCCAGCTCGATCAGCATCCGCTGACGCAACTTCAGATCCAGCGCCGCCAAGGGTTCATCCAGCAGTAGCACCCGTGGCTTGTTCACCAGCGCGCGCGCGATGGCCACGCGCTGCTTCTGTCCGCCCGAAATCTGGTGGGGTTTTTTCCAGGCCTGGTCTTCCATCTGAATCAGCGCCAGCATGGCATCAACGCCAGCCGTGATCTCTTTCTTTGGACGCTTGGCCACCTTCAACCCGAAGGCGATGTTGTCCCACACCGACAAGTGCGGGAATAGCGCATAACTTTGGAAGATGGTGTTGACCTTGCGTTCGTAGGGCGGCAAATCGGTCACATCCTCCCCCCCTAGCAGCACCCGGCCGGTGTCCGGCTGCTCAAACCCCGCCAATATCCGCAATAGGGTGGTTTTGCCACACCCGCTGGGCCCCAGAAGCGAGAAAAATTCGCCCTGTTTCACCGACAGCGATACATGGTCTACCGCTTTCACCGCTCCATAGTGCTTGGAGACATCCTTAAACTCTAAAAAATCGCTCACGTCGCGCTGTGCCTCCATCCGGTTTACCGATTCCACTCTTGATCTTTGTCCATTATGCCCTCCCCCCGCCCCCCAAGCAAAACTTTTCCTCACCATGAACCCGCGTTTGACTTGTGGCGGCCGTTCGGCATAATTAAGGGCTAACCCATTCCCTTGGACAGCCTCTGGAGTCTTGAGTCATGAAAAAAACCATCGGTCTCGTTTGCCTCGCCTGGATCTGCCATAGCGTTATCGCCGTTCACGGTGCCGCCCCCCCCTCCCTTTTTGCACCCGAAGCGCCCGAACCGGCCGCCGCAACTCTCGTGGAAACCTATCTCTCTTTTCTTGCCCAAGGCGACTTGAACTCGGCGCTGGCCCTCCAAGATCTCCGCGGCATGCGCCAGTATCTGCTCGACCGCCGCCTCGCCGAACTGAAATCCAAAACACCCGGGCTGACCGACAACGACCTCGAAGAGATGTCCGCTCAAATTCAACTCAACGATCTCGCCCCCGCCCGCCTCCAGCACATTTTGCTAGGCATTCTTAATGAAGCCGGCTACCCCGGCATGACCTGGAGCATCCGCGGATATGCCCCCGCCCCCGACGATATTGATGGCTATCTGGCCAGCATCGAAAGCCGTTCGGCCACCGGCAAGGATAAACCCATTCTGGTTGGCCTTGTCAAATTGGGTAACGAGTGGCGCATCTCCCCGTCCGTGGTTGAAGAAATGATGAGCCGCCGGGCAAGCGTCCATGTCGGCCCCACCATCGAGCCACCGCCCGAAGTTGCAGCTTTGGCCGATGCGTTCTGGTCGCGCTTCCAAACCGGCGAACTCGACGAGATCTACGCCGACATGAGCGCCACCTATCGCGTGCGAGTCCCTCTCTTGGCCTTCCTGACTCAAGCCCAGGCGTTTCTTGAGAATGTTGGCATCCCCGCCAGTTGGACCCTCGTGCGAGCCATCGAAACTCAACCCCAGGTCCTCTTTCTGGGCGTGCAGGTCCAAGGTGCCGAGAAACTTCAGCCCACCCTGATGGTCTTCCGTAAGATCGGCGTCACCTGGACGATCGACGACGTCCAATATGAAATGCCCCGCCCCGATGCTCCGCCACCCGCTACCCCACCCACGCCCACGCCCACGCCCGCACTGCCTGCCGCGGCAGACGAGACCCAACCCCTGTGACCCTCGGCACGATACCCTCCGTCTTAGCGAAAGCGCCCTCTTATGGATATGATGCTCAATTTTAACGGCCCCTCCGACACGCGACTTTTCTTTTTCGACACGGAAACCACCGGCTTGCCCCGGCGCTGGGATCTGCCCCTGTCGCCGGGCACCCTTACCAACTGGCCCCGCATGGTCCAACTTGCCTGGCTCCTTTGCGACGACGCCGGCAACGAGATCGCCTCCGCCAATCGTATTATTCTCCCACAAGGCTACACCATTCCCCCCGACGCCTCGCGCATTCACGGCATCACCACCGAACGCGCCCTCGCCGAAGGTATCCCTATCGCCGACGCCCTCGCCGAAGTCCAGCCGCAGATTACTGCCGCAACTGTCGCCATCGCCCACAACATTTCCTTCGATGAAAAAATTCTCGGCGCTGAATTCCTGCGCCTGTCCCTGCCCCATCCCCTGCTGAAAAAACCCCTGCGCTGCACCATGAAGGAAGCCACTGCCTTCTGCGCCATCCCCGGACGCTACGACGACTTCAAGTACCCCAATCTCGCCGAGCTACATCGCAAGCTGTTCCAAAAATCCTTCGACAATGCCCATGACGCCCTCGCCGATGTCCGCGCCTGTAAAGCCGCCTTCTTCGAACTGCGCATCCGCGGCATTATCACCTGATAGACTCCCTCATCTCACACGATGTTTAATTAACCATCACCACCACTTTGTCTCAGCCGCTAACCTGCGGGACTCTGCCGAGACCCTCCGACAGGTTTTATCCTTCGCCAAGGCTATGGCAAACAAGTCGGCGGACAAGAAGGTGAACGATGGATGAACAAAAATCGACGCCGATCCGGATCGACCACCCTCCCCACAATCTCACACGATGGTTAATTAACCATCACTTTCCTGGACCAAGGCTCCAACCATCTATATTGACGAATTTTCCTGTAAATTTGCCATTTTAGAGCACTAATCCCGTTGCCCATATCCCCTTGTTTCTAAAGCGATAGTTAATTAACCATCGTGTGCGCAGGATACCAGTGTCTACGTCCGCAAGCGGCTCATCATCATGGTAATTACGATTATTTTGCTGACCAGCGGATGCGGATAGAGGGGGCCTTGGGGCCTTCCACCGCAAAATCACGTGCCACTCGCCACCCGGCCAGAGCCGCAATCTGGTCGCCGCATTCCACGACCAGCCAGCCGTTGCGGTCGACCCGCGGCACCTTCAGGTCTGTAAAGATATCAGAGATTTTTTTGCTGCCGGTCATTCCGAGCGGCTGCATGCGGTCGCCTGCCCGCCAACTGCGCAGCACCAGATCACGCCCTGCCACTGCTGCCGCCGAGAGGCAGACCTCATCCAGACGCCGCGAGAATCCGCGCCCCTCTCGAATGCACAACTCCGGCGCAAGCGTCGGGTTTTCCACGCTATGGAAAACTTTTTCGCTGTTTTTCCACGCTATGGAAAACTTTCTTCCACGCTGTGGAAGATTGGCCGAGATTTCTCCATGTTGTGGAAAAAAAATTTTCGATTCTTCCATGCTATGGATCCCGCAGGCGCGGGACCACGCTGTGGAAAACGACTCGATGGCGGCAAAATCGATGGCTCCCGGCGGCACCCCCTGGCGTTGCAACTCCGCGAGCGCCAGGCGGCGGCGGATGGCCAACGGAGCCTGATCGGGGTGGTCGCTGCGCCGGGCCTGTTCCACGAGCGCGCTCATCACCTCGTCCTCGGCCGCAGCGATGTCACCCAGCCGCAGCAGAGCTTGGTGTACCGCGGGATTGAGGCGCCGCTCCAGCAGTGGCAGGATTTCATTGCGCACGCGGTTGCGCATGGCGAAGTCGTCGGCGTTGGTCTCATCTTCACGCCAGCGTTGGCGTCGGCTCTTGAGCCAGGCGAGCACATCGTCGCGCCTCACATCGCGCAAGGGGCGAATAAAATTCACCCCGCCATGCTTCGTCAGATACGGGATCCCCGCCAACCCGGCCACTCCGGTTCCTCGCACAATCCGCATCAAAACTGTCTCGGCCTGATCATCTGCAGTATGCCCCACCGCAATCCACTTGATTTTCTCCTGACGGGCGGTCTCCACCAAAAATCTTCGACGCACGCGGCGCGCCGCCATCTCTAGGGACTCGCCACTGCTCTGCGCCTCAGCCGGTACATCAAACCGACCCAAATGGAAAAGCACACCCAGCTTGCGGGCCAAAGCACGAGCAAAACGTGCATCTCCATCCGCACTCTTGCCACGGATTCCGTGATGTACATGCGCCAGAACGATCTCGGCCCCCAGTTCTTTCAGCGCTAGCGCCAATGCCGTCGAATCGGCCCCCCCGCTGGCGGCAACCAAAACGCGCATCCCGCGAATTCGTGGAAAGCGCGTGGCGACGGTGGTCTGAACCGTTGCGATCACGAGCGGCTCAGGCCTGCGGCACCAGCCGCTCCAACCCGCCCATGTAGGGCCGTAGGGCTTTGGGCAGCACAACCGAGCCGTCTGCCTGTTGACCATTTTCTAAGATTGCGACGATCAATCGCGGCAGGGCCACTCCTGAACCGTTGAGGGTGTGGACAAACTCGTTCTTGCCCTCAGGGTTTTTCCAACGGATATTGGCCCGGCGGGCCTGGAAGGCTTCAAAATTACTGCACGAGGACACTTCGAGCCAGCTGTCATGCCCGGGAGCCCACAGTTCGATGTCATAGCATTTTGCCGCCGCAAAACTCATATCGCCGGAGCACAACAGCAATACGCGGTAGGGCAATTCAAGCGCCTGCAGCACCGCTTCGGCGTTGCCCACCAGTTCCTCCAACGCCGTATAGGATGTAGCGGGTGGGACGAACCGGACCAGTTCGACTTTATTGAACTGATGCACCCGGATCAGCCCGCGCGTATCCTTGCCGGCCGCCCCCGCTTCACGCCGGAAGCACGGGGTTTGTGCCACCAGTTTGATTGGCAGCGGCTTGCGAATGATTTCGTCGCGATAGATATTGGTCACGGGCACTTCAGCGGTCGGGATTAGCCACAACTCATCGGCGGGCAGCGAGTACATATCATCCGCCATCTTGGGAAGCTGACCTGTTCCAATCATGGCCGCGGTCGAGACGACGTGCGGGGGGGCGACCTCGGTATAACCGTGCTGGGTCGTGTGCAGGTCGAGCATAAATTGAATCAGCGCACGCTCCAAGCGCGCGCCAGCCCCGGTGGCGAGCGGAAACCCCGCACCTGACAAACGCGCCGCGCGCTCGAAATCGAACAGCTCCAGCGTCTCGCACAGGGCCACATGATCTTGGGGCGCAAAAGGGAAATCCTTCTTGGTTCCCCATTCGCGGACGACGACATTTTGCGCAGAATCGCCACCCTCTGGCACACTTTCGTGGGGCAGGTTGGGAATCGCCAGCAGCCATTGCCGCTGGGTCTCCTCAATCGACCGCACCTCTGCATCCCGTGCGGCAATCTGCTCACCCAACTCACGGGTCTGGTGTTGAATCTCAGTGGTATCCTCGCCCGCCTTTTTCAGCGCGCCAATCCTTTTGGACACCTCGTTGCGTTGACTTTTGAAGCGTTCGCCTTCGGTGATGGCTGCGCGGCGGCGCTCGTCAAGTTCCAACAGGGCAGAAATATCGACTGTAGAACGGCGGGTCTTGAGTCGATCCCGGACAAGATCAGGGTTGTCGCGAATGAGTTTAATATCGAGCATGAAACGACCGCTCCCAGCTATTCGACGGGAGCGGGCACTTCGTCATCCGCTGCGGATTCATCCGCCACGGGCAACTCGGTCGGCTCTTCCTGAACAATCGGCTTCATCTGCAAGTTTGCTTCGTGGGCCCGGCGAGTGAATCGGTCCAGGCAGGGTGGACAAAAATTGCCACTCATGCGGTCAAGATCCTCGGTTTGCTCAAAGCCCGTCAAGACGCACAAGGGGAAAGGACAAGGCGATAACCCCAACAACATGGCCATGACGCGCAATCCGTCTTGCCCCGCCCGGCGAATCAGCCGGTCTTCCGCCACGCCGTCGCCCAGACGGGAGAGATTGAGGATACCAAAGTGCTCATGGGGCAGGCATACGCCCTGCGGTTGATCGACTCCAAAATACCCCAGCACCAGTACTCCTATTTCATCTGCTGCCAGCGTCTGGGCCACCGCGCGTCCGATCTCCTCTATGCTCTGCCCCGGTTGCAGTTGCACGGAATTCGTGGGGCGCAGGATCGCGCCAGATTGGCTCTCCAGATAGGCAAGAATGCGCGCGGTCAGTTCGGGTTCGACGTCGCCCGTCGTGGCCAAAGCAAATACTCGGCTCTCCTCGGCCACCGCCGTCAAAACAATCAATCCCAAGCCAATTAACAACAAAATTATTTTTTTCATCAGAGTCCTTTTCTTCGTCATCAATGGGGTGTTTATAGCCCAAGCAGCGCCAAATCGCAACTGGTTTCCAGACGCTCAACGGCCAGCGCGAACAGCGGTCACGCCAGTTAACACCAATCGCTGTGCCCTAAATTGGCAACAGACCAGTGCTTGTTATTAACAATTCACACTCATGCTTCATATAGATTAAATTATTAATTAAAGTTTATAATCCTTTCTACAGAATATGATTATAGAAGCAATGCATCCGCACAGTTAATTAACTCTGTGGAATATAGTGAAGAAAACATATTAAACCGCGCTATGACTATTCAGACTGAACACCAGGCCAGACCAACTTTCCAGCCGCCCTTCTGCCCCACTTTGCCCCAGCCAAAAAAACAACCGGGATACTCCCGGTTAGTCCACGTTTGCGCAATAATCGCAGCGCATCTTGTTGGCCTTCGTAATGTCTTTCAAGCAAGTGGAGTCCGACTTGTTGAGATCAGAAAAATGAATCACAATGCGAAACCCGCTGTTTTCTGGTTCACATCCGACAACCACACCGCAACACTTCACGTTGACCTCGGGATTGTTTCCCGGTGAAGACCGAACGGCCATATTGAATTCATACACGGAAAAAAGCGGAATTTCGTGTTTTGAGATGAACCGCATACCCAAATGGCAAATATGCAGATCTTCAAGGGGGCCCAGAGGTGTTTTTGCATCTAATGCTAAGTAGACGCTGTAGTCGCCGAAGGAATAAGTTGTTGTCGTCATAGCTGCCGTTCTTTCAGAATTCATTCCCCCCGACACTTCTGAGCCTACCTCACTCCGGCAGTCTGTCAACCGCTGATGCCAGATTTGGGCGAACGAGAGTTCAATAATCGATCCCGGCATGCTTCGTGGCGGCGATGTTCACGGGCAGCCCAGGAGGAAGCTTGTTTGGCGCGGGTTGCCATAGATACGAAATCGAGACCGGCGGGCGCTCCTAAATGAGTCTTGGCGGCCAAAGCCTTGTCGGGATCATGCGCGGCTCCCTTACCAAGCGTGGCCTTAACCTCGTTATAGGCATCACGGAATGGCATGCCGCCGGCCACCAATTCCAAGGCGCGATCTGTAGCAAAAACATCCGAGCTGAATGCGCTCCTCAAGGCGGCGCCATCCACCTGCAAGCCAGTGATCAGCGTCGGCAGAATGCGTAGAGAGGAAATCGTCACTTCGAGCCCCTCAAAGAAGGGTGCTTTTGTCTCCTGCACATCGCGATTATATCCCGAGGGCGCGGCACGAACAATCTCCGCGACCAGGCTGGCGTAAGCCAACACCTTGGCCGCTTTGGCCCGCATCAGTTCCAAGACGTCGGGGTTCCGCTTCTGTGGCATGATGCTGCTACCGGTGGTGAATTCCAGCGGCAGGCGAAAATAGCCGAATTCCGGCATGGAAAACAGGATCACATCCTGGGCGAAGCGCGACAGCGTCAGCATGACCTGTCCCAGGGCAGACAAAATCACGGATTCCAATTTTCCCCGAGTTTGGTTGGCATGCAGGACATTATGAACTGGCTTGGCGAATCCGAGCAGATCGCTGACAAGTTGGCGATCTATCGGCAGAGGCACGCCATAGCTGGCGGCAGAACCTAGGGGGCATTGATTATTCAAATCGTAGGCCGCCTTCAACAGTTCGATATCGTCCAAAAGTCCTTCAGCCCAGGCCGAGGCCCACAGGCCCACGCTGGAAGGCATGGCTGGCTGCATGTGAGTACGGCCAACCATCGGCACCTTCTTATGTTTGCGGGCAAACGTCAGCAACGACTGTGCCAAAGTGGACGCCGCGGCAACGGCCTCCAGCAGGCGCCCCTTGGCGAACAGACGCAGATCTACGGCCACCTGATCATTACGGCTGCGACATACATGCACGCGCCGGCCCAGATCCCCCAGTTTTTCGGTCAGGCGGCGCTCTACCGCCAAATGCACGTCTTGATCTTCCAAGGTAATCTGGAATCGGCCTTGGCGCGCTTCGGCCGCGAGACCCGCCAATTCGGTGGCGATGCGCTGGGCATCGGTGGGTGTCAATAGTGGCGGCGTCACTGGGACTCGCGCCAGCATGGCCGCGTGCGCAGCCGTCCCCATGCAGTCGGCCTCCACCAAGGCCAAATCGAGAACTCGGTCCTGTCCCGCTGTGTAGGCCAAGACGTCCGCGTCTACTTCCCCCACCGTCGTTTTCCGCCGCATCCTAGTGTTGGATCCGCTTGATCTTAAAGATGTGCTTTTCGGGTTCGGCCAAAAATTCGGGTGGCAGTTCGATCCGCACTGTTTTGCCCTTGTCATCCTCGCTGGAGGGCCGTGGCATGGAGGTGGTTTCGGCGTTGGCCGCTGCATGGCCCGGAGCAGCCGGAGACGGCGGCGGTGTCATTTGACTCTTGGGTACCTCAATGATCCCGCCAGGAATCTGGAAGTCTTTGTTGCAGACGGGGCACTCAATAGTCTCGCCCCCCATTTCCTCAGGCCCGTTGAGATCCTGTCCGCAATGAGGGCACTTGAAGTTGATATCAGCCATGGTTCGTTCCTCGCGGTTTGTTCTACGTCACTTCTTATTGCAAACCCTATCACGCTGTTTCCGGCTTGGAAAGCCTCTTGTGCGCGGCGGCGGGAATAGCCCCGTAATAAATGGTCCAGAGGCACAAGCCACGAGCAGGCGCGGTTTCCACTCGTGCGGTCCGGACCTTGGCGGCTAGAATCGCTTGGGTTTCCTCGGCGGGAACCGCGCCCATGCCCACGCGGATCAGATGACCAGCTAGGCTGCGCACCATCTTATAGAGGAAGCCATCCCCCACGACGGACAAAGTAACCAAGGGGCCTTGTTGACGAACTGCCAACTGCCAGATGGTGCGCACGGTGCCTTCGATATCGCGGCCCGGGTTGGCGGAAAAGGATGCAAAATCATGTTGGCCCTCCAGCCAGGCCGCTGCCTGGCGCATTGCGGTCACATCCAGTGGCTTCCACACATGGAGTGTTTGGCGCCGATGCAACGGACAGGCCACCGGTGCATTCCAAATCGAATAGCGGTATTGCTTGCCTTGGGCATCGTAGCGCGCGTGGAAATTGGGTCGCGTTTTACGCAAGTTCAGCACCCGGATCGAATCGGGCAAAAAAGCATTCAGCGCCTGGCCGAGTTGACCGGGCACTTCCCACGGCGTAGCCAAATCAAAATGGGCCACCTGGGCCCGGGCATGCACCCCGGCATCGGTGCGGCCACACGAGTGCACATGTACCACGTCACCAGCCAGACGCTGCAGTCCGGCTTCCAATTCGCCCTGCACGGTCGTTTTGTCTGGCTGCACCTGCCAACCCGAGAAGTCGGCCCCGTCGTAGGCAATAGTCATCCGATAGCGACATCCACCCGGGGGCGGACGAGTATGCGGTTTGGTCGCGGCGGCGGCCGATCCGCTCATGGCGACTCATCCTCAGCGTTGGGGTCAAACGCCCCCCCCGTGGCATCCAGATACCCCTGTAGGATCACCTGAGCTGCCAACTTATCCACCACTTCCCGGCGACGGTCCCGCCGCGTCCCGGCCTCAATCAAGACCGATTCAGCCATCTTCGTGCTGAGGCGTTCATCCCAGCGCTGCAAAGGAATAGCGGTGCGCTTGGCCAGTTCGGTGCAGAATTGTTCGGTTCGAGCCACTCGCGGTCCGAGCGAACCATCCATGTTGAGCGGCAAGCCCACGACGATTTCGGCCACCCCTTCGGCCTCGGCTAGGCGTGCGACTGCTGCGGCCGCCTGTTCCAATAGAGGACAATCCAAGGTTTGGCGAGGAAAGGCAATAATACGCGCGTCGTCACTGATGGCTACGCCAGTCCGCCGATCACCAAAATCAACACCTAAAACTTTTGCCATGATTCACGCGTGTCGCGAGACGTCCCCCTGCCCTAGGGCGCCAGCGGTGTGAGCATTTCGGCGGTCTTCGCTTTGGCCTTGTAGCCTTCTAACTCATCCACTCGAGCTTTGAGGCGGGCCCCGGCCTCCTTGAGCGCTTCGAATTCTTGCGTTTTACTCGCCAAGGCATCCGCCTTGTCCTGCAGGGCCGCAGTGGATCGCTCCAACTTTCCGCTGGTGATTTCTAAATCCGCGGCAACCTTGTCGCCCAGATCGGTTGCCGCCTTCAGGTCCAGTTCCAACTGCGCCACCTTTGCCTTCAACTGGTCGATCTTATCGCCCAACTTTAGCCCGCTCTGTTTCTCGCCGTTCCACAGCCAGCCCATCCATAGCAGTCCAACGATCAACACAACATCTAATAGATATTTCATGATTCCGTTTCTTTTTTTGATGGAGCCGGCGATCGGATTCGAACCGATGACCTGCTGATTACAAATCAGCTGCTCTGCCAACTGAGCTAAGCCGGCGGGATCAATCTGGCTGCACTATGCCTCAGCTGGGCGACGATTTCAACCCTGCCGGTGCAAAAGGATCTCAGCGGATTTTGTTCGCTGCGCGGCGGGCCTTGATGATCTGCTCGGTCAGGAAGAATGGAACCGCTTCATAGTGCTCAAACTGCATGGTAAAACTGGCACGGCCCTGGCTCATGGAGCGCAGCGCAGTGGCGTAGCCGAACATTTCGCTCAGCGGCACCATCCCTTGAATGAGTTTCATCGGGCCTTTATCTTCCATGGTTTCGATGCGGCCGCGTCTTTGGCAAATACTGCCGGTGGCGGCGCCCATGAATTCCTCGGGCGTGGTGACTTCCACTGACATGACCGGTTCGAGGATGATCGGGCTGGCTTTTAGGAACAGCTCTTTGAAGCAGGCCCGCCCGGCTTCTTGGAAGGCGAAATCTGACGAGTCGACATCATGATAGGAGCCATCGGTGAGCACCACGCGCATGTCGACCACCGGGTACCCCCCATAGGGACCACTGGTCATGGCCTTGACAACGCCCTTGCGCACCGCCGGGATGAAATTGGATGGGATCCGGCCGCCAACCACATCGTTGACGAATTCAAAGCCATCGCCGGATTTAAGCCGTTCCAAGCGCATGCACACGTGCGCATACTGACCACGTCCGCCGCTTTGCTTGACGTGCTTGTACTGCCCTTCAACGGCCAGTGTCGCGGTTTCGCGATAGGCCACTTCCGGGCGACCCACTTTAGCTTGCACCGCGAATTCGCGCTTGAGCCGGTCAACGATGACCTCCAAGTGCAATTCGCCCATGCCCGAGATGATCGTTTCGCTGGTTTCCTGATCGAACGATACTGTAAAGGTCGGGTCTTCATCCGCCAGTTTGTACAGTGCCGCCGAGAGCTTTTCGCTATCCACGGCTGAATTCGGTGCAATCGAAATGGATACCACCGGTGCCGGGAATTCAATTGCGGTGAGCAGAATGGGAAAATCTTCGTCACAAATGGTATCGCCGGTGCGGGTATGGGCCAGTCCCACCACCGCTACGATATCGCCCGTCTGCGCCATGTCCAAGTTCTCAGAGTGGCTCGCGTGCATTCGCAGGATGCGCCCGATGCGCTGGCTCTTGCCCAAGGTGCTGTTCAGGACGTTCTGGCCAGACATCAAGGTGCCCGAATAGATGCGGATATACGTCAGCTTGCCGGCATGTTTGTCGGCCACGATTTTGAAGGCCAGCCCACTGAAGGGGGATTCGTCGGTCGGCTCCCGTCTCACGGGTTCGGCATCGCCCTCTCCCACGGCGGAAATAATTGGGGGAATTTCGTTGGGAGCCGGCAGTAAATTGACAATCGCATCCAATAGTTGTTGAATGCCTTTATTCTTAAAGGCGGCCCCGCAAAACACCGGGACAATCTTACGACTGATGGTCGCTTTGCGCAAAATAGTCCAGATTTCCGTTTCCGACAGGTCGCCCGTGGCAAAGAACTTTTCCATGAGCACATCGTCTTGCTCGGCACATTTCTCCACCAAGTTGGCCCGCCACTTTTGGGTCTTTTCCAAGCGCTCGGGAGGGATGTCCGCCACTCGGAATGTGACACTATCCGGGTCGTCAAAATAAATGGCTTTCATCGTGATCAGGCTAATGATGCCCTGGAAGGTATCGGCCTTGCCGATGGGAACCACGACGGGTACTGCGTTACAGCCCAACTCATTCTGAATATCCGCCACTACGCCAAAGAAATCGGCCCCGGTGCGATCCATTTTATTGACGAACGCAATCTTGGGCACTCCGTATTTCTCAGACTGCAGCCAGACTTTTTCGGTTTGGGGCTGCACGCCGCCCACGGCACAGAACAAGGCTACGGCCCCGTCCAGCACTCGCAGGGAACGTTCTACTTCCACGGTAAAATCCACGTGGCCCGGGGTGTCGATCAACGTCACCAAGTGGTCCTTCCACTTCAGCGTCGTTGCGGCACTCTGGATGGTGATTCCACGTTCGCGCTCCTGCGCCATGAAATCCATGGTGGCGGCCCCGTCGTGAACCTCGCCCAGCTTGTGGGTCTTGCCCGCGTAAAACATAATGCGCTCAGACACCGTCGTCTTGCCGGCGTCGATATGGGCCATGATACCAATGTTTCGGATCTTCGAAATGGGGGTTGCTCGTGCCATCTTCATTACCTTTTCCTATAAACCAACACCCCCGGTTGCCAATCGTCGGCGCCGGGGGTGCTCGATCAAACGAGTGCGAAACCTACGGCCTGCAGGCCATAAGTGCAACGATAAAATTCAGCGATCAGGGAAGCAGTGGCTTGCGGTCCTGAGTTAAGCGGTAGTAGCGCGGCCGATTGGGCTCTACGCGATCATGGACAATAATCGGTTCGCCGGAGACCATGGCGGGGATGTTGATGGCATCGGGCAGAATCTTCCAACGCGCGCCCCCACCCATGGCGTCGGCATACATCACGGTATAATATACCCCCCGCACACCAATCCACGACAGCGTCACATCACCAGCCGAGCGGGCCACCGTCAGCGTGGTTTCTCGCAACGGCTGCACCTCTTCGTGGATGGTCATGCAGCCAAAACTGATGACCAGCGCAAAAAATAGCGCCAACCAACAAATGGACCCTAAACCGCGGCGCATGGTGAAAAACCGTCCGCTCCTAGGGCGCGGGAATTTCCACGACATCGCTTTCGCGCACTTCGACCGGCTGCATTTGAGCGGCAGCAGCCGGGCTGTGGGTGCGGCGCGAGCGGGTGAAATATTTAAAGAACGACGGCGGCGGGTCCTTCACGGGGGCCTCCTCATCGTACCAACTCTCGCGGCGGGCGGCTTCCGCCTCCTCCGCCTTGAGGTTGGTCAGGGTCAGGTTGTAGCGTCCCGCAAACCAGCGCCAGTCCGCCGGGGTAAAGGGCAATGCGCGGCCAATGCCGTTGACCAGCGCGTGATTTTCCAACTGGGGCAGTTGGATGGCGTTGTTGCACCACGCGTTGATTGAACGTAGTTCTGCAGGCAGCAACGCGTCATCACCGAGGAAGATCGTCCGTCCGGGATGCGACTGCAGGAATGCGCCGCTCTGGTAATCCGTCAAAGAAAGCGACATCCATTCGTAGCCATTCCAGACATGCAGCACCGGCTCCTGCAGGGTGCCCTGGTAGCTCACGAGTACGGTGGGGTAGCGGCGCGCGACGTCAAAGGCCACCTGCATGACGGAATAACGCGACGGCACGACCAGCAACACCGCATCTTCCTGAGCCACTGCCGTCGAGACCAGAGGGCCAACCACTGCCATCATCCATGCCAAGAAAATCCAAACTATTTTTTTCATATCCGCTCTCCTTCGGTTGCAACCGAATAACTACACCATTCAAGCATGTCTGCCCCCCGGATGGCAAGCCCCACCCGCATCCATTACTCAAACGGCCCACAGCCCAACAACCTGGTGCTTTGATAACTGTCGGGCCGCCGCCACCGCCATCTGCCCCAACCCGATTCCCGCATCATTGGGGGGAATCTCGCGGTGCCGCCAAACTCGGAATCCCTCTTCGGTCAGCCTCCGCAGGGCGCCCACCAGCAGCAGCCGGTTCTGAAAGCAACCGCCGGAGAGGCAAACAGTTGGGTATCCTTCGCGCAGCGCCACGGCCACCATCATCTCCACCAGTGTGGCATGGAACCGCGCCGCGGCCCGCTCCACCGATTCGCCACCGTCAACCATCGCGGCGATCATGGGCGCCCAATCCAACGCCTGGCCGTGCCAGCTAAACGGATAGGGCTCAGCGGCCCCCTCTCCCGCCAAGGCCTCCAATTGCATGGCCGCCTGGCCTTCATGCGACTGGATCTGGCACACCCCCAGCAGCGAGGCCACGGCATCGAACAGTCGCCCCGCGCTGCTGGTTCGGACCACATTCAACTCGGCACGGAGCATCTCGTCGAGCACCGCCAGTTCTACCGAGGAAAATCCCGGCGGCGGATGGGCCGATTTCATTTCGTGCAGCACGCCCAGCGCCGATCGGCGCGGTTCCCGGGCCGCGGCATCCCCGCCCGCCAGCGGAAATGTCCGCAGCCAGGCAACCCGACGAAATTCCGCCCGCGTGCAGGCCAAAAATTCCCCGCCCCAGATCGTCCCGTCAGTGCCCAGCCCTGTACCATCCCACGCCACGCCCAGCACCTCCCCCTCCAGGCCATTTTCGGCCATGCACGCCGCGATGTGGGCATGGTGATGCTGAATCGATTCGAGATACATGTCGCCGTCCGAGGAACGGGGACATAGCGCTGCTGCCCCTCGTGTTGACGCATAGTCCGGATGCAGATCTGTCACAGCCCGGACAACCTTGAGGCCGTGCAAGCCCATCAAATCATCCACGGACCGCCGCCACAGACGCACGGCACCCTCGTGGTCCAAATCGCCAATGTGCGGACTCATGACGACATGGCCGCCCGCGGTCACCGCCACGCTACTCTTCATTTGCGCCCCTGCCGCCAGCCAGCCATCCGGCACCCCCGCCAGAGGGATCGTGCCGGGTGCCAGCCCGCGCCCCCGTCGCATCATGATCGGCTCGCCCGCACAAACCGCCAGCACCGAGTCATCCATCGGCCGCGCAATCGGCCGATCGTGGAGCAAAAAGAAATCGGCGATGTCCCCCAGTCGCGCCAGCGCCTCGGTGTTAGCAATGCAAATCGGCTCATCGGTCAGGTTCCCGCTAGTTGCCACCACGGGGAACCCCAGATCGCGCAGCAGCAGGTGGTGCAGCGGGGTGTAGGGTAGCATCGCGCCGATCCAGGGCAGGCCGGGTGCTACAGTTGCGGCCAGACCCCGCCCCACTGCGCGCTTCCGGAGCAGGACAATAGGTGCCGCCTGCGACTCCAGCCAAGCCCGTTCGGCCTCTGACACTTCGCACGTCTCGGCAATCGCCTCCCGCGTTGGGAACAGGACCGCGAACGGCTTCTGGTCGCGGTGTTTGCGCTCGCGCAATCGCTGTACCGCTGCGGTATTGCGTGCATCCACCAGCAGGTGAAACCCACCGATGCCCTTCACCGCCACAATGTGTCCCTCACGCAAAGCCTCAGCCAGCGCCTGCAAGGCGGGATCGCGCTCCGCTAAAATCGTACCAGCCGCATCGGTCCACACCATCGTCGGCCCGCACACCGCGCAGGCATTGGGCTGCGCATGGAAGCGGCGATTACCCGGGTCGCGATATTCCGCCTCGCAGGCGGCGCACATCTGGAATCCCTGCATGGTGGTATTCGCCCGGTCGTAGGGCAGAGCATTAAGAATGCTGAACCGCGGCCCGCAGTGGGTGCAGTTGGCAAAGGGATAGCGGTAGCGCCGGTCATGCGGATCGAAGATGTCACGCAGGCAGTCCGGGCACGTCGCCAGGTCTGGCAGGATACCCGCCACGCGGGCACCATCGGCGGCGGCGCTCAACCGGATTTCAAACCCCGACGGGATATCTGGTGGTGCCGGCAGTTCCTCAACGCTTTGGAGGTCCGCCGCTGCCGGCAGTCTCCCCGCCAGCGCGCGCTGAAAGTGGTCGATAGCATCCGCCCCCCCCGCCAGCACCACTTCTGCACCAGCGGCATTGTTGCGCACCCAGCCCCGCAATCTCAGTTCGTGCGCCAGCCGAAACACCACCGGACGAAACCCCACCCCCTGCACTCGTCCGCGCAGGCGCAATAAGATGGATTTTTCCTCCGCCATATCAGGGAACTATACTCCACGCCTTTTCAGACTTCACGAACAAGATGCCCCGCCCAGAACAAAATGGTCCTGCCGCAACGCCGAGTATAGTTATTGCAATACATATAGTATACTTGTTGCAATACATATAGTATACATATTGCAATATCTATAGTCTACTTGTTGTAATAAATATAGTTTCGGGTTTGTCGGCCCGATACGTTAAAGTTGCCGCCCTTATGCCTTACGCCGGTGGGGTATCAGATGCCGGGCTGGCACCGCGTTCGCGCTCTGGTTTCCGGGAACCGGAAGGTGTGGCGGCGGTATCCGGTTTGCGTGGCACGACAGTCTTGGCCGGTGTTTCGCTTTTGCGAGGCGGGGACTCCGGTTGGGCCGGCGCGAGCCAGCGAGTCAGCAAGTCCTTGCGCGAGGCATCAATTCCGCTGGCAAACTTGAGATAAATCAACGCTTCATCGAACCCATTGCGCTGACGTAACCGGGAAGCATAGCGGCTCTGACCCGAGGATTTACGCAGTTGCACCTGGAGCCCCAAAATACGTTCCACATCGAAGACTACGGCTTTGGGAATTTGGGTTAGGTTGGCCTTGTCGCGCAGCACCGTATGGACGGCCTGCAGCGTGGCTTCAAACTCCAGCATGCCATCGACCACGAGTGTGGCGGCCATGGCCTCAATGCAGGGCCCGAACAACAGCGCATGCTGCAAGGCCGGCATCGGCTTCAATCCCGCCTGCTTCCAAACGTCGAACTGGCGCAGGGCTTTCTTCACCCACGGCATTGCGGCACGGCCGACGGGCGTCTGCAGCCAAGTCGAAAAGCTCGGATAAATCGCCTGGAAGAGCCCCTTCTTCCAGGAACGGTCGAACACCGATTTGGCGCTACCGCAGTTAAGAATTTTGAGCATCTCTTCGTAGAGGCGTTCGCGGGATGAGTTTTTGATCTCGCTGCTCATCTGCACGATAGCCTTGCGGGCGCTCTCCTCGATCTCAAAATCGAGCTGTGCGGCAATCCGCACTGCGCGAACCATCCGCACCGGGTCTTCGCGAAAACGCGTTTCGGGATCGCCGATCACCCGCAGCACGCGGGCTTGCAGGTCCTTCAGCCCATCGACATAGTCGATGATGCTGCCATCGGCGATGTTGTAGAACAGGCCATTGATGGTAAAGTCGCGTCGGTGGGCATCTTCTTCGGGCGTACCATAGACGTTGTCGCGCACGATGACCCCGCCGCGCGTGGCGAAGGTAGGATCGGGCACGTCGGTGCGGCGGCGCGTGGGCAGTGCAATGCCCTCCGCCTCCGGTGGCGGCACATCGAATTGCGCGCGAAAGGTCGCGGTCTCGATAATCACATCGCGGAAAAACACGTGAGCCAGCTTGAAGCGTCGGCCAATGATCCGGCAGTTGCGGAAGATCTTTTTGACCTCCTCCGGACGTGCGTTGGTGGCGATATCAAAATCTTTGGGTGTGCGCCGTAGCAGCAGGTCGCGCACCCCGCCCCCGCACAGGTAGCCTTGGTAGCCGGCTTCATCGAGGCGCGTCAGCACCCGCAGGGCCTCGTGGTCAATCATGTTGCGCCGCAACCCGTGTTGGGACTCCTTGAGGATCACACACTCACCCATGATCAGGCGTCTTTCCCGCAGCATTTTTTATATTTTTTACCGCTGCCGCACGGGCAGGGCTCGTTGCGCCCCACCTTAGGAGTTTCGCGCACCATGGTGGTGGCACTGGTCAGGGCCGCATTCATCGCCGCCTCGGCGCCGGCGTCAGCGCTGGTGGAACCCGCGCCGCGCGGCGCGGCCATTCCGGAGGTACGGCCGCCGGCCAGCGGGCCCAGATCGTCATGCTGGGTGCGGACCTGTCCATGCAGGCGGTGCAGGTCGCCCAGGAAGTTTTGGTAGGCCTGCGGAGAGGTCGTCGCCCGGAAAATTCGCCCGGCGATCTCGCCCTTGATGCGGTCCATTAAATCGGCAAACAGCGTAAAAGCCTCGTTCTTGTATTCGACCAGCGGGTCGCGCTGGCCGTAGGCACGCAACCCCACGCCCTGGCGCAGGGTATCCATGTTGCGCAGATATTCCTGCCACTGGGTGTCCACCGCATTGAGCATGATGAAGCGCTCCATGGAATTGAGCTGCTCAGGATCTTCCAGCGCGCACTTGTCGGCGTAGGCCTTCTCCACGCGCTCGGCCACCACCTTCGCCGTGGCGGCCGCATCGATCCCGCCGCGGCGGCCTTCCTTCTGGATGGCGTGGGCGGCGTGAAAGCCAATTGGGAACTGGCTATTCACCCAAGTGGCGAATGCCTCCCGGCTTTCATCGTCATCGCGCAGGTCTTCGGCCCGGCCATAAATCACATCCTGGACCACGTCGAGCAAGTGCTCGCGCACCACCTCAGCCGCGACGATCTGGCTGCGGAAACCATAGATGATCTCACGCTGCTTGTTCATCACGTCGTCATATTCCAGTGTGCGCTTGCGGATGGCAAAATTCTGCTGTTCAACCCGGCGCTGGGCGGTCTCGATTGATCGGTTTAGCCAGCGGTGTTCGAGCACCTCGCCCTCCTGAATGCCCAGCTTCTCCATGATGCCGGAAATGCGGTCACTGCCGAACAGCCGCATCAGGTCGTCCTCCAGAGAAACAAAAAAGCGCGTCATGCCTGGGTCGCCTTGGCGCGCGCAGCGCCCACGCAACTGGCGGTCGATGCGCCGCGACTCGTGGCGCTCGCTGCCGATCACATACAGCCCGCAGGGGCGTTCCTCAATCAGTTGGCGCAGCGTTTTCTTGCCCTCGACTTTACTCGATAGCTTCGCCTGCCCGGTCACCACGTCGCGCTCCAACCAGACCACTCCGGGGCCCAGTTTGATGTCGGTGCCGCGGCCGGCCATATTGGTGGCGATGGTGATGGCCCCCGGCTGGCCGGCATTGAGCACAATTTCTGCTTCGCGCTGATGATTTTTGGCATTCAGCACGTTGTGGGGAATGTTCACCCGCCGCAGCATCCGGCTGAGGATTTCGGACATATCCACCGAGATCGTACCCACCAGCACCGGCTGTTTGCGCTGATAACAGGCAGAGATTTCTTCGATAATCGCGTTAAACTTCTCGCGTTGGGTCTTGTAAATCTGATCGTTGCCGTCCACCCGCCGCACCGGGCGGTTGGTCGGGATGACCACGACATCCATCTTGTAAATTTCGGCGAACTCGTCCGCCTCGGTCTCGGCGGTGCCGGTCATGCCGCCCAGTTTGTCGTAGAGCCGGAAATAGTTCTGGATGGTGATGGTGGCTAGAGTTTGGGTTTCGCGCTCGATGCGCACGCCCTCCTTAGCCTCGATGGCCTGGTGCAAGCCGTCGCTCCAGCGTCGCCCCGCCATCAGGCGGCCGGTAAATTCATCAACAATGACCACCTGGTTGTCCTGAACCACGTACTGCACATCGCGTTCGTAGACGCTGTAGGCGCGGATGAGTTGGTCCACAGCATGGATGCGCTCGCTCTTGTCGGCAAACTGGTTTTGCAGCTCCTGGCGTTTGGCGAACTTCTGCTCGTCCGTCAGCTCGACGGCACCGTCAAGCTCAGCCAGCGCAGTCACCAGGTCCGGTACCACGTAGTAATCCGGGTCGGACGGGTTCATGGCGTTGCAGCCCTTGTCGGTCAGGCTCGCATCGTTGCTCTTCTCGTCGATCACGAAGAACAGTTCTTCGCGCAATTCGCGAGCCTGCTCCTTGTTCATATCCACCATCATGATGCTCTGGACTTTTTCGAGCAGGCGGCGGTTTTTCGGCTCCTCCAGCAGATGCAGGAGCTGCTTGTTTTTGGGCATGCCCTGACTGACTTGGTACAATTTGAGCATAGCGGTATCGTCGTCGCCCGCTTCGATCGCCGTCTTGGCCTCGGCCATCAATTGGGTGCACAGATCGCGTTGCCGCCGCACCAGCTTCTCGACGGTCGGCTTGACGAGTTGGTACTGCTCGGTGGAATACGGCGCGGGGCCCGAGATAATCAGCGGGGTGCGCGCCTCGTCGATCAGGATCGAGTCCACCTCGTCGACGATGGCATAATGCCAGCCGCGCTGGACCATTTCCTGGGGGCGATAGGCCATGCCCATATCGCGCAAATAGTCGAAGCCGAACTCGGAATTGGTGCCATAGGTGATGTCGCAGGCATACTGCGCCCGGCGCTCCTCGGGGCGCATCTGGTTCTGGATGCACCCGACCGTCAGCCCCAGGTACTCATACACGGCGCCCATCCAGGTCGCATCGCGTTTGGCCAGGTAGTCGTTCACGGTCACCACGTGCACGCCCGCGCCAGTCAGGGCATTGAGATATACCGGCAGGGTCGCCACCAGCGTCTTACCCTCGCCCGTGGCCATCTCGGCAATTTTCCCTTGGTGCAACACCATACCGCCCAGCAATTGCATATCGAACGGCACCATGTCCCAGTTCTGCAGATGCCCGCAAACATCGACCTCGGTGCCGCACAGACGACGACAGGCATTCTTCACCACCGCAAACGCCTCGTTCATCAGGTCGTCAACCGTTTCCCCTTTGGCCAAGCGTTCGCGGAACTCCGGCGTCTTCGCCTTCAATTCCTCGTCGGAGAGAGCCTGCAAGCCCTCTTCGATTTTGTTAATCACCTCTACCCGCGGGCGCAACCGTTTAAGGTCCCGCTCGTTCTTCGTCCCCACTATTTTCTTTAAAAGCCACTGCATAAGGTATCGTCTCGATTCCGCTCAGGCGATTGATTCGCTGAAATAAATGCGCCGACTGTAACCCGCATACCCGCCCCCTGACAAGCTCTGAACCCGAAAACACGGCTAAAATAAGGGGCCAAACGCAATTCTGAGCAACTTTAGTCTTTCTGACCCATTTTTACAATTTTTATGGCTAAAATTATCAATATTTTAGGTATTTTGACCCATTTTTGATCAATATGAGTCAATTTCAAGCCTTTTGTGGCTTGTTGTCGCAATCGCCTTCCGACAGCAATTTTTCATAGAAATCGGCATTTTCGCGTGAAAAGCAGCAAAAAACGACCCCCATTGGCGTGGAAATCCCGGCCAAGGCCCCTCGGACCGTCGCCACGGCAATTTCGGCCGCTTTTTCGGCTGGAAACCCATAAACTCCGGTACTAATGCACGGAAATGCGATACTGCGGGCGCCTTGTTCAACTGCCAACTCCAGCGAGCGCCGGTAGCAGCTCGCTAGCAAATCTGCCTCGTCCTGCGCTCCACCGCGCCAAACTGGACCCGGCGTATGGATCACCCATTTCGCCGGCAGACGGAACCCCGGGGTCAGTTTGGCATCCCCCGTCGCACACCCGCCCAATTTTCGGCACGCCGCCAGCAATTCCGGTCCCGCCGCCCGATGAATCGCCCCGTCCACCCCCCCGCCCCCCAGCAGGCTCGTGTTCGCCGCATTCACAATAGCATCCACCTTCAACGTCGTGATATCCGCCACCCTGACCTGCATCGTTCCGCTCATGCCTTCTTTTTACCATTCCCTGCCCACCAATTCAATTGTGGAAATTTTTCGAATCAGAACTTATGAACTCATGAATATAACGAAAAGGGGTTATGCTCTTGGCCGTGAGGTCTGCCCACCTCCCCCCTCTCCGCGTGAATCCGGCTGAGCATAGGGTATTGGATAATCCCCCCAACCCAGAATCCTTAATTCCTAATTCTTAATTCTCAATCGTACCTCTCCCCCTCCCCCCTCCGTGTCTCTGTGCCTCTGTGAGAAACCGGCTGTTTCCCTAAGTTCCTGAGTTCAAATCCACCCCCTCCCTCTGCCTCCCTTCCTCTCATCCGTGACATCAGTGTAATCCGTGGTTGGCTGTTCATGAGTCCTTGAGTCCAAATTCAATCTCCTCATCTTTTCTCCTGAGTTCATGAGTTCAGATTCACTCCTCTTCCTTTTTCTCCTATGTTCCCTGTTCCACCTGTACCCAGCGCACTTTTCGTGCTTTGCGCCTGACTCGCAGTTGCCTATACTCCCCGTCATGAAGCCGATCACGCGCGACGAGCTGGTCTATGGATTCACGCCCGAGCCGGGCCTAGTGGCCCTGGAACACGCTCCCGGCGCGGATGCCGACGCCATGACCCTGTTTTTGCGCCGCGAGGGCCAACTCACCACGCGGCAAGAACCCTTCCGCCCCTACCTGTGGCTGACCAAGTCCGACTGGCTGACCCAATTCGAGCCCGCCCCTGAGCTGACGCGCCTCTCCGGCGACAATCCCTACGGCTGGCTCGCGCGCTTCCCCACCTGGGCCGCCCTCGAACGCGCCCTCGCCCACCTGCGCAAGACCACCGGCCGCACCGCCTCCGACCCCGCGGCCCCCTATTTTACTCTGCGTGACCCCGTCCAGCAGTTCCTGCTCGATAGCGGCCGCACCTCCTTCCGCGATCTGCTCCTGCCCGACCTCAACTTTTTGTTCGTCGATATCGAAACCGACTGCGCCCCCGAACGCGACTTTTCCAATGCCGACCGCGAGGAAGACCGCATTCTTGCCATCGCCCTCGCCGACGGCCATGGCTGGGAGCAACTCCTCGACGGCCACGATCTCGACGAAAAAGCCATGCTCCAGGCATTTGTTAAGATTGTTCGCCAGCGCGATCCCGATATCCTCGTCGGACACAACCTCTTCAAGTTTGATCTGCCCTACATCGAAACCCGCGCCAAGCGCCACCGCGTCGCGCTCACCCTCGGCCGCGATGGCAGCAAACCGCAAACCCACTCGTCGCGGTTCAATGCCGCCGAGCGCGTGGTCACCTATCCGCGCACGCATATCTACGGCCGCCACGTGGTCGACACCTATCTGCTGGCGCTGATCTACGATGTCTCCCACCGCGCCATGGAAGGCCATTCGCTCAAGGCTGTCGCCCGCCACTTTGGCGTGGCCCCGCCCGACCGCACCTATATTGAGGGTCGTGAGCTTGCCAGCGCCTTCCGCAAGACGCCCGATGCCTTTCGGCGCTATGCCCTCGACGACATTCGCGAAACAGCCGCCATCACCCCCATCCTACTGGCCGCCCACCACGCCCAAAGTCAGATCCTGCCCTTTCCCCTCGAAACCGTCTGCGTGCGCGGCAATGCCGCAAAAATAGAGTCCCTGCTGCTGCGCGAGTATCTGCGCAACCACCACTCGCTGCCCGCCCCCTCCCCCGCGCGATCATTCGAAGGCGGCTATACCGACCTCTTCTACGAGGGCCTCGCCCGCAATGTCCATCACTGCGACGTCCGCTCGCTTTACCCCTCCATCCTGCTGCGCGTGGGCCGCAGCCCGCGCTATGACGCCCTCGGCACCTTCCTGCGCCTACTCGAACACCTGCGCGATTTCCGCATCGACGCCAAACAACGCGCCCACGATGCCTCCCTGCCCCCCGCCGCCGCCGCCCACTGGGATGCCCTCCAGACCTCATTCAAGATCCTGATCAATTCCTTCTATGGCTACCTCGGGTTTTCCCAGGCCCGCTTCAACGACTACGATCTGGCCGCCGCCGTCACCGCCGATGGCCGCGATCTGCTTCGCGGCATGGTGGATCAGCTCCGTGCCCTCCGCGCCATGCCCATCGAAATCGATACCGACGGCATCTACTTCACCCCCCCCTCTGGCCTCGACGACGACGGCTTGGCTCAGTTCAAGGAACAGTTCCGCGCCCATCTCCCCGAGGGCATTGAGGTGGAGTTCGATGGCCACTATCCCGCCATGTTTTCCTACAAAATGAAAAATTACGCCCTGCTCGAGGATGACGGCACGGTCATCATCAAGGGCGCCGCCCTCAAGTCACGCGGACTGGAGCCCTTCCTGCGTGACTTCTTGCGCGAGTGGCTCACCCTCACCCTTCAGGGACGCGGCGAGGAAATCCCCGCTATGGTCGCCAGCCGTCGCGACGACATTATCCATCGCCGCCTCCCGGTTACCAGCCTCGCCAAAACCGAAATGCTCTCCGACGCCCCCTCCACCTACCTCAAAAAACGCGAGGCCGGAGGCAAGTCGCGCCAGCCCTCCTACGAGGTCGCGCTCAATTCCGGACGCCTCTTTCAGTCCGGTGACGCTGTCTCCTATTACGTCACTGGCGCTAAGAAAAACCTCCCCGTCCATGCCAATGCCAAGCTTGCATCTCTGTTCGATCCCAACAACCGCGACGAAAACGTCCTCTACTACCTCGGCAAACTTGACGCCCTTATTAAAAAACTGGATGCTCACGCCCCGGAATCCCAAACCCCCGACGACGACCAACCAACTCTATTTTAAGACAATGGAAAATTGGAAGACTGGAATAATGGAAACAATAAAATCAAATGGCTCTCTTTTTCGCTTCTTTTCTCCCCCCCATCTTTCCACTCTTCCACCATTCCATTCTTCCGCGCGGCCTACACGCGCGGGCTTCACCCTCGTGGAGATTCTGGTGGTCATTGCCATCATCTCGTTGCTGGCCGGCGTGGTGCTGCTGAATATTGCGCCGCAACTAGGCATGGGCAAACAGGCTGCGGCCCAAGCCCAAATCCAAGTTCTGTCGTCTGCGCTGACCACCTACCACCTGGCCCATGGCTTCTATCCCATCCCCCAGCAGGGACTCGAAGCCCTTGTACGCAAACCCGTCCGCGAACCCATCCCCGAAAATTATCCCGACGGCGGCTATCTCAACAGCCGCACCATCCCGCTCGATCCCTGGAAGCGACCGTACATCTATCTCTCCCCCGGGCTCCAGAACGAACCTTTTGAAATCCTCTCTTACGGCGCCGATGGCGAGCCCGGCGGCACCGGCGCCAACGCCGACATCTCCTCCGCCCACGCCGATTAGAGAACCTTCGATTGCTCTGTAGCCGATTTTGGAAACCAAAACAGCTCGGCTCTCCCGGCCACAGGGTGTGTCGGGATCGTCCCACCAAGTTGGGGATCATCCTGGACCCTGTAGCTGCGCTCATTGAGCGCGGCGGATGTTCGTCCATCCTCCGGATTGGGCGTGCCCAGCGGGCGCACCTACAGGGGGGGGCGCTAGGTGTTTGCTTGTCCGCTGTGGCTTAATCCTGTGGCAGACCGAGACGGGTCATTCCCATCCGTGCCATCAGTAACATCCGTGGTGGCTGTTCCCTCTGTACTACAATCCCTCAAAAGCGTGTGTTTTTAAAACGTGTTTCTCATGTTGCCATCTCCATTGCTCACTTTTTAACAGGATGTTACAGGATCAGAAATGATGAAGGACAGCAGGGAAAAACAGGCGCTGAGTTTTCCACGCTATGGAAAACTATTTCGCGATTTTTCCACGCTATGGAAGATCCCGCGCATGCGGGACCACACTGTGGAAAACGAGGCTCTCGTAG
>JAVEUJ010000127.1:0-6851 GCA_034005635.1 Kiritimatiellia bacterium | reverse complement strand
CCTTCCCCGAATTCGCCGAAGAACAAGTCGGTGGCGCCGGCGCGGCCCTCCATGAAGATGGTATTGGTGGCCTTGCCGCTGACGGCAGTCATCCACACGCGGGTAGTATAGACCCCGAGGGTGATGTCGTTGGTGGACAAGCGGGTCGTGACCCAGTTGGTGAACCAGCGGCTCCGGTCGGTCGCATTGGCCGGATTGAGCAGCAAGTCGATGTTTTGTGAATACAGCCCGGTCAAATAGCTGGTATTGGTGCTGATGTTGAACTGCGCGTTGGTGACGCCGGTACGGTGATTCAACAGATAGGAAATCGGATAGGCCTTGCCCGTTTCCGCCAATTGGCCGTCGGTAACCACATACACGGTATTCGTCCCGGTTCCGCGCTGTTCGCCCACCCGGAAATTCCAGGCTTCGGGATAGTTGAACAACAGCACTTCGTCCCAGGTGTCGCCCACGCGCACTTCATCAAAATACGCATGATCAATCGTGTTGGTGTCGGCAGACGACATGCCGGCCGCCAGGCGGATGCCGGTGATGTCGGCCACGTTGAAGGCGGCGTTACTGAAGGTCGCGATCGGTGGTGCGTTGGTGTATTCCTGTGGAATCGGAGTGGTGTCGCCCTGATAGAAAGCCCACATCCGCGCGGTTTTGATGGCGGGATCCCACTCGCCCACGATCATGTAGTCGTCATGGTGTTTAGCATTGAAGGCATAGTAGGGGGTGTTGGATATGAACTCGCCGGTAGCCGGCACATTGATGCCCGCATCCTTGTCGCGGCCATGCAGTTTACCGAAGAAGATTTCCTCGGTATCCGCACCCGTGCCGCTCATCAGGGAAAGTCCGATATATTTGTTGGACAGGTCGCAATCGTTGTTCCCGACCTTGTAGTTCATCATAAAGGCGATGAATGTCTTTCCGCTGCGCTTGGTCGCCAGTTTGCGAGTGATCGCCACGCTCGTGGCCTCCTGTGTGTTGGGTACCCATTGCAGCTTGTTGGCATAGGGATCCGGGAATTGCGTGTCGCCAACCAGCAGATTGACGTCTTCGATGGTCAGCGCCTTGTTGATGTCGCCCGTCCAGGGGCCATTCCAGCCCTGGCCGGTGCCGGCCTGGTCGTTCAGATAGGCCCAGTTCGTGCCGCCGCCGTCATGCGTCCAAATATAGTTGTTGGTGTAGGCAAACTGATCGACGATTTCGCCTTCTTCGTATTTCATCAGGGGCACGACCGCGGGGGCGACGGAATCCACCGAATAAATGGTGCCGTTGGCGCCGAAGACGCGGAAGTAGTTCGACGAGCCCATCGGGACCACGATTTCTGCCCCGGTCTGGTTGGTGCCGTGATAGGCCACCGTGGTGCCGTTGGGGCCCGCGTCGCCCTGGTTGTAGGCCGTGCCCATCGTCAACATCGTGGCCGCGGCGATGGCGGCAGAGTCCGCACTGCGCAGCACGACGGCGCCCTTGGCCCCATTGAGGTTCCAGGTCAAGACGGCCATCTCCATGCCGTCGCCGGTGGCCGTCACGTCCGTCGGGGTCGGCGCCTCGGTGTCCACGATGGTGAAGGTGAAGGTATTGGTGATGCTTAGGAAATCGCCCGGGCGGTCCACGTCAAAGTCGGTGCTGACCAACCGGAAGGTGAACGTATAATTGGTCGTGTTCAACGCGTTGAACGGTATGGTGGTTGACAGGGCCGCCGGCGTGGCCAGCGTCCCCGCCCCATCGGTGTTGGGCGTCATGGTCATGGAACCGGACGCCACCTGGGTGGCGTTGCTGAACAGCGTCCAGACGTTGCTGGTGCCGGCATAGACGCCATTGGCATCCGCCACCAGGCCCGTCACCGTCAGGCCGCTCGCGATGGAGGCGACCGTAAAGGCTCGGTTGTCCACGTTGAAGCCGCTGTGTTCGGGACCGCGCCAATCTTCATCGATCACCGTGAAGTTCATCAGCGGGGCCGCCGGCATCACGTAGGGCGCATAGACGTCGTCAAAGACCGCCCCGTAGGTGCTCCCGGGCGCGCCGGAGCCGTGATTCCAGTAGCACCCGACATATGGCAGGCTCGTGGCCCCCAGATAGGTGGCATCCACGTTTGAAGTGGCTAGATCGTCCGCCGCCAGCGGATTGCCGAACGCTTCGGGTCCGGTGCCGCCCCAGTTGGTCGTATAGAGCGTCCAGGTGCCGGTCGCCGCATCCAGGGTCACCCGGATGCCCATCGGGCTGTTGGCGGCCAGGTTGGCCGGCGTGCCGATCGTCGTGGCGTCGGTGTCGCTGTTCAGGCCGCCCGTGAACTTGACCAGGGCGACCTGGTTGCTGCAAATGCGCACGGCGTAGCCCAGGCCCGTGCCGCCTACGAAGTTGGTGGCGCTGGCTCCCAGGACGTATAAGCCCGCGTATTTGCCCGAACCCAGCCCCGTCATATTGGCCTGGCCCGAGAAGAAGTTGAACGCCCACGTCAGCGTTCCGGCGTTGTTGGTCAGCACCGGGTTGTAGCGCCCGGTCATGTCGCGCACCACGGAAAGCCGCCCGTCGCCAGACGTTCCGCCGACGCCGTAGAACTGGAGGGCGTGATCCCGAAGTTGGATGTTGCCGGCGGTCGGCCCAGTGTTGTTCGTGGCCCAGCCCGCGCCGATATCATCCGACACGTCTGGCCGCGAGAAGCGGTCCAAAACGAAAGGCACACCCGTACCCGCCGTCGAAGGCGTATAGGTCGCCTGGTCCGTCACGCCGTAGCCATTGGAACTGACGGCCGTGACCCGGGCCGTATAGACGCCCAGCACCGCCGGATAGAAGCCCGGCACCGTGGCGGAGAACACCTGGCAAGTCTTGGTGCCGATGACCGTGCCGGTCATCGCGTCGAACGTCCCGTTGGTCCAAACCAGATTGCCGGCTGGATCCAGCAAATCGTAGCTGGCGCCGGTCGGCGACATGCCTTTGAAGTGCCACAGGGAAAAGTTCAGCGTCACGTCGGTGTGTCCCAGCGCGTGATCGGTCACCTCGTTGGTGACCAGCCGCGAGTCCACTGCCGCGAAATCGACCAGCGTCGGCGGCGACGTCTCCGGATCGTGACAGACCGCCGTGATCGGCACGGTTTGGGCGGGATGGTCCGGCGAGTTGTTGTTCAGCGTCATGGTGACGTTGAAGTTCCCACCGGCCGTCGGCGTAAAGCTCACCACCACATTGGCGGAATCGCCGGGCGTCACCGTCAGGGGCACAGCAGGCGAGGCCACCGTGAAGTAGCCGTTGCCCGTGCCAGTGAACCCGATGCTGCTGATGACCAGGTCCGCATTGCCGCTGTTGGTAACCACCACCGTCCGGTTCGACGTTGCGTTCCGGTCCACCGTGCCGTAATCTAGGGAGATCGGGTCCACGCCGATGCTCGGCGCCGCAATCACGAAGTAATAGACGTTCGAGACGGACGAAATATCGCCCACCCACTCCGGATCAAAATCATGGCCCGCCAGGCTCAGCACGTAGTTGCCCCAAATCATGCTGGAACGGGGCACCGTGGCGCTGATGGACAATGGCGCAGCCTTGCCATCACCGTTCGCGCCCACCGTCACCGCGCTGGCGGAAATCACGACGTTGCTGCGCTTCAGCGTGTAATGATTGCTCGCGGCAAAGACGCCGCTACCCACGTCCTGGATCTCCCAATCCAGTTTAAACCCACCCACCGGCACGTCGCCGATCGGGATCGACGGGCCGACGGCCGAACTGTGCGGCGCAATCTGCCCATTCACCATCGGGGCCGTGATCTCCGGTGCCGCCGTATCGTCGTCAATGACCTGGAATACCATCGGTGTGCCACTTTCCCCGGCACCATCCATCGTGTGCGCACCCAGGTAGGTGGTTGTGTCGACTGCATAATTATCCCACTCGCTGGTGGCATACGTCGTCGTGCCAGCCGTGACCGAGCTCTTGCGCACCTTGGTCACGTCCTTGGCGAAATCGGCACTACTGCCGATGGGGCCCACCACGTCGATGTTGACCCCGCTCTTCGCCAGGGCTATGGCATCATTTCCGTTGAAAGTCATCACGGAGGAACTAGTGGACAGATCGACCGAAACGCCCAGCCCCTGGCTGCTATTTCCAATCACGTAGACTGCGCCCGGCGCCAGCGTACCGCTGAGCGCGAGGGTGTAAGTCGGTGAGGCGGAGCCGTTGTTGTATTGGAGCACCTTGTAGTTGGATAGATTTACTGAAGACGCGGTTCCATTGTAGATTTCCAGAAACTTGTTGTTGCTCGACCCTTCGATATACTCGGAAAAGAACAAATCCGGCGCCGTGATGCCTCCGCTGCCCCCGACGTAGTTGTTGGTGGAACCGATGCCGTTGGTGGAGGTCAGGTAGACCCGCAGCTTGTAGGCATCCGACGGAGTGGCGGGCCAATAGCCGGAGTGCGTGGCGTTGGAGAGCACGTAGTTCCGGCCGTTGGCGCTGGTCCATGACTCGAAGGCCTGGTTCGTCAGGATCTTGACGCCGCTGCCGTTGAAGAGGTCGTAGGTGGCCGCCTGGATGCCCCGGGAGTGGAAGGCCTCCACCACCACGGAGAACACGCCGGAGGTCACCATGCCGTCCGTCACCTGATTGGTCACCCCCACCTGATAGCCATCCACGGCCGGCAGGTTCGTCCCCGAACTGACGGTGCCGATGCCCGTCAGCGGAATTACCACCGGACTGGTGCCGGAGCTGTTGGTCACGTACAGCGTCGCCGAGAAGCTCTGCACCGCATGCGGCATAAACCTCACCGTGAACGAATTGCTCTGGCCGTAGTTGATGACCCCCAGGCTGCTGGCCGAGAGCGAGAAGTTGGTCGGGTTCGTCCCGCCCAGCTTCAGGGAGCTGACCGTCAGCGGCACGTTGTCGCCGCCTGTGTTCTGCACCCAGAACGTGGCCACATCCGTCCGGTCCGTTTCCACGTTGCCATAATCCATGGACAACGGCGTGACCACGATGTTCGGTTCGCCGATCAGCGCGGGCCACACCGATGACACCCGCACCTCGTCGAACAGGGCGCCGCCGAGCTGATCGGTATCGCTGCCTCCCGCCTTGAGGCGGATTCCCGTGATCTTGGACAGATTCATGCCCGTCCAGGTCACGTTCCATTCATCGTCCGCCGGCTCGGCGGAGGGAATGTCCTGGCCTTTCCAGAAGGCCTTGGCTTTGGCGGTGCCGGTGCCGAAATCGTATTTCATCACCACCCAATACCAGTTGTCCGTGCTGGCGTGATAGGGATTCAGATAATAACTGCTGGCCCCATTATTGCCGCCCTGGCGAATGCTGAACAGGCGATGGCCACCCCAGACCTTGCCGAACTCAAAGGCTTCATTTTCGCCGTCCATGGGCGCAATCGTCATCCAGCGCGCCGCCCCCTCGTTGTCGCCTTCATATCGATAGGCCATGAGGGCTGAAACAAAGACGGTTCCGCTGTTGGTGGCCGGAATGGCCCGCGTGGCGTTGCCCCAGCGACTCGCCCCATCCAGATTGATGAAGGCACGGTTACCGCTGAGCGTCGCCTGATTCGACGGCGCCGTGGAGAAGATCGGCCGATCGTCGAACGAGTCGTCGGGGAGCACGAGCCACGACGAGACCCCGTCGGTGGACAGCACCCAGTTGGAGCCCGAAGCCCAGTTGGCGCCGCCGGCCTTGTTGGTGAAGCTGGCCGAGTTGAGCGTCACGTTGGTGTAGGAGAAGGTTTCCACCACCACGTTGGGCTGGTAGGGCTTGGTCACCACCGGCGAGTGCGAGGGGATCGAACCCGGCGAATAGTAGATTTTGGTTCCGGCGTTGGGGTCTATGCTGAAGACCCGATAGTGGTTCGTTGTGTTCGGAGCCACCACGTGCTCGCGGAAATCCGCCGCCGCGCCCTTGTAGACCACCTTCGCGGTGCCGATGGCGGTGCCCACGCTATACGCCGTGTTCATCGTCGGGCGGGTGGTCACCGCCTCGACCGTCGAATGCAGCACCAGCACGTCCATGTCGCCCGAATTCGCGACAATGGTCGCCCGCACCATTTCCCGGCCGTCCCTCGCGACGGCGGCGGAAACAGGGTTCTCCACCAGCCGGCGCATGCCCGGATCCCCGGGGACCCATTCGCTTGCGCTGCTGCTAGAGCTGTTTGTGGCGATCACCCAATAGTAGTACTGGAAGCCCGACATCGCATCCGTGTCGTTGTAGCTCGTCGCGCCCGCCGTCAGGGTTTCGAGGAGTTCCGCATCGTTAGGGCTGGTCGTCTCGCTGCGCCAGACCTGATAGCCCGTCTCGCCGAGGATGTCCGTCCACGTCAGCGCGACCTGCTCGGTATCCGTGTTGTCCGTCGCGCTCACGTACACCGGCGCCAGCCTCCGGTAGCCCGGCTCGCCGGCCGCCTGCAGATCGCTCTGGGTCGCCAGCGTGCTGTTGGTCGCCCGCACCCAGTAGTAGTACTGTTGTCCCGGCGTCCCCTCATGGTTGTAGGTCGCTACATTCGCCGCTGTGTTGCCCAAGAAGAGCGCCGAACCCGAAGCGTTCGCGGTGTAATACCACACGCTGTATCCACTCTCGCCCGCGTTCGAATCGGTCCACGTGATCGTCGTGTAATCCGTGCTGGTCCCGTCCGTCGCCGAGACACCCGTCACCATCGGCAGCTTGCGGAAGCCGGAGTCCGGATCGCTTGGGGAACTCGTGCCGAGGGCATTGGTCGCCACGATCCAGTAATAATACCGGGTGCCGATCACTGCGGTCGTGTCGTTGTAGGTTGTGACATTCGCCGCGTTTGTGTGGAGGGGCGTGGCCGACTCGAACGCGTTGGCCGTATGGCGATAGATCACAAAGCCGGTTTCCTTGTCGCTATCGTTGTTCCAGCTCAACGCCACATGGGCTAA
>JAVEUJ010000126.1:0-6853 GCA_034005635.1 Kiritimatiellia bacterium | reverse complement strand
CCGGCCCATGTGCCCATCTCCAGCATTGAACCCGCGCTGCTATTGTGCGCATAATCGGTCGTTGACATGTTCACTGCCCGCTGATAGATTGCTGAACGATTGTTCAATAACAGGAGAACGCCATGGCCGCCAAGACACCCGCTGCTACGAAAAAGGATCCCAACAGCCACTTGCCCCCCGCCCTGAGCGCCGTGCTGGCGCAAATTCAAAAGGAATTTGGCGAAGGCGCGATCATGCGTTTGGGCAACGAAGGTGCTATAACTAAAATCCCATCAATTTCCACCAGCGCCCTGACGTTGGATATCGCCTTGGGCATCGGCGGTGTGCCCCGCGGACGCGTGGTTGAAATCTTCGGCCCCGAATCTTCCGGTAAGACCACCCTCGTGCTGCATATCATCGCCGAAGCGCAGAAGGGCGGCGGCATGTGCGCTTTCATCGATACCGAGCACGCGCTCGACCCCGGCTATGCCAGAAAAATTGGCGTCGACATTGACAATCTGCTGGTATCGCAGCCCGATTCCGGCGAAGAGGCGCTGATCATCGCCGACCAACTCATTCGCTCCAATTCTCTGGATGTCATTGTGATCGATTCCGTCGCGGCACTCGCCCCCCGCGCTGAGTTGGAAGGCCAGATCGGCGATTCCCACGTCGGTCTGCAAGCGCGCCTGATGAGCCAAGCCATGCGCAAAATGACCGGTATCATCGACAAGTCCAAAACCTGCTGCATCTTCACCAACCAGATTCGTGAAAAGATTGGCGTGATGTTCGGCAACCCCGAGACCACCCCCGGCGGTCGGGCGCTCAAGTTCTATTCGTCCGTTCGCCTCGATATCCGCCGCATCGCCGGGATCAAGGGCGGCGACGGAAAATTCGTGGGCAACCGCACCCGGGTCAAGGTGGTGAAGAACAAGGTGGCCCCCCCCTTCACCGAGGCCGAGTTCGATATTCTCTATGCCGAAGGCATCTCGCGGGAAGGCGCCATTATCGACGCCGCAAACGATTTGGGTTTGCTGGACAAGCGCGGCACCTGGCTCTCCTATGATGGCCAACAGCTTGGCCAAGGCCGCGACGCCGCTCGGGAAAATCTCCGCAATGACCCGGAATTGCTGGCCAAAATACGTGATGCTGTGCTGGCCAAACATGACGAGCATGGCGCCAAGCTTTCCGGCAAGGAAGTGCCTCGCAAGGGCGAGGCCGCTCCTGAAAAGGAATAGCAGAGCAGGGTTCAGGGTTCGGGGGAGGAGGTCAGGGTTCAGGATAGAAACCAGTGGACAGAGATCGGAGGGCAGGAAACTCAGAATGCCGGAAAAATTATTCCCCGCAGATTTCGGACCTCGGACCTCCCCCCCCTGCCCCCTTGCCTTTCGCTCGGCTGTTCGATTTCCCTGCTCACCCGGGGTTAGCCCTACCTTTTCCGATCCCCCCCTGACATCTAACATCTTCCCTGAACCCCGAATCCTGACCCCTGACCTCTAGCCCCCCCTCTCCCCTTTTTCATGAACCACTCCTATTCCATTGGACGCATCTTCGGCATCCCGGTCCGGGTCCACATCACCCTGCTGATCTTCCTGCCGTTATTTGCGCTTTCCTTCGCACCCGTGGCGGGCCTGGTCGGCTTGCTCTATGGAGTTCTGGGCGCTGTGGGGCTTTTCGGCAGTGTGGTGCTGCACGAAGTAGGCCATTCCCTGGTTGCCCGGGCCAAGGGGTCGCACATTCTGGAAATCCTGCTGCTACCCATTGGCGGCATGGCCCGTCTGAACCAACTGCCCCGGAAACCCGCCGATGAAATTCAAACGGCGCTGGCCGGCCCGGCAGTGAGCCTGTTTCTTGGGGGGCTGGGGATCTGGCTGGCCCCGGCGGTCCGTACGGTTGACCCCATCCTCGGTTTCCTGCTGGGTGAACTCGGCCGCATCAATATCCTGCTGGCGGTCTTCAACCTGATTCCGTCATTCCCCATGGATGGTGGGCGCGTATTCCGGGCTGCGCTGGTTCCCCGGCTGGGCCGACTGGCCGCCACCCAGCTCGCCGCCAAAGTGGGGCGAAGCATTGCCTGGGTGTTCGGCGCCCTGGCGCTGTTGCCGCTGCTGAACGGGGGGGGCATCCGCTTTTCTCTCCTGTTGATCGCTGTTTTTGTGCACCAAGCGGCCGGGGCTGAAGCCCGGATGGCGGCTATGGAAGCTGCCCAGGTGCAACGCCGAACACAGGCTGGCGGCGAATGGCGCATTCCCGACTCGGAAGTCCGGGTGAGCCCACCGCCCTATGCAACGCCACCTGCGGATGCCCGCCCCGATTCGCGGGGAGTCTTCGACGACCTGTTGCGGAAGTGGCGCTGATCTAGAGCATATTACTTTATTCTACAGCCGAAATTGCAGAGCAAAACAGCTCGGCTCGGCAGGGATCCACCGCGGCGGACAGGCAGCCTCGCCCTACCCAAAGCCGGATTCACATGCCTTGGGTAAGGCGATCCCGACACCCCCTGTGATCGGGAGAGCCGAGTTTATTTTGATCTTCAATACCGTCTCCAAACAACCCAACTCGACTGGTTTCTGCGCGACCGACTATCACGGATCCTCAGCGATTCTCTTGCGTAAATCCTGAAAAATCCTGTAATCCTGTCGAAAAAATGGCCCTACTCGCCCATCCAGCGGGTGGGAACGTTATAGAAGTTGGTGGGGTTATACGACCATTCCCAGGTGTTGCCCAGGCCGCCATTGCGCGACACAATAACAATCACATCGTTGGGTTTGAAGTAACCTTCGGGGACGGGTCCAGCACCGCTGGTGAACCGCCATTGATTACTAGCATTGCAGTAGATGTAGGTTTTGACCGACTTGGTTGCTGTGTTCCACGTGTAAATCAGATCTGGGAGTTGCTCCATCGGTTTGCGGACGAAATTGGTGGGAAGATTGAGCTGGCTGGGATGTGCTGCTACCGGCAGGTTCAGCGCCACCAGTGTGTACGCAGGATTTTCGATTCCTGCACCTCGGTCGCTGTAGCCGCAAGCGATGGTGTGGGTCACCACGCCATTGGTCGGAACTTGCAGGATCGGATGCCACACCAGCGCTGCTACGTTGGTTTTTCTGTCTTGGTCCAAGGCGTTTGTGGTGGCATAGCCCCGTGCCACTAAATTGGTTGGCAGGGTGATTGAGAACCCACGAGTAAAGAAATTGGAAACCTGAAGTTCTGTCGTCACCTTCGTCAGCGGATTTTCTTTGTACCAATTTTCATCCGTGCCAAAGAAATACGTCTCCGAGGCCACGGGATTGGTGCTGGCCACAAAGAACTCAATCCGGGTGGCGCCGGCCGCAGCAGTCGGACCCGCCGGCCAAATATTGGTGTCGGTCCCAAACACCCCGGCAAATGTATTGGTATAGGGCCACCCATGCAGCCCGACATAGTTGTTGCCTTCCGACAGGATCACATTGTGCAGGGCATAGACCTCTTCGCTGGCCAGAGGGCGCTGCTTCAGCCCCGTCACCACGTTGGTCCGGCGCCAGCGGTCTTTGTAGCTTGCCCGATAGAATTGGAGGGTTCCGCGGGGCAGGCTAAAGGCATTGGTCTCGACAAACCAATTGGTTCGCACCGTACCAGATTTCTTCCAGGTCCAGTTGGTTGATTCCTGGAACGATGCGGCATTGTAATAGATCAGGTCGTAGTCTTTGGTCACGCTGGTGTAGCCCCCCTGGGCATTGGTCGGTCCCGCGGCGATCCAGTACAGCGCCGCCGCCTTTTGGTTGGCGGCCGCCCAGGGCGAGAAGGTGTTCGTCCCGCCCTCGGCGGGGAAACTCGGGGCCTGTGCAAACGCCCGCAGGGTGCCCTGCGTGACCGAAAACTTGATGGTGTTGTTGGTCGCCCAACTGGAGATCCCCGCCGGCCCTTCGTTGCCGGCCTTGTCTACACCGACGACGACTACGGCGTAGTCCTGATCGAAGTCTAGGTCGAACAGGCGAATACTGCTCTGAGACGTGTTGGTCAGCGCCAGGTAGTTTGTACCCGCCGCCGACGGGTCGGCGATCGTCGACGCCGCGGTGACATTCGACCAGCTTAGATAGTCGCCGGTTGTGATGTAGTTCGTGTGGATATAGGCATCGGCAGTGCCGGGGCCTGAATCGCCGCCGGGCACCTCCAGCGGGTTGAACGTGCCGTAGTAGACCTTGTAAGTGCGCCACGGCGACAGCAGGTCACGATCGGCGTCCTCCCCAGTCGGATGGTTGTCATTGTCCGGATCGTCCGGGCCGACTTTCGCGTTCACCTTATTGGGATTCCACGAGATATCGAACTGCGTGGTGGGATCGCCCACCTCATCGGTCGACGCCTGAATATCGGGGATCGGCGTGGGTGGCGTGATGTCGTAGGCCGTCGCAAACGCCGGGATGATCGGATCCGTTGGCGTACTGCTGGCCATGCGATCGCCGGGTCGGTTGTTATCGCGGTCCACTGCAAAAAGGTAGTTGGTGACGAGGCCCTGTTCGATGGCGGTAAAGAGGGTAGTCACCTCATCCACGGGCGAAACGCCATCCAGCAACTCAATCATCACCTGAATGTCATCCCAATAGGTGTTGGCGCCAGAGGCCAGCGTCACGCGTACCTGGTCCACCGCCCCATTCAGATTCACCGCGCTGGAAGATCCCGCCACCCATGCCCCGGCCGATCCCGTGATCTGCACGTTGACCGTCTGCCCCGACACTGGCGTACCGTTCGTGTCCAGACCGGTCACCGTCAAGGTCCCATCCGTCGCACCCAGGTACTGGGCCCCCACCACCGTCACCCGCGGCACGTAGCCATTGGTGTTGACCAGCGGCACGGCCTGGATCGCCGAGGCACTACCGATCATCTTGAGCGAGTGGGTGCCCTCGTAGGCTTGTTCAGTCGAGACCTGCGCAGCGGAAAGGGCCCAATTGATCGCACCACTCTCAAATCCGTAGTTTGCTAGTGAATTTTCGGCGGGAACAGCCAGCGGGATGCCCAAATCGGGGCCGATAGCCGCTTTGTTCGTTGCGATGCGGTGCTCGCCGATACCCGTGACTTCCAGATCATCGGCAGCCTTTGCGCCATCCACCGCTGGCTTGAAACTGACGATGAATTGCGGATCATTCGTCCATGCCGCCGTGTCACGGTTCAGCGGACCAGCCAGCGCCTGCCCGTTCACCTTCACGTTGGTCGGTGCGATCGGGGCCACGGTGTCGTTGTCCAGCACCTGGAGTGTGCCGAGCGCAACGCCAAGATTCGCCATCTGATCTTCAGGGCGATTGTCATCGGCATCATAGATGTCTGCGGTCATAACATGATCTTGCGCGACTTCGCCCGCAGCCAGCCAATCGCCGACATCGGTATACGAGAACGAGGTGAAGGCCCACGTGCTGGTCGGGAACTGTGCCGCAATACGCGTCAGCGGCAGCGCAGAACTCAGATCGGCACGATAGTTGGCCGCGTTGTTGGCAACCACGGCCCCGATGGAGATCGACGAGTTGGTGATGTTATAGCCGCCGTTGGGAGATGCCTCCGTCAGGGTGGTACCGCGCTGCACGCCCTTGGTGGTGCGACCGGCACCGCCGCCGCCCGTATCAAAGGCCGGTAGCACCACGCTCAGCGGCGCGGCAGCCGACACCTTGGCCAACTGGCTGTCGTACACCCGGTTGGTCAGGTTCGCCAGCACTGCGCTTTGGCCGGTATCCAGCGGCAGACCGCTGACATACAAGTCGCTGGCACCAACATCGCCCGGCAGACCCAGATAGACCTTCGGCACGCGCCACTCGCTGCGCGACGGACTCCAACTGCTCTGCACGTTGGCCGCGCCCACGTCGTTGTCGATGAAGGTCAGGTAGCCGATCCGGGCGTCGGTCAGCTCCAGGTTGTCGATATTGTTCCCGCCGGCATCCTGGCGGTCATCATCCTTGTCCCAGACCGACACAATCCTGAATTCGCTCACGACACTTTCGAAGGAGCTGAACAGCGTGGCCGCCTGGTTGGTCGCAAACCGCCATTCCATTGCCGCTTCGGGCTTGTTGGTCGTATCCACAGTGTCGGTGTGCACCGCCGTCAGCCACGGGTTGGTGGACATGACGCCGGCGGTGACATTCGAGAAGGACAGGGTTGGCACGGTCCAACCGCTGTAGTCATAGAGATTAACCTTCACCGCGATAGAGGTGGCCGACGCGGTCTGCAACTGCTCATCGTTGATACGATACTCGCGATTATTGCCGCTGGACACCGCCTTGGTGAGGACGCCATCCACAAAGACGCCCAGCGGTCCGCCGTACAGATAGCCGCGCGCCGGTCGGCTACTATCGTCATCGTAAACTATGTTGGTCGTCATGTAGGACACCGAGCGCCAGTCGCCGTGGCGATCCACGTCGGCGTCGGTTGCCGTAAAGCGCGCATAGTAGGTCAGCGAAGCCCCGCCTGCTCCCAGCGCGATTTGCTTCTTGTCCGCCACCGGCGCGGTGCCTGAAAGCGTCAAGAGCGTGTTGGTCGCGCTCGACCAGCCGTTCGTGACGAAGGCGTTGGTGATCGGCACGACAGACTGCGAGACGTTCCAAAAATCCACCCGCGGGGCGCGACCGGTAGCACCGATCGTGCCATCGATCCCGCTGTAGACGTCTGAGGCCTGCAGGTTGAACTTCACCGTCCCGTGGGCCAGGTCGTAATCCGTGATCTGCGTGCCGCCTGCTTCGCCCAGGACGTAGCCTGAGACGATCAGGTTGTCGATGTACCAGTTGGCATTTTGGTTAGAGACCAGATGGTTCGTGTCCGCCACACGAGCCAGCAACATGAATGAAACCGTTCCGGTTGAGGCCAGCGACATGTTCACACCCATCGAATAGCCATTCCAGTTCGTTCCGATGGGATTTTC
>JAVEUJ010000013.1:0-29408 GCA_034005635.1 Kiritimatiellia bacterium | reverse complement strand
TGGATTTCCATCCTTGTATACTCTTTGCCCGGCGCTGAATCAAATTCAATCCCCGCTAAAACTGGGGGCAAAACATACATTGGAGTATTTTTGCCGGGCAACCATCGGTACAAACAAGATCACCATTGCCTATAACCGCTTATTATAATAAGCGGTTATTTTGAGCGGAGAATGTTTGACTTATAGCTATTTTCATCGCGAGCAAACATCACCTAACCAGTTATACTATCCATTGTATTACATATTATTATATCAGATTTGTTTACACAAATTAGCCCCCCCATTGTCAATAACCGCTTATTGTAATAAGCGGTTATTAAGTTAAGGAAAGTCGGTATAAAACGGCTCGGAGGCGGCGATGACCTACGGATAAGCACCGGGATGGTCGAGGCCCATTGTCTCGGGCAGACCACAGATCAGGTTCATATTTTGCAAGGCATTGCTGGCCTGCCCCTTCATTAGGTTATCGATGTGCGAAACCACGCGCAGGCGGCGGGTTCGCTCATCGACATCCACAATGAGATTACAGAAGTTGGAGCCGCGCACGTGGGCAGTACCGATCGCTGCTTGCCGATCATAAAGCCGCACGAAGGTATTGTCGCGATGGTAGTCGGCATAGGCGTCCCTGACCTGCGCCGCGCTGATACCGTCACGGAGCGTGCCGTACAAGGTGCTCAGAATGCCACGGCAGACGGGCACGACCTGGGCGGTAAACGTGACGGGAACTGGTTCGCCCGCGATCTGGCCAAGCATCCGTTCAATTTCCATGACGTGCTGATGCCCGCTGAGGCGGTAGGCCTGCATGTTGTCGTAGCGGGCCGGATAGTGGTGGATCGGCGTCGCTTTCTTGCCCGCGCCGGAGACGCCGGTCTTGCAGTCGCAGATTACGCTGGAAAAATCCACCAGTTTGGCGGCGGCGGCCGGTGCCAACCCCAGCAGGCAGCTCACAGCAAAACAACCGGGATTACCCACCAGGCGCTGATCCGATTTGTAGGCCGCGCGATTCAATTCGGGCAGGCCATAAACGCTCTGGGCCAGCAGTGCGGGGGCTTGGTGGACGGGGTTTAGGCCGATACGCCCGGCGTATTCGGCATAAATAGCCTCGGTATTAAACCGGAAGTCACCGCTATAATCGATCACTCGTGCACCTTGGTCGAGTTCGGCAGGTGCCTGCGCCATTCCAACGCGGTCGGGGGTCGAAAAGAAAACTACGTCGGCGGGCTCCTTGGCAGCCGGATCATCGGGCGTCAAGATTGGCAGGTCGCAAAAGCCCTTCAGGTGCGGATACAGCTCCCCCATCGGCATGCCGGTCTCTGTCGCCGCCACCAGGGTTTGAATTTTCGTTTCCGGATGCCGCAGCAGCAGCTCCACAATCCCCACACCACCGTATCCCCCGCACCCGACTACCTTCACTGTGATCATTCTCTATCTCCTCGTTACTGTTCTCGCACAAACGTCTTCAGCAGCCGGCGCAACGCCGGTCTTCTTTGTACCGATAACAACCATCAGAACGGAATCCAGCTCTGCTGCGGCTTCATAGCGATGATCGCATGGGCAATTAGCTCAATGGTGCGGTCTAAATCGTCTATGCTAACAATTTCACTGGGGGTATGCATGTAGCGCAGTGGCACGCTGACGAGTGCCGCCGCGACACCAGAGCGCGAAATTTGGATGGGGTCCGCATCCGTTGGGGTGGCCCGGCCATCGGCCACCACCTGGACGGGGATTTTACGTTTCTTGGCCGTTTTGAGCAGGTGATCAAAGAGAATGGGATTCATATTGGCGCCGCGCGCCAGCACCGGCCCGCCGCCCAGTTCCACCTTGCCCTCACGCTTTTCGGGGCCATCCATTTTGGGATGGTCAGTAGCAAACGTGACATCAACAGCAATCCCCACCTGCGGATCGATCCCAAAAGTGGAAGTAATGGCGCCGCGGCTACCGATCTCTTCCTGCACAGTGCCCACGGCATGGATTTCGGCCTTGGGGGCCAGACTCGCCAGCAGGCGGGCCACTTCCAGCACAACAAAGGCCCCGGCGCGATTATCAAACGCCCGCCCTGCCAAGCGGCCATTTGGCAACTCGAGCACATCCTGAGCCATGACCATAGGATCGCCCACCGACACCCGCTTTTCGGCTTCTTTCTTGTCCTGGGCGCCAATATCCACCCAGAGATCCGTCAGCGGCGTGACCTGTTTGCGCTCCTCGGGCTTTTGCAGATGGATGGGCACCTTGCCGATCACACCCGGCACCACGCCGGTATCCGTGCGAATCCATACGCGCTGGCCCTGTGGAATTTGGGGGTCCCAGCCGCCAATCGGTGCCACCCAGAGATACCCGCGCGTATCGATCATCGTCACGATGAAGCCAATTTCGTCATAGTGTCCCGCCAACATCACGCGCGGGCCACCACCGGGATGAATCACAATGTCGGTATTACCGTGCACATCGGTGCGCACAGCATCCGCAAACGTATCCGCTTCCTGGCGAAAGACGCGCACCGCGTCCCGCTCGTAGCCGGAGGGGGAGATCGCCGCCATCAATTTGTATAGAAAGGCCTGACTCGATTTTTTCATGGACTCAACTCCAGGTGCTAGAGGTGGGGACTGATTAATCCGAACGGGTACCCAAATTAGGGTTTAAGAACCGCGAGGGTGGCGGGGCCACGGCTTGTCGGGACAGCGCCGGAGTCGGCGTCGGAGCCGGAATCCGGACCGGGGGCGGTGTCACCAGCGGCGCCGTTACACCAACGCCAGGCGGCGCCACCAGCGCGGGAGCGGGAGAAGAAGCCACCAGGTCCGGCACTGTCGGACTGGGCTGTTCTGCAGTCGGTGCCTGAACCATCGCGGAAGCCGCACCCGCCGTGGTGTGCAGATGGGTGCCCGGCGGTGGTGCCCCCCAAGCGCGCGCCGCCATAGGGATGGGCGTAGTCGGCGCAGGAGCCACGACCGGTACCGCCACTTGCGTCGGAGCCTGGATCAGCGGGGCACCCAATTCCACCTTGGCCCGATTCACCAAAGCTAAATAGTTTAGGATGCCCTGCGCAATGCCCTGCGCTAGCGTTTCGCGGTAGGCTGGCGTCGCCACTTTCTGCGCTTCCTGCGGATTGGTCAGAAAGCCGCATTCCACCAAAGCGGCCGGCATGGCAGAATCTTTCAATACATGGAACCGGGCCCGCTTGAGGCCGCGGTCGTCCGCGCGGGTGATCCCAACCAACGACCGCTGAATCTGGTGACCCAGAACCGTATTGGAGTGATTGAAGCGGTTGTTGGGCACCGCCGGATATTTACCGGCTCGCGAATCAGACGTCGGTGGATACTGCTCTACCGGTGTCACGAACGTTTCCACCCCCTGCACGCTGCGGGTGCCGGTGGCATTAAAATGGATGCTGACAAATGCATCCCCCGCACCACGCGCCGCCAGAAACGGGCGATCCTGCAAGGTCCAGAAACGGTCCGTCTCGCGCGTCATTACTACGCGCACTCCATTCGCTCGCAAATGCGCCCGGACTCGCAGCGCCAAGTCTAGGACCATGTCCTTTTCTTGCATGCCGTTGGCACTGGCCCCAGGATCCTTGCCGCCGTGCCCTGGGTCCAATACCACCGTACGCGTCGCCCGCCCCCCCAGATAGGCCGATGGCCGCACCAAGGGGTCAATAACACATTGGGCGTCGGCATCGCTGATGACCCACTGGCCGCGCACCTTGATCGCCGGGGTGTGCAGCCAAACTTTGCTGCCATTCACGATCGCCTCACGGCCGTCTGTGGCAAATTGCACGCTAAGGTATTGCCCGCGAATTAACAGCGTCTTACTGTTCGGCGCGGACAACGGCAGACCGTACATTCCCGCCAGATCTTTCAGCGCCACATAGCGTTTCCCGGCATAAGGCATCGTCGGCAAGCTACGCACTTGGGCGCAGGCCACCAGTGGCAGGATCAGCCCGACTACCAAGGCTAAACGCATGCGATACCAAATGGAACGGTTCAACACCATGAAGTGGCGACTCTACGGCAATCTGGTTGTGAACGCAATCCCTGCATCGGCGTCTGGGGCCGCCGTCACGAGTCGGCACGTCCCCTCCCTGGGAACAAGTGGGTCTTGCCGCCGCCGCCTGGCGGATCAACCATGAAGTGCGGAATGGCATACCCCGACACTTGCCCGCACAGTGCGTTCAGGATGTCGCACCCCTTGGCCACGGTCGAGCGCAGATGAGCGGTTCCCGCGGCCATATCGCCCTGATGCAGGTAATAGGGTTTCACCCCCATGCGCAACAGGCCTTCGTTCAGCCGCTGCATCGTCTCCCGGTTGTCGTTGATTCCCCGCAGCAGCACGGTCTGATTCATCAGCGGCAGCCCGGCATCCAGGAGGCGGGAACAAGCCTGCGCAGCCCGCGCTGTCAATTCCGCCGGATGGGTGAAATGGAGGCTCAGCCATAGCGGGCGCACCTTGCGCAGGACCCGCACCAATCCGGGCGTGATCCGTTGTGGCAGCACCGCCGGTGTCTTCGTGCCAATGCGGATCAAGTTCACATGCGGAATTACCCGCACGGCCTTAAGCAGTCGCTCCAGCCGTGCATCGGACAACACCAGCGGATCGCCGCCGGATATCAGAACATCACGTACCTCCGGCGTGCGCCGCAACCACTCCAGCGCCGCCTGCGGAAAAGGATTCGCGCGTGACTGATGACTACCGACTTCATTTTGCGCGGTTCGGGCGCGAGTGCAATAGCGGCAGAAACAGGCGCAATCGGCGGTGGCCAACAGGAGAACCTTGTGGGGATAGGAACGGATCAAGCCGGGGGCCACTTGATGGGCTTCTTCTCCCAGCGGATCGCGAAACTCTCCCTCGCGGATATGCGCTTCGCGCAGATCGGGTAGCACGGTCCGGCGCAAGGGGCCATCTGGTGCCTCTTGGGCCAGCAGGGCCAGCATGTAGGGGGTGATGCTCAGCGGCATCCGCCAAGCGACTGGCGATGCCAGCGCGCGGCGCTCGCGGGCCGACAGCTCCAACACCCGCTCTATTCCGGCGGCGGTACGCACTCGGTGGCGCAACTGCCAGCGCCAATCGGCCCAGTCCGCAGCGGTGGCCCCTGAGTAGGCCCGGCGGCGAAAGGATCGCTCGTGAACGGCGTGGTTGGTGCGAGGGGTGGACATGGAAGGCGGATATTGCCAAATATCTGCCTTTCGGTAAACTCCCCATGTGCAAAATAAGTTCATTTTCGACCAGACTACGGCGCTAGGGCCTTTGCCCGAGGCCCAGCTGAGCACCGATGACGCTGCCCCAACTGATGCGTCGATCCTGCGCGATCTAGCCCCGCGAGCCGTCGCCGGAGTCGGAATCGGAGTCGGGAGCCGCCAACTAGGGGCTAACTACCGCGCCATCCTAGCTGCGCGCGCCATTTACTATCCGGTGGCCTATCGTTTTCCCCGCGAATTGGGCCGGGGCCGCCAAGGGATCGTCTTCATGGGGTTGCGCCAGGGGGCACGCGGCTGCATCACCCGCCACGCCCTGAAACTGTTTGATCCCAGTATCTACAGCAATGCCAAGAAGTACTGGACGGACATGGGGCGCATCGCGGCTCAAACCTCCAAGTTGCAACTGGTCAAGAACCCGGCGCTCGTGATCCCGGAAATCTACGAAGAAAGCAACGGTATCGGCTACCTTCAAATGGAAGTGGTCAACGGTATTTCGCTGCGCGAATTGCTCGATGGCACGCATCTTGAGCAGGTTAAGGCCCGTTCCACGGAAGCCGAGTGGCAGCGTCTCACCGATGTGATCTTCCGCCACCAAAACGGCCGGGTCATGATTCAGCCCGGCATTGCGCTGTACATTATGCGCCAAGTGCTGCGCGGACTGGAAACCCTCCATGAAATGGGTTTTGTGCATGCCGACATCAAGCCCGCCAACATCATGATTGATCGTCTGGGCTACGTGAAACTGATCGACTACGGCCGTGCCATGCTGCTGGACGAAAAAATGACCCTCCTGTTGGGGACCCCCGCCTACATGGCCCCGGAAATTCATGCCGAACGCATCGCGCGCCTGCAATCAGACCTCTACAGCCTGGGCTTGGTTGGCCTGGAAATGCTGCGCGGCGAACGGCTCTTTGACGCCGAAAAGCCTCTAACTGAAAATGACCTGCTCAGTACCAAGCTCAAGTTGGTGCCACAGTTGTTCGATATGCTGCCGGACCATGTTCGCCACAACACCCAATTTCTGCAACTGCTGCAACGCCTCCTCGATCCGGACCCCATCCGCCGTTTTTCCTCCGCTGAAGAAGCGGAAATAGGCCCCAACGGGCTCGCCATGCTGCACAAGCAACTGACGCTTGCCGGCAAGGACACCGAATACGGTCGGGAACTGGAAACCTATCTCTCGCGGATCGTCAATCCGCTGGGCCCAACCTAACGGCCCCCGCCAAGTCTTTCCCTACATCCGGCAGGGTCGCTCTCGACTTGGCCTGGACCTGTTGTTACGCCTCGGTGCGGCCTCGGATCGCGCGGCCAAGCGTCACCGGGTCGGAGAAGGCAATTGCACTGCCTGCCGGGATGCCCAGCGCTAGGCGGCTGATCTTCAGCTTGGGCAGCTTCTGCGTCAGCACATGGCGCAAATATGAGGCCGTTGCCTCGCTCTCAACATCGCAATTCAGCGCCAGAAGAATTTCCTGAGCAGTTGCCGCGCGCTCCAGCAGCGCTGGCAAACGTAACTCACCGATTCCCTCTCCACGCATTGGCGAAAGCTTGCCCATCAGTGCAAAGTAACGCCCGTGGTATTCACCGCTACGCTCCAGCAGTGCGATATCCGCCGGGTCTTCCACCACGCACAAAATCGTGTCGTCGCGGCGGACATCCGAACACAGTCGGCACGGATTCTCGGTTTTGGCCGTCACGCTACCGCACAACTTGCAGGCAGCCAGACTCTGGCGCGCCCCGGCGATAGCTTCCGCTAACTCACGCCCCACGCCAGTCGGATTCCGCGCCAGATGGACCGCCAAGCGCTCGGCAGTCCGCCGCCCAATACCCGGCAGCCGCGCCAACGCCGTTGTTAATTGTCCCAGCGGATCCATATGGTTTCTAGAATCCCATTCCCGGCGGCAGTCCCATTCCCGCCGTGACCTTCTTCATCTGCTCCCCGGCGGTATCCTTCGCCAGCTCCTGCGCCCCCTGCACCGCCGCCAGCACCAAGTCTTCCAGCATCTCAGCGTCCCCGCCCTCCACCGCCGCCGGATCAATCCGAATGCGCCGAATGTTCCCATCGCCGCTGATCGTCACGCCCACTGCGCCGCCGCCACTTTGAAAGTCCAGCTCTTGCGCCGCCAGCTCCTCTTGTACCTTGGCCATGTTCTTCTGCATGCTCGCAGCCTGCTTCATCATTTTCATCATGTTCATAATTCACATCTCCTTGGCTAGTCGCGTATCTCTATTACTTCCGCATCGAACTCCTCGATGGTCTTCTTCACGGCCGGATCGTCCACCAGTTTTTTCCTGGGCGCACCCTTCTTCTTGGGCGGGGTAGCCGGAGCGGCTGGGCTGTCGACTACCGGCACTCGCGGAAGGTCCTCCACCACGAAGCGAATGCCCACCTGTCGGCGCAGCTCATGGCGGACAGCCTGCTCGATGGCCTGTATGGCGCGCGGGGTCTGTACCAGAGCGAGGTGCTTTTCAAATTCCGGGTCGAACCCGAGCACGACATAGTCGCCCTCCACCCGCAGCGGCGCGGCCTCCTTCAGGTAGGGAGCCGCCATCTGCGCGGTCGCCGCCACCCGCTCAAGGATTGCCGCCCAGCGCTGCTTCAACTGCGCCACCTCATCAGCCGGAGCTTGGGGTGTCGCCGCTCGGGCGGCTGGCGGCGCCTCCGCCATGCGCGCCGGTGAAGGGGATTCCGCGGCGGACGGCGCCGGCGCGCCGCTGTCCGCCGAACTCGCCTCGATTCGGGCGATCAATTCGTCGATACTAACTACGGTCGCCGCACGTGCCGCCTTCAGCAGCGCCACCTCCACCACGGTACGGCGCGACAGAGCGAACCGCGCCTGGGTGGCGGCCTCCGTCAGAATTTCCACCACGCGCAGCAGTTTTTCGCCATCGGCCAGCGCCGCCTGCGTCTTCAGTCCCTCCAACTGGACTTCCGTCAAATCAAACGTCGCGGCCAAATCCGGTGCATGGGTCCATACCAGTACGTTGCGGAAATGCCCCAGCAGCTCCTGCACCAGTCGCTGCAGGTCTCGTCCGCCTTCATCCAGTTCCGTGACGGTTTTAAGGGCTTCAGCCGCATCGCCCTTCAGGACCGCCGTGGCCAGCCGGTCAATCGTGGTCCACGACACCAATCCAAACACCCCCAGGACATCGGCCTCCTCGACGGTTTCACCACGGAACGACACAATCTGGTCCAGCGCCGACTCTGCGTCGCGCAGCCCCCCCTCCGCGCCTCGCGCAATGGCCAGCAGGGCCTCAGGGCTCACGGTCCATTTCTCGGCCTTGGCAATCTCTTCCAGCCGACCAACGATGTCTTTCAGCCCAATCCGCCGCAGATCAAAACGCTGACAGCGCGACAAGATGGTGGCAGGTACCTTGTGCACATCGGTCGTCGCCAAGAGGAATTTCACGTGCGCCGGCGGCTCTTCCAGGGTCTTGAGCAAGGCGTTGAACGCCCCGGTGCTGAGCATGTGAACTTCGTCGATGATGTAGACCTTGAATGGGCCACGCGCAGGCGCATAACGCACGTTATCGCGCAGCTCGCGCACATGATCAACATTGGTGGTCGAAGCACCATCGATCTCGATCACATCCAAACTGTTGCCGGCCACAATTTCGCGGCACGACGTGCACGTGTCGCACGGATCGGCATTCTCGCCGCGCTGCTGACAGTTGAGCGCCTTGGCCAGCAGGCGGGCGGTGGTCGTCTTGCCGGTTCCCCGCGGCCCCACAAACAAATAGGCGTGGGCCACCCGGTTTGTTTGGATGGCCCGGGTCAGGGTCTGAATGACATGCCCCTGCCCGACGACTTCTCCGAATTGCTGTGGACGCCACTTCCGCGCCAAAACTTCATACGCCATGGTTGTTCTCCCGACGGGATTGCGCTCAGTGCTCCATCCAAGCCGGTCGCCATGAACCAGGACACCCACGGCACCCGGAATAACGACCATACCGTTGCTGCCTTCCGGCCCTGGCGGGGTTTTGGCCGCATCCGTCGCATGGGGCCCAGCCCATGGCAACCGGCCTGGACAGAGTCAGTTCCAGCCGCCGGAACCCGTCCCGGCAAGCCTCTGGTACCCTAGCCCCCCCCTGTCCCAAACGCAATTCTTTTTGCCATTTCCGGCTGTCCGCACGGCTCCGGTCTCCCGTCAGGTCAATTGACCATCGCGCATGGTCCACTGGCGCGTACCGGCGGTCACCCAGTGCGGATTATGCGTCACCAGCAGGATGGACATACCCTCGCGGTTCAGGCTGTGAAACAGGTCCATAACGCTCGCGGCGGCCGCAGGATCAAGGTTCCCAGTGGGCTCATCGGCCAGCAGCAGCCGGGGCGGCAGGGCCAGTGCCCGGGCAATCGCCACGCGCTGCATCTCGCCTGCGGACAGCAGACGCGCCGGCTGCTGCGCCTTGTCCGTCAGCCCCACTCGGGCAAGCGCCGCCTCCGCCAAACTCCGTGCACTGCGCGCATCCTGTGCCAGATAGCGGAATCGAAACTGCACGTTGTCCAAGGCGCTGCGGTGGGGTAGCAAACAAAATTTCTGGAATACCATCCCCACCCCATGCTTGCGAATATCGGCCCGCGCGCCCTCGTCGAGCCCCGATACTTCGCAACCGTCAAACCAGACCCGGCCAGCATCTGTATCTTGCAGCAGCCCCGCCACCATCAACAACGTAGTCTTGCCAGAGCCTGAGGGGCCCGTAATCACGCCGAACTGCCCCGCGCCCAGGGTCAGGGACACGCCTTTGAGAATCTCGACAACCCCCGAGGGCGTGCGAAAACTCTTCCCGACGCCCTCCAGCCGCAGCCGCTCCTGCCCCTCCCCCGCCACCATCTTAGATCGGCTCGCTGGCAAGCAGGCTGCGGTTGGTTTGCAGATGACACAACGCCAACGCCAAGGCATCGGCGGCATCCGATGGCGGGATCTCGTTGAGGCCCAGCACCGATTTGACCATCCGCGCCACCTGTTCTTTTGGCGCGGCACCCCAGCCGGTGACATTTTGTTTGGCACGACGTGGAGAATATTCAAACACGGGAACGCCCGCCGTGGCGCAACTGGCAATCGCCACCCCGCGCACTTCCCCCAACACCATGGCCACCTTGGCATTCTTAAAGAAAAAACCACCCTCGATCACGGCCGCAGCAGGCTGATACTTGGCCAACACCGCATCCAGCCGTTCGCGGATCGCGCGCAGGCATTCCGAATGGGGAGCCTTAGCCGGAATCTTCACCACTTCCCAATGGCGCGAAACCGTCTTCGATCCTTGCTGCTCAATCACCCCCAGCCCGGTGCCCCGCAGCGAAGCGTCGATGCCCAGCACCTTCATGCCCCCGCCCCCTGCTATTCTTCGATCGCTTCGTCGGCGATATCGGCATTCATATAGACGTTTTGGACGTCATCGAGTTCTTCGAGAGCCTCGATCAGCTTGATCAAATTGGCAGCCTGGTTTTTTTCGGTCACCGGCACCGTGACCATCGGAATCAAATTCACGCCGGATTCCTCGAACACCGGATAACCGGCCGCAGTGATTATCTCTGAAATTTCGTTGTAGGCTCCCGGCTCAGTCAGGATTTCAAACCCGCCGCCCGTGTTCTCCATATCCTCGGCCCCAGCCTCCAGAACGACTTCCATCAACTTGTCTTCGTCCACGCCCTCGGCATCGATCAAGATTTGTCCGCGCCGTTGAAAGTGGCGCATGACCTGATTGGTGCCCGCCAAGGTGGCGTTATGACGGTTGAGCGAGTGACGGACTTCGGCCACGGAGCGGTTCCGGTTGTCGGACAGGCACTGGATAATCAGGCCGACGCCGCCCGGGGCATAGCTCTCGAATAAAATTTCTTCCAGAGCCTCGCCCTGCAATTCGCCGGTACCCTTCTTGAGGGCTCGTTCGATATTATCGGCGGGCATGTTACAGGCTTTGCACTTGGCAAGAATCGTCCGCAGCGTGATGTTGGTTCCGGGATCTGCGCCGCTAATCCGCGCCGACACCGTCAACTCTTTGGCCAGCTTGCTGAAGATCTTGCCGCGCTTGGCGTCAGCGGCACCTTTTTTGTGCTTGATCGTCGACCACTTGCTATGACCGCTCATATCCTGCCCTGTCTTTCTCGCCGCTCCGGCGATACCACCGTCCGTCTGGTGTTAATCCTCGTCGTCAGCCTGCTTGGTCTTCTCGGCCTCCGCAATGACCTTCTGCGCCACGTTCGCGGGTACGACTTCATAACGGCTGAAGGTCAGCTCGAAAGATCCGCGACCACCCGTCATCGAGCGCAATTCCGACGAGTACTTGAACATTTCGGATTGCGGCACCTCGGCCACGATCACTTGCAGACCGTCATCGGACTCCATGCCCAAGATCCGGCCACGCCGGTGGTTCAGGTCGCCGGTGCAATCGCCCATGAATTCGCCCGGAATTGTCACCCGCACGTTCATGATCGGCTCCAGCAACACCGGCTTGGCCTTGCTCATGCCATCCTTGAACGCGGTGCGCGCGGCAATTTTGAAGGCGATTTCAGAGCTGTCCACGTCATGCGAGCTGCCGTCATAGACGGTCACCATGGTATTCACCACCGGGTAGCCGGCCACCGCCCCTTTGGCCATGCCCTCGACCAGCCCCTTTTCAATCGCGGGCAGGAAATTGCGCGGGATGCTCGTGCCGACAATGCCATCCACAAACCAGTGCTCCACATCGGGGGGCATCGGCTCGATGCGCAGATAGACTTCGCCGTACTGACCGCGGCCACCGGACTGCTTCTTGTGTTTGTGGCGACCTTCGCCTTTGGACGTCACCGTTTCCTTATAGGCCACCTTGGGCGTGGTCAGGGTCACTTCCACCTTGCTGCGCGCTTTCATGCGGTCCATTGCCGTGTCGATCTGCACATCGCCAATGCCCGAAATGATCAGCTCGTGCGTCTCGTCGTTGCGGACAACATGGATCGTCGGATCGTCGTCGGCCACACGCTGCAACCCCTGCCCCAGTTTGTCCTCGTCTCCCTGATTTTTGGGATGTACCGCAAAGGATACCACCGGATTCGGGAAGACAATCGGTGGCATCTGCACCGAATGGCCGGGGGCACAAAGCGTGTCGTTGAGCACGGTGGTCTTCAGCTTGGCTAGCGCGACAATGTCACCCGCCTGCGCCTCGACAGCTGGATCCTGCTTTTTGCCATTGAGCAGGTAGACAATGCCCACCCGCTCCTTCTGCTCCTTGGTCGCGTTGTAAATTTCGCTGTTTTCCTTCAGCGTGCCCCCCCATACGCGCGCCATCGTCAACTGCCCAACAAACGGGTCGTTGATCGACCTCCAGACTTGCGCCACCAATGGCGCGCTCTCAGCCGGGTCCACCTCGACGCCCGCCGCATCCTGCATCGGCCGGTCGGCCGGACTCGGCATCAATCGTCTCAGCCCGGCCATCAACTCTTCCAACCCGACTGACTGCCGGGCCATCACCCCAAATATCGGAATAAACTTGGCCTGCACCACCGAGGAACGCAATCCGCTGGACAGTTCGTCGGCCGACAGCGCCTCGCCGTTGAGCACCTTTTCGATCAGCTCATCACTGGATTCCGCCGCTACATCTGTCAGCCGAGAGCGGATTTCTTCAGCTGTCGCATCCTCCGCGGATAGCGCATCAAGAACGCTTTTCTTATCGCCGCCCGGATAGGTCACCACCTCACAGCGGGGCCCCCACAATTCCTGAACGGCGGCCACCGTCCCGGCAAAATTCGCATTTTCCTTGTCCAAGCCGGTGATGACAATAGCGCGTGGTAGACCGAGCGTCTCGCAACGCTTCCAGGCCCGCATGGTACCCACCTGAACGCCCGCGGTCGCATCCACAAGGATTAGGGCGGCGTCTGCCACGCTCGAGGCCGCCACCATCTGACCCAAGAAATCGGCATATCCCGGCGTGTCCAGTACCACCAGGCGCAGGGCCTTGTCGCCTTTGGGACGCCACACCATGTCGAACGGCTTCGCCCAGATCGTGATTTTGCGCCCCTTCTCTTCGTCAGTCCAGTCTGCGGCGCTGGTGCCGTCACCCGGATTCCCCTGACGATCAGTAACACCCAGCTTAAATAGCAAAGAATCCACCAGCGTTGTCTTACCGCTGCCCGTATGCCCCATCAATACGAAATTGCGTACATCCGCGATCGGGATATCCTTCATGATGCTATTGCCTTTCCTGCCATTCGTTTCGGATCGACCCGGTAACAAAGCCCGGGCATGGAAATGCAAACCCTATACAAATTCCATCTCCACCGCAACCGGGAAATTGCTCACGCCAAGGTGCTGAAGCTACAGAAGGCTGAAGGAAGGCAAAACCAGACAAGCGGCGCATGCCCCCCACTCACGCTGCCGGTATAAAAAATGGGGTGGATAACGGGATTTGAACCCGCAACAGCCAGAACCACAATCTGGTGCTCTACCAAGTTGAGCTATATCCACCACCGGTTTGGTTCGCATGTTCTACCCCATCTTTGAAAAAATGGCAAGGCCGACGAATAGGCCGACGAAATAGGGTCGAGCGATAAAACGCCTTGCTTGAGGCGATTACCCGACAATCACCCGGCATGTCTGGCTCGGATGTGCTGTTTAATTCTGCTGTATTTATCCAAGCAGGGAACCAATTCCATCCAGTATAGTTATTGCAATACATATACTATACATATTGCAATATGTGGTGTTTTGTGCGGCGCCACTATTCCCCCCCTAACAGGTTTACCCCTGGGTGAATCAGTTCCGACCCAAGTCCGCCTCGTCATCAAAATCTTCCGCATCCCATCCCCCGCTTGGATCGACCAATATTTGAGGTTTTTGCTCGTTTTGCCCTGTTTTGGAGCTTTTTTTGGTTGTTTTTATGTTTTTACAGTACTTTTCATACTGACTCGCCCGCTGAGACTTGGCGCTCAATTTTCTCTATTTCTTCTGTTCAGGATGTTACAGGATTGGAAATGATGAAGGACAGAGGGGGAAAACGTGGCTCTCGTAGCGTGGACCTCCCGGTCCGCGCATCTTCCAGTTCTGTTGCACGGCTTCTTCTGCTCGGCGCGGACCAGAGGTCCACGCTACGGGGAGCCCCTTCCCCTATCCGTGGTGGATATTCGGCTGTTCGCCGCTTTCCCAATCAGGCGCGCCCAGCGGGCGCACCTACAGGAAAGCCGTCTCCTTTTCGTAGTTTATCTTCACCGTTATTCTTTCATGAGTTCTTGAGTTCAGATTCAGTTTCCTCTTTCCCCTCCTTTTCCCATCTGTGAAATCGGTGTAATCCGTGGTGGTCTTAATCCCTTTGATTGCGGCTCTACCGCGCTGTGAATCTCTGTGGCTCTCTGTGGTTACAAATAGAGTTGGATCGGCCACCAACCAACCACCATTAACCACTAACCAGCTTAATCCATTGCGTCGAACAGCTGACGGTATTCGTCTTCCGGCGAACGCGGACGAGTCACGCCGCCCCAATCGTCTGCCTCCAGAACTGATAAAAATTGGCGATCTTGAGTGTCAATCCACTCCATATGGAATCCTTCAATACGCGGCCCGTTCGCCACCTGCACTTCTTCGGCCCGCAGGGCGAGATGAGCCACGCGGCCGCCATCCGGGCGCGGCACCGTCGTCCAGAGAAATTCCAGTCCCGCCACGGCAATCAGGGCCACCCCCCTGGCATCCTGCAGATGAACGGTGCCCCAGCGCATCTCCAAATGCGACAAATCACCTAGAGAATGGATCTGCGCCTTGGCGGACGGGGGGCGCGGCTCCGACACCGCCGGCGTGTGGCCCCCCACCCCCGGCAGGCCCAGACCCACCGGAACGACCAGATCCTTTAGCACCCGGCCCAGCGCACTGGAAGACACAGGCCCCGCTCCATTTGCCGTCAGTGTTGCATCCCATCCGTCAACCCGCACTGATTCGATTAACGGTTCGCCCCGCTCGCGGAATAGCCGCCAACGGATGCGCACCACCCGCAGATCGAATCCACCTTCTTCCGACATGCTGATAACGTCACGAATTTTAAGGTTCAGTGATTCCGTACCGCGGACATGGCCCACGTGGACATCTACGCCGGCAATTCGGGAGAATTCTCGCTCGATCTTCCGCCGAAACCACTCCGTCCGTACAGTCAATTGCGCCAATCCGTACAGGATCAATAAAATCAGCCCCAATCGCCAAACCACGCCACCCAGCAGGCCCGTAAGGGTCCAGGTGCGAGGGGTGGATACGGATGGGGAGAATATTTTTCGAGCCACAATCTACCTCGCAAGTTCGTCAGCACGATCGCGTGCAGCGGCCATGCCCGCGGCGACAGCCGCTGAAAATCCGCCGGCCTCCATGGCTGCCAACCCGGCCAAGGTGGTGCCGCCCTTCGAGCTGACCCGCCGCCGCAGTTCGGCGGGGTCTGCGCTGGTCTGGGCTGCCATTTCGGCTGCGCCGCGGACCGTTTCTATTGCCATCGTACGCGCTGTGTCTGCCGCAAGTCCCATCCCTATTCCGGCCGCCTCCAGGGCCTCGATAAAGGCAAACACATAACCCGGCCCGCTACCGCTCAGCGCGGTCACCTCATTCATCTTCTGCTCCGGCACGCGCACCACCACGCCGGTGGCTGCAAATATCCGCTCAACTAAATCCAGATCCGCTGTCGTGACGCGCGAACCGCCGCAGATGGCGGCGACGCCGCAGGAAATCAGCGCCGGTAGATTCGGCATCACCCGCGCCACCCGTGCGGGAGTCTGCACTTCCAGCGCGGCCGTCGTCAGACCCGCACAAATAGAAATCAGTATCTGCCGATCTGAAAAGGCATCGCGCACCCCCGCCAGGACAGCGGCCGCCTGCTGGGGTTTCACCGCCAGCACCACAATGTCTGCCCCGCCGACCGCCGCGGCGTTGTCGGGCGTCACATCGACGCCATATTCAGTTTGCAGCCACGCCCGCCGCTCGGCAGAAATATCCGCCACCACGATATTGTTGGCCAACACCAGGTCCCCTGTGAGCATCCCGCTCAAAATGGCTTCCGCCATGTTGCCGCCGCCCAAAAAAGTGATTCTCTTGTTTTTCATGCCGGGGTTGCTCCTTTCGCGGGATAAACCCGCTCGCCAAATATGCCCGTGCCCACGCGCACAAAGGTCGCTCCTTCGGCGATGGCCACCTCTAAATCATGGGTCATGCCCATGGACAGGTCGTACAGATCCATCCCCAGGTCCGCCGCCCACCGGTCACGCCATTCGCGCAATGCGCGAAAATAGGGGCGGGCCTTCTCGGGGTCCGCCGTCAGCGGTGGAATCGTCATCAGCCCGCGCATCTGCAGATGGGCCAATTCATTGCCCCGCGCGAGCACCTCCAGCGTCTTGTCCGGCGCCAAGCCGAATTTAGAGCGCTCGCCAGACACGTTCACCTGCACCAGCACATCCAGTCGGCGCCCCGCCTCGCCCGCATGACGATCCAGTGCCTCCAGCACCTTGAGCGAATCGACAGAATGTACCCAGTCAAACAGTTGCGCTGCCAGCGCCGCCTTGTTGCTCTGCAAATGCCCAATCAGGTGCCACTGCAAACGGCCGGGGCATTCCGGAATTTTAGCGGCAGCCTCCTGCACCCGGTTCTCGCCAAACAACATCTGCCCAGCCGTTGCCGCCGCCCGCACCGCCTCGGGCCCATAGGTCTTGGACACGGCCAGCAGTCGCACCGATTCCACCGAACGGCCCGCCTGCGTACAGGCCGTGGCAATGCGCGCATGAACCGCCTCCAAATTGGCTGAAATATGATTGCCCATCTCAGTCATCCCTAGCGCCCTCCCACTGCGCGCCGCAATACCGCCGCTATGTCTACATCCGCCAGCGACAACTCCGCGCCGCAGTGTGGACAGTTGAAGGGGCTTCGACTCACGCTGGGGGTCTCTTCCATTTTGCCAGGGCTACCCCGCGCCGGACCATGATCAGTTCCGCCAGAATCGCCACCGCGATCTCCGCCGGTTCTAATGCCCCGATCGCCTTCAAGCCAATTGGCCCTTCGATTCGCGCCACCTCATCCGGCGCAAACCCTGCCTCTTCCAACGCCCGGCGCCGATCCGCCTGTGTGCCTGGGCTGCCCAGCAGGCCAATATAGCGCGCCCGGGCCCGCAAGGCGGCCGACAGCGCTGGCACGTCCAGCTTGGCGTCGTGCGCCAACACCGCCACATAGGCGTGCTGGTCCAACCCAGCCGCCGCCAGCCCTTCTTCCGGCCAGCGATGTATCACCGCTTCCGCTGTCGGAAATAATTCCTTCTGTGCAAAATCGCGGCGTGGATCGACCACCCAGACGCGGAACCCAACCCGCGATGCCAAATCGCATAGACCTGAAGCAATTGGTGATGCCCCAACAATCATTAAACGCGGCTGGGGGGCGATCAATTCGGCAAACCAACTGCCGTTGTTGACGATCAGCTTGCGGGTTCCTCCGCGCTTCCACAGGTCTTCAAGCGTCGCGGCCATCTCGTCCGCCGGTGGCGGATCGCCGGGTTGCAACAGGATCTGGTCCGAATCGTCCGCCAGCCGCGTCAATAGGATAGCGCGATCATCCGGCGCCAGGGCACATAGTTTTTTCCACGCCGCACTGTCCGGATCATGCCGACGGATCCACACATCGATCTCCCCGCCGCACGTCAAGCCAACTTCCAATGCTGGTCCGAACGAGGCCCCATAATGGATGATTCGGGGCCGACTCTCTCCACGCAACAGTCCCAGCAAATGCTCGCGCAGATCGCTTTCCACACAGCCCATGGAGACCGCCCCGGCCGCCTCACCCTTTTCATTGATCACCAACCGCGCACCCGGTTGGCGCGGCGAGGAGTGCTGAACCCCGACCAACACGGCTTCAGCGCTCGCCACCCCCGCGGCATCCCACCGGCCAACAATCTGCAACACATCTTTCATATCCCCTCATCATACCCGCCCCCGGCAGCGCCTCAAAGTGCAAACCGCATATGTTAATATTTTAACTCTTGATTCCCCCCCACATCCCCCTCTTGGTTCACATGATGGTTAATTAACCATCGCGCGTTTTATTATGCTTATAATCGCTCAATATCCCATATAATACGCCATAACACCACAGATGATTAATTAACCATCATGTGCAGAATTTTCAATAGTTTTATCAATTATCCTGCGTGGCTTCGCCCCCCCCCGCCCAATTTATTCCAGCGTGAACGTACCGGTCAACGTGCGCCCTCCGCTCAGTAATCCCAGTTCCACGGCCGTGAACCGGTTGGTCGCCTTTCCAGGATCAAACCAAAGGGAATAGGTCTGCTCGCTCTTGTTATCGACCAGATACAATTTGGCAGAATAGGGAAATGCTGTCCATTGCGGCGCATATGGTCCGGTGAGCAGTGTGCCGGTCAAGACGTTCGTGCCCTGTTGGCGGTGGTAGTAATCCGGTTGCCCATCTGTGGCCGCGAACTGCACCTGAAAGACGGTCGGCGGATCCGTATCCCACACTGCCGTGAACAAGCGTCCGCGCATACTTTCGGGCGCCGTCCAGGCATTGGAATAAGCTACGCAGGACGCATGGAAGAAGGCGGTGTTAACGGCGAGCGGTCCCGTCTCCTTCCGCTGCGGCACAGCATTGGAGAAATAACCCCAGTCCTCCGCCTGCCACGACGCCAAACCGTTAGTTGACACGCGGAACAGCACCTCCGACCAGGGCGGCACGTCCACCGCGATCTTGGCCACGCCCCCGGTGGTGGCGATCACGCCTGCCGGTGCAGAATGAACGGACGGCAGTCCTTGGGTTTCGATCGAAAACGCCTCTGCCGCTGCCCCCACTCGGCGAATGGTCACCGAATGCAATTCCATATCAACCACCGGCCGCGAGCCCGATCCCTGCACTGGCACCACCGCCATCGGGCCGACCACGTTCATGCCGGAGACGACATTTCCAAACACGGTGTAGTTGCCGTCCCAACCGGGGACATTCGTCGCCGTGATAAAGAACTGCGAGCCATCCGTATTCGGCCCCGAATTGGCCAGGGAGATCACCCCGTTGGAATGCGCCAGCCCGTTGGTTGCCGAATCCAGCATGTAGTAACCCGCATTGGCAAAATTGGTGGTCACGGAACGAATCGCCCATACTTCTGCTGTGCTGGCCATGCTCAGCGAAATCCGGTGGGTCAACACCTCGTTTCCGGGGCCAAGATTGGTGGTCACGGTTTGAATACTGAGCCAATTGGTCGTGGTCACAATCTCGGCGGTGCGATTGGTGTACCACGTGTCGTTGGTATAGGTGTTGACCACGTTTTGATGCGCGTTGGACGACGATGCCCAGAGGGCAATCACAGTCCGGGTGACGACTGGCATGTTGGTTTCCCACACGGCTCCCGCGTAGTTGTAGTTGGTGGGAACCGCAGCCACATTTTCCGTGGTGAAGGAGATCGGACCAAACACGTTGGTCGTCACGCCCGGCCCATTGGTGCCAACGACCAAAAAACTGCCACTGTCCGTATTCGCCGGCCCGTAGGGTCGATTGGTCAGAATTAACCCGCACTGGGGCACCCCCCCGCCCTGCACACAGATGCCGTTGGTCGAGCCCACCCCATTGGTATCCACCGTCTGCACCACGCGGTGGAAAATGGAGCCGTCATAGAATGGCCGGTTCCAGATGTTGCCCTGCGGGTCCGCCCAGGCCTTTTCGCCCGTCGCCAACCCCACGAAACTGGCCACCGCTCGCGGCGCGCGCTCGTAGTCGAGCCGAACCGTGAAATCGCCCAGCGAGGTGGTAAAATCAGCGTAGATGCCGTCCGTCTGGCCGTGCGCCAAAAGGGCGACACCCATTACCGCCGCGCCCAAAATATGGCGCCAGTGGTTCACCTCAGAAGTGATACCCCACGCCCAGAGTCAGCACAGGAAAGACCTTGAAGTCATCCAGATCCTTTTGAATTTTCTCTTCTTCCTTCTTAATATCTTTGCGGAAGGTGTCCAGCTTGGCGGTCATGCCCGGGCCGTCGGAGGTCAGCGACACGTCATAGGATTGGAAGATCACGCCCAAATCGAGGGAGAACGTGAGTTGCCGGTCCCGACCGACGGTATTGCCCCAGCCGATCCCCAGGTAAGGCGTAAAGGTGCTGTCCACTTCAATCTTACCCGTGAGCGTGCCAATGACGTCCGGCTCATAGGTATGGCTGCCAATCTGGCTCGCCTTGGTGGGCGTGGCATCGATATCCGCCTTGGTATTGGGCTGAATGTAGAATCCGGCCGTGAGGCGGAAATGCCCGCCCATGGGATAAAGGTCCACCAGCAGCGGCAGACTGATCATGTCCACATCGAGGTCGTAATCCACGTCACTCCATTTTCTGCTAAACGTGAACGAGCCATAATTGAATCCGCTGCGGAAGTTCAGATAGCGGTTTATGCCAACGGTGAAATCCAGACCAATGCCCGTCGTGCCGATCTTGGGGCCAAGGGAAATCCCGGGCCATTCATAGTCCGAGTCGGCCCCCCACCCGTCGTCTGCTGCAGGAACGTCATGCAAATGCAGGCGCGTACCGGGTTCAGCCGCATACACCGGTTGATTGGCTTCAGGCAGTGGCGCGCCAGGGAACACAACCACATTTTCCGGGGGAACTGCCTGACGCATAGGCGTCACCGGGATCGGTTGGGCCGCACGCGCCGGAGGGGGCACGGGGTACATCGGCTGCATCGTTGCGGGGGACGGGGGCGGAATCGCGTAGACTGGCGCCGGTTGCATAATGGGCGCGGAAGGCGCCGGAGCGACGATTGGCCGCGGCTGCACCGCCAAGGGGGTCATGGGCGCCGCCGGCCGATCCAGCGCCTGCCCCGGACGCGCCGACGCGGGGGGCGCAACGTACTGCCCTGGTTGGATTGGGCTCGGCTGCACCGCCAGCGGTGTCATGGGTACCGTTGGTGCCGGGGCTATGTGCGCGGAAGGTGCCGCCGCCCGAATCGGACTCGGCTGCACCGCCAAGGGGGTCATACCACCGGCCGGGCGAGTGGCAGCGGAAACTGGACGAGGATGGGCCACCAAGGGAGGCCTGGCCACTGGCACCATCGCGGGTGCCGCGGGCGACGGAGATTGCACCTGCACCGATGTGTCCGGCTGCTGCACATAGGCCGGAGAAGGCCGGATGACCCGGGTCTCCTGTGCCATTGCTAACGTTACACTTATTCCCATCACCCACACCATGCACGCAGTCAATCTCATTGTCCTACACCTTTCGGATATCCCCGCTATAAATCAACACTCAGGCCCCGGCATAATGGATGCCGAGCACACATACATCGTCTTCAAAGGTCGGCGTGCCCGTAAACACAACCACGTCACGCACCACCGATTCAAGCAAAGTCGCCAACGCCTCATCCCTGTGGATTTCGAGCGATTGGATCAGACCCTCTTCTTCAAATTCACGCTGCTGCTCGTTGCGCGCCTCGGTCAGTCCATCCGTATAGAATATCAACCGCTCGCCCGGCCGCAACTGGGTTTCCATGTGGTCGTAGACGGCATCGCCAAACAGCCCCAGCGCAGGTCCCAGCGCCTTTTTCTCAACCTGTGCCATCTGCACCGTGCCGTCCGCACCAATCACCATCGGCAGGGGATGGCCCGCGTTCGCATGGCACAGCGTCCCTGATTTCAAATCGAGGCACACGCAGCAGGCGGTGGCAAACATCAGCTCACTGGTACTGCTGAAAATTTTGGAATAAGCCGTATTCAGGCGCGTCATGAATTCGCCGGGCCGTTGAGTGTCCTTAGCGATTTGCTCGAGCAGTCCGCGCAGAGTCGCCACCACCAGCGCTGCTCGCGCACCATGGCCCATCACATCCGCCACAAAAATTAACACCTGAGTGTCAGACACTTGCAGCAGGTCAAAGAAATCGCCGCCGACCATTCCACTCGGATGGTAGACATGCGCAAAATCGAGGCGGCCGGCCCGGTCCGGATCACCTGTGGTAACGTTGGGATAGGATGAGGGCAGGAAGGCGTACTGCAAGTCGCGTGCCATGCGCAGATCGGCTTCCATTTCCACATTCTTTTGGCGCAATTGTGAGGCATACAGCTCCAGTTGCTGCTGCGCTTGCCGCTGGGGCGTCACATCCACCAGCGAGATCACGATGCCTGTCATGGCCCCATCCGGATTCAAGTTGGGTGCCAGCGAGGCCTGCGCAAAAAAGGGCGTGCCGTCCTTGCGCTTCATTTTCACTTCGCCGGTCCAGGTATCCTGCGCCTGGGCAGCACCGACCATATCGGCCGCCAGCGCTTCCTCCAGCAGAAATTCGCGGAAGTTGCAGTCGTAGGCGTCATCGGCCGAGTCCAATCCCAGCAGCTCGAGCATGGCTGGATTCACGTAGCCGGCCAGGTTCCCCTCGGTGTCGGCCACCGCGATACCGCTGGCCGAATTTTGCAGCGCGTTATACCCCGTCTTTAAGCGCTCTTCGGATTCCTTGCGCAGGGTGATATCGCGAATAAAGAAGCTCAGGTGCGTCTTGCCATCCAACGGCAGGCGGCTCACCGAAATTTCGGCCGGAAACATTGTCTCATCCGTCCGTCGGCACAAGGCCTGAATCAGGACGAAACGGTTGCCTTCCAGCGATCCGAGAATGGTGTCCAAGAGACTGCGATCAGCCCCCACCAACCAATCAAATACATTCTTTTTGCACAGCTCAGCACGCTTGCAGTCAAAAAATTGTTCCGCCCGAACATTGGTGCCCACGATCAGCCCCTGCGGGTCAGTGATGAATACCGCATCATAGATGCTCTGCAACAGCACCTGGAAGTCCTCGCCCCCCAGCGGACGCGCTGGCGTCGCTGGGATGCGAATCACCCCCGGGCCGCCCGGGCGCGGGCCCGCGTGCAAGACCCCGCCACGGCTGGGGATGCGCACGCCACCCGGCACCGGAGCCTGCTGGAGCTGCTCCAGCATCGCCGGCGTAATATCAATACGCATCGTGGCTTGGTGCTTGTTTTGTTCCTCGTTCGACATGTCGCAGAACCATAGCCTACCCCGCCCCCCCCTCGCAATGGTTTTCCTGCCACGGTTCAGCCCTCTGCTTGCCGTCGCAACGCCCGACCATTTTTTCCTGTTCTTTTGTCCTGTTTCTCCCACAATAGGCGTTTGAAGTAACAGGAATCCAACCGAGGCACACTTTTATGTTTACTGGCGCATATACGGCCCTAGCCACCCCCTTCCGTCCCGACGGCTCGCTCGACGCCGACCGCCTGCGCGATCTGGTCGAACGCCAGATTTTAGCTGGCATCGACGGATTGGTGCCGGTGGGCACCACTGGCGAATCGCCTACTCTCGACACCAGCGAGCATATCGAGGTGATCCGGATCGTCATCGAAGCCGCGGCAGGTCGCGTTCAGGTCGTCGCCGGCACCGGCGCCAACTCCACGGCCGAGGCCATCGAACTAACTCAGGCGGCCTTGGATCTCGGGGCCAACGGCACCCTGCAAGTCACCCCCTACTATAATAAGCCTACTCAAACGGGCCTGATCCGGCACTTCTCCGCCATAGCCGACCTCGGGTTGCCCGTGGTGCTCTATAATGTCCCCGGGCGCTCCTCCTGTGAAATTGCCGTGTCCACCATCGCCGAGCTGGCCCAGCACCCCAAGGTGGTCTGCGTCAAGGAAGCTGGCGGCAGCGTCGACCGTGTCAGCCGCATTAAAGACGTTTGCGACATCGACGTGCTCTCCGGCGACGACGCGCTGACCCTGCCCATGATGGCGGTCGGCGCTGGCGGCGTCATTTCGGTGGCCTCCAACGTCGCTCCCCAGGCCGTGGCCGACCTTGTCCACGCCGCCGCCGCCGGACGCTGGACCGATGCCCTCGCCCTGCACCGCCGGTATTATCCGCTTTTTACCCGCCTGTTTGTGGAAACCAATCCCATCCCCGTCAAGGCCGCCATGGAAATGGCTGGCCTCGGCCCCGCCTTCTATCGCCTGCCCTTGTGCGAGATGAGCGCCGCCAACCGCGCCCTGCTCCACGACACCCTGCAGCAACTGGACCTGCTGGCATGAGCGCGGCCCCCCTGCAACTCATTCTGATGGGCGCTGGCGGCCGTATGGGTCAGGCCATCCTCCGCCTCGTGGCATCCGCGCCCGCCCCCGGCTTCCGCGTCGTCGCCGCTCTTGATCGCCCTGGGTCGCCCTTGATTGGCCAGGATGCCGGCAGCACCGCCGGTATCGCTGCCCTTGGCGTGCCGATTTCGCCCGATCTCGATGCCGCCCTCAGCAAGGGGGGGGATGTCGCCATCGACTTCAGCCAACACAGCGCCAGCGCTGCCGCCGCCCCCCAGATGGCTGCCGCCGGCATCCCCTGGGTCGTCGGCACCACCGGACTCGACGACGACGAGGTGGCGGCCATCACCGCCGCCGCACGAGACATCCCGGTCGTACTGGCCGCCAATATGAGCCCCGGCATCAATCTGCTCTATGCCCTCGTCGAACAAGCCGCCCACGCCCTGCGCGGCACTGGCTACGACTGCGAAATTGTGGAACGCCACCACCGCCGTAAGAAAGATTCCCCCTCCGGCACCGCGCTCTTTCTTGGCCGCGCCGCCGCCGCCGGCAACGGCTGGAACCTCAAGGATGTCGCCGTCGATGGCCGCTCCGGTCTGCCCGGCGAACGCCCCACCGCACAAATCGGCTTTCATGCCATTCGCGGCGGGGACATCGTCGGCGATCATACCGTGTTGTTTGCCGCCGACGGCGAATGTATTGAACTCTCTCACCGCGCCACCTCGCGCGATGTCTTCGCCCTCGGCGCCCTGCGGGCCGCCGCCTGGCTGGCTGGACGCCCCGCCGCCCTCTACGGCATGCGCGACGTCTTGGGCCTCACCCCCGGAGGTGGCTCGTGAATGGCATCGAAGCCGGCCTCAGTCTGGGTGCCAATCTTGGCGACCCCCTCGCCACGTTGCGTGCTGCCCGCGATGCCATCGCCGCCATCCCCGAGGTCTCCCTCCTCGCCTCTGCCCCCCTCTACGAGACCGAACCCATCAACGTCCCGGACGAATTTTCCAACCTCCGCTTCGTCAATACCATCCTGATTGTCGGCACCTCGCTGGATGCACATAAACTCTTTTCCCAGCTTCAAAAGGTCGAACTCGCCCTGGGCCGCAAACGCACCCTGCGCCAGAACACCCCGCGCGTAATTGATATCGACCTGATCTACTACAACGGCCAGACCATCCGCAGCGGCGGATTGGTCATCCCCCACCCCCGCTGGACCAAACGCCGCTTCGTCCTCCAGCCCCTCACCGATGTCCGCGGCTACCTCGTCCTCCCCGGCCACGACCGCCGCGTCCGCGATATCCTCGCCGCGCTGCCCGCCGGACAGGATGTCAAAAAAATGATGGTGGAGTGGTAGCCATGCCCGTTTTCCACGCTATGGAAACTTTTTCGCCAACTTTTCCACGCTATGGAACAAAATCTTCCACACTGTGGAAGATTCAGCCCAATTCTTCCACGCTATGGAAACTTTTTTCGCGATTCTTCCACGCTATGGAAAATAGTTTTCCACACTGTGGAAAACTCCCGGCCCCCCTCCTGAGTCCTGAGTCCTGAATTCTAAAGTCTGCTATCTTATGAAAACGATCACCCCCCGCGCTATTACCGCCATGAAAGGCCACGAGAAAATCGCGTGCCTCACCGCCTACGATTACCGCACGGCAAAAATCCTTGATGATGCCGGCATCCCGCTGATTCTCGTCGGCGACTCTGTCGGCACCACCCTGCTGGGCTATGCCAACACCCTACCCGTCACCCTCGACGCCATGATCCACCATGCCGCCGCCGTTGTGCGCGGCACCCAGCGCGCCCTCGTCGTGGTGGATATGCCCTTCATGACCTACCAGACCTCCAACGAACAAGCGCTGCGCAACTGCGGCCGCGTCCTGCAAGAAACTGGTGCCCAGGCCGTCAAGATCGAAGGCGGTGCCTTCCGCGCCCCCTGCATCGCCGCCCTCGTTCAAAATGGCATTCCCGTTCTGGGCCATATCGGCCTCACCCCCCAAAGCATTCAAACCCTCGGGATGCGCGTACAGGGACGCGGCGATGACGCCGCCCAACAACTCCTCGCCGATGCACGGGCCGTCGCGGACGCCGGCGCTTTTGCCCTGGTCGTCGAAACGATCCCCGCCGCACTCGGGAGCCAGGTCTCCGCCGCCGTGAATATTCCGGTCATCGGCATCGGCGCTGGACCGAACTGCGACGGACAAATCCTCGTCATCAACGATGTCCTCGGACTCTCCGGCGACTTCCATCCCAAGTTTGTGAAGTGCTATGTGGATCTCGGTGCCCAGATCGCCACCGCCGCCGCTGCCTACAAAACCGATGTCGAGTCGGGCACCTTCCCCGATTCCGAGCATTCCTATGATTAGCATCCGCCCCACCCCAGCCACCGCAACAAGGTACCCCCGATGACCGCCGACACCACCAAAGACGCCATCCGCATCCAAGCTGAACAGGGCGATCCCGAAGCTCAGTACGAGTGGGCCCGGCACCTGTCTTGGGGCAAAGGACGCGCCAAGCAAACCGACGAAGCCGCCAAGTGGTTTGCCGCCGCCTTGGAGCAATTTCGCCAGGCCGCCGAACGCGGCGAGGCTCAGGGACAGCTCAATCTCGGCAAGATGCTTGAACACGGTCATGGTATTCCTGAAGACCACGTGCAAGCCGCCGACCTCTATCGTCGCGCCGCCGAGCAGGGCAATGCCGACGCCCAGTATCGCCTCGGCCACCTCTACGAATATGGCGAGGGCGTTGAGCAGAACTTCGACACCGCCATGGAGTGGTATGCCCGGTCTGCCGCCCAAGACAATAAAAACGCTCAGATCAAAGTTGAACTCCGCAACCAATATATCCAAGGCGTGGAACTCGCCACACAAGGCCACCAGCATGCCCAGTATCAACTTGGTCGTATGTACGAATACGGCATGGGCGTACTCAAGAATGAGCAAGAAGCCGCCATCTGGTACCAACGCGCGGCCGAACAGTCCGAGCTCAAGTCTCAGCAGCGGCTCGGCCAAATCCTAGAAGATGGGGCCGGCGTGCCCCAAGACCCCGAGCAAGCAAGCAAATATTATCGCATGATGGCCGACCAACTCCACGAACAAGCGGAAAAAGAAGACCCCCAGGCCCAGTATGATCTCGGGCGACTCTATGAACGCGGACGCGGTGTGGACGAGAGCGACGCTATCGCCCTCCAGTGGTTCCTGCGCGCCGCCAAAAATGGCAATCCCCAGGCCCAATATCGACTCGGACGCCTCTACTCGGAAGGCAAGCTCGTCGGCCAGGATGCCGCCGCCGCCGCCAAGTGGTTCCGCCAAGCCGTCCGCCTCAACGTCATCGACACCCCCACTCCGTCCTAGTTTTTACCATTCATACCATTCATGTCTGACCCCTTTCTCCACAAAGGGGTCAGCCAATGAATCTTAGAATCTGCTGCTTTTCCTTCTCCCATTTTTCGGGGGGAACGTCATAAAATTTCATGGCCCGACACACCGTCGTGAAATGTCCCATAGCCAACCGGTCACTGACCCATTGCACTCTGACAGGAAAATGACGGCGTAACAATCCGGCAATCAACTGTTTGACCGGTGCCGATTTGGGCATCTTCTGTAAGGAATCATCGTCCAGCTTGAAATGCTTCAAACAACGCTCTAGTATTTTCTCGGCTTCCTCCAGAGTCCAGTCGCGTTTTTGTTCAAGATCTACCAGTCGCCGGGAAGTGGCACGGCTCTCGGCAGCCAGACTCGCCACCAGGCGTTTGCGAAACTCCCGACTGCCGTGCACCCACCCTTGTTCTATCTTGGCCCAGTCGGTTTGTTCCGACGAATCCTTGGCCTGGAGCCGTAGCATCGCATGCTTCATTTCCATGTAGCTGTTGAAAGCCTTCCGCACGTGCGGGGAATCATCCGGCAGGCCGGACGCGCGCAAGACATCGCGCACAACTAACCACGTCGGGCGATCAATTGGTGACTGGAGATACAACGGGTAGCTGCTCCATGAATACCCCGCCAGTTCGCCCGGCAGCACCAAACCCGCCGCCGCCGGATTAAGGTGAATGTACTCACTGACTTTTCGGAAATAGCTCGGATCCGAATCATCCACTATCTTGCTTTTGTAGCGGCCCTGAAACAAGTGGCCGACCAGTTTGTGGCGCGCATTATACCGCTGGGTAAAGGTTCCTTGGAACCACTTCATGGCATCCACCAAATTCGCCTGGGGAGTTTCCAGCAAGAGATGATAATGATTGCTCATCAGACACCAGGCATGGACACGCGTGCCGTTGCGTTCACACACCTCGCCGAGACAACGCACGAACAAGTCGGCATCATCCTGACTGTTGAAGATATCCCGATGTTGATTGCCCCGCCCCATTATATGGTAACGCGCACCTGCATATTCCACTCGCAACGGCCTCGCCATACTCGAAACCTGCCACACCCAAGGTTGAACCGTCAAGTCTGGATTCTAGGATTCATTGGCTGACCCCTTTTCGTCAAAAGGGGTCAGCCAATGAATCTTAGAATTTAGAATGCGGTTGAGTTTTCAGGGGGGAAGGCGGTAGCGTGTGGGGCATGAAGATCATTACCTCGGTCCACGACATGCAGACCACCGCCGCCGCGCTGCGAGCAGAGGGTCAGCGCATCGGTTTTGTCCCTACTTTGGGCAATCTGCATGAGGGGCACTTGTCTCTTATCCGCCTCGCTAAACGGCATGCCGATATCGTGGTTGTTTCCATTTTCGTCAATCCCACGCAGTTTGGACCCGACGAGGATTTCACGTCGTACCCGCGCACCTTTGAGGCCGACCGCGCCCGCTGCGACGAGTTGGGTGTCGATATCGTGCTGTATCCGTCCGTTGACGACATGTACCCCGAGGGCGCGAGCATTGCCGTGACAGAAAATGCCCTATCGAAGACGCTCTGCGGGGCCTCCCGTCCCGGCCACTTTGACGGCGTCTGCACCGTCGTCGCCAAGTTGTTCACTATCGTTCAGCCGCACATCGCGGTCTTTGGCGAAAAAGATGCCCAACAACTCCGTGTCATCCGCCGAATGGTCCGCGACTTGCACTTTCCTGTCACCATTATCTCTGGCCCCACCCATCGTGAACCGGATGGCCTTGCGCTGTCATCGCGCAATCACTATCTCACGCCCGCCCAGCGTTCGCAGGCCACCTGTCTTTGTCGCGCCCTCGACGAAGCCGAGTGCCTCTTTGCGGCTGGCGAGCGCGACCCGCTTCGCCTGCAGGCGGC
>JAVEUJ010000012.1:0-29604 GCA_034005635.1 Kiritimatiellia bacterium | reverse complement strand
TCTGCGCGTGAGCCGGTGAAGTGGTAGTCGCGCACCCAGGTGCCGGCAGGCGATGCCACCGCAATATAAACCAATCCGACGGGCTTGTCGGGGGTTCCGCCATCCGGCCCGGCGATACCTGTCAGGGCCACGGAAAAATCGGCCCCTGTGCGGGAGCGAGCACCATTGGCCATGGCCCGCGCGGTTTCAGGACTGACGGCGCCATGGACCTCAAGAAGTTCAGGGGGAACGCCCAGCAGGCTGGTTTTAAGGGAATTGGCGTAGGCGATCACACCGCCCAGGAACCAGGCGGAACTGCCGGGCAGTTCGGTGAGGGTGGCGCCGACAAGTCCACCGGTGCAGGATTCGGCGGTGACCAGGGTTTGGCTATGCGTCAGCAAGGCATGAGCGAGAGATTTCACCAGAGTTTCCATGTCTAGGAGTCTATCCTGAGTCGGGCGAATTGGGAAGTTCAGACAAGACTTTTAGGGTCAGTTATAGTAGGGTGAATCCTATGAAAACAGTGTTGGTAACAGGCTCGGGTGGCTTGGTGGGATCGGAAACATCCTTATATTTCGGTGCCAAGGGCTATCGCGTCATTGGGGTGGACAACAACCTGCGGGAATATTTCTTTGGGCCAGAGGCTTCCACGAAATGGGTCGTCGCAGAGTTGCAGCAGGCGTTATCGGATTCCTTTGTGTCGGTCGCAGCCGATATTCGCGATTTCGAGGCGGTGCGTCAGGTGTTCGTGGAGGCGGGGGGTATCGATCTTGTTGTTCATACGGCCGCGCAGCCGTCGCACGACTGGGCCGCGAAGGAGCCATTCACTGATTTTGGCGTCAATGCCCAGGGCACACTGAATTTGCTGGAGGCCACACGTCAGTACGCGCTGGATGCCACGTTTATTTTCACATCGACGAATAAGGTGTATGGCGATACCCCCAACCGTTTGCCGTTGGAAGAGCAGGCATCGCGCTGGGAGTGTGTTGCGGGGCCCTATGCCGCCAAGGGCATCGACGAAACCATGAGCATCGATCAGACGACCCATTCGCTTTTTGGCGCCTCGAAGGTGGCGGCCGATGTCATGGTGCAGGAATACGGGCGCTATTTCGGTCTCAAGACGGGCGTTTTTCGTGGCGGTTGTCTGACGGGCCCCCGCCATTCGGGCGCGGAGTTGCATGGGTTCCTAGCGTATTTGATGAAGTGCGCAGCCACGGGGCGGGAGTATCGAATTTTCGGCTACAAGGGCAAACAAGTGCGCGACAACATCCATAGCACGGATCTGGTGGCATCGTTCGAGGCCTTCCACCGGGCGCCGCGGGCAGGGGAAGTGTACAACATGGGCGGGAGCCGTTTCAGCCACTGCTCGATGATGGAGGCGGTTGCGCTGTGCGAGGAGATCGTCGGGCGCAAAATGAAGACGACCTATGTGGAGACGAACCGCATAGGTGATCACATGTGGTGGGTGAGCGATGTCTCGAAGTTTCAGGCCCATTACCCGGACTGGAAGCTGACGAAGAACGTGCGCGACATCCTGGAAGAAATCCTCGAATACAATTTGCCGCACTGGAAAAAGGAGCGCTGATCGTGGGCAAGGAATATCTGGGTGCCTTGGTATTCAGTGACGGCCTTTTGCTGGTACGCCAAGGCACGCTGGAGCCAGCGGGACGGGATGTAATAGCGGGGCAAGACATCCAGGATTCATTCGTGGTGAATCCGCAAGGATTTCAGGCCGTGGCGCTGGCTGGGAGTATGGCGCAAGCGCCAGAGGGATATGAATGGGTTCGAGTGCGTCAGCTCATGGCCGAAGAATCACCGCTGGCGGCAGCGGCCTGCCGCGCACTGGGTTTGCTGAACTGGCGGGGGGCGCATTCGTATTGTGGCGCCTGCGGTAAGCTGCTAAAAAATTCTCCCGGCGATATAGCTCGGCTGTGTGAGGAGTGCGGCCAAGTGGAATATCCGGCGATTTCACCGGCCGTGATCGTACGGGTGGAAAAAGAGGGGAAAATTCTGCTGGCGCGGCATGTGCAGCGCAGCCAGGATTTTTACACATGCTTGGCGGGATATATCGAAACCGGGGAGACGGCGGAGCAGGCCGTCCGGCGCGAGGTGCGCGAAGAAACGGGCATCGAGGTGACGGATGTGTGTTATGCGGGTAGCCAGCCTTGGCCCTACCCCAATCAGTTGATGCTCGCCTTCCGTGCGCAGTGGGCGTCTGGAGACCTGCGGCTGCAGGCTACGGAAATCGCCGAGGCGCATTGGTTCGATCCCGCAGACCTGCCCGCCATCCCGCCGCCCGGGTCGGTGGCCTACCGGCTGATTCATGGGTTGATGTAGAGGGGAAAGGGGCAGCAAAGGGGATCGTTTTATAACACGATCACCCTTATTCGAGTGAGTGACTAAGGCGGGGGGCTACTGGGGCAGGGATTGCAGGAAGTAGTTGTGCTGTTTTTCGTAGCCGATGGTGGTGGGGTCGCCGTGGCCAGGATAAACGGCGAGGGCATCGGGGAGGCCGGCGAGTTTTTGGAGGGAACGACTGAGGATGCGGGCATCGCCGCCGGGCAGATCGGTGCGTCCGACAGAGCCGCGGAAGAGGGTATCGCCGACGAATAGGGCCTGATCGGGCTCGAGTTTGTAGCAGACTCCGCCGGGGGTGTGGCCGGGCGTTTCGAGGACGGTCCAGCGCGCGCCAGCGAGGGTGAGAATCTCACCGTCGGCAATGGGAACGATAGGCTCCTTTGGGGCGGTAGGTGCGTCATAGAAGCCGGGGAGTGCATTGCGGGAGGTGAAGCACCAGACGGCATCGAGGGGATGCAGATAAACGGGTGCGGGGCGAACCGCGGCCAGTGGCGCGAGAGCCGTGATGTGGTCCACGTGGCCGTGAGTCAGCAGATAGCCCACGACGACGGCGTTCATCTCGTCGAGGCGGACCAGCAATTGTGCGGCGTCGTCGCCGGGATCGATAACCAACGTCTCGCGTGTAGTGGGATTGGAGACCAGGTAACAATTTTCTTCGATAAACCCGGTGACCCGTGTTTCAATGTTCATAGGTATGAAATCACCAGATTTGAATGAGCGCGTCAAGATCGGAGCAGACAGCGTCTTACAGGCGGTAGGGCTGGGGGTGGGCTTGATGGCCAATGGCCGACGGCTGGAGGTGGTGGGGGAGGTTGACCTGACCCTGTGCCGAGGGCAGACCACGGCGCTCGTCGGGGAGAGCGGGTGCGGGAAAAGTATTACCGCCGCAGCGCTGGGCGGACTGCTGCCGCGGGGGATGCTGCTGGACCGGGGCGAAATCCGCTGGACCGGGGGCGGGGCGTGCGGACCGGGGCGGGGACTGGCCTACGTGTTCCAAGATCCCGGCGACTGTTTGGACCCGGTGTTCACGATTGGCAATCAAATCCGGGAAGCGCTGCCCAAACAGGAACAGAGTCGCGCCCAAAACCGAATGGAAGACTTATTGCGGACGGTGGGCTTCGATGACCCGGCGCGCGTGCTGGCCAGTTATCCGCACCAGCTTTCAGGCGGCATGCAGCAGCGGGCAATGTTGGCGATGGCACTGGCGGGACACCCGCGGGTGCTAGTGGCGGATGAGCCGACGACGGCGCTGGACGTGACGGTACAGGCGAAGATTTTGAAGCTGCTGGCCGGATTGCAACAGCAAGAGAACTTGGCGGTGCTTCTGATTACGCACAACTTGGGCGTGGTGGCCGAATTGGCGGACGAGGTGCATGTCATGTATGCGGGCCGCATTGTGGAATCGGGGCCGGTGGACATACTGCGGCAGCCGACGCATCCCTATGTGCGGGGGCTGTTGAAGGCACTGCCGCGACTGGAAGGTGACGGCACCCGACTGGAAGGCATCGACGGCTCGGTGCCGCCACTGGGACGGCATCCAACGGGTTGCCGGTTCCATCCCCGCTGTTACCTGGCGCGGGCGGTCTGTGCGGAGCGGGCACCGCCTTGGACGAATATTGACGACCACCATCGGGTGGCCTGTTGGGCGCACGGAGAAGGGGGCTGGGCATGAATGGGGCATTGCTGAAGGTGGAGGAATTGCGGGTAGCCTATCGGTCGCAGGGACGGCGGGTGGTGGAGGCGGTGCGCGGCGTAACATTCGAGGTAGCTCGTGGCCGTTGTCTGGGGGTGGTGGGGGAAAGCGGCTGCGGAAAAAGTTCACTGGCGCGGGCAATCCTAGGGTTGGAAGAGCGCGTGACGGGGCGTGTCATCTTTGACGGCCAGGACGTGCTGAAACTGGGGCACGCTGAGACCATGGCATTTCGCCGCCGCGCGCAAATAGTTTTTCAGGATCCGCTGGGATCGCTGAATCCGCGAATGAAGGTGGGGGCGGCACTGGCCGAGGTGCAGCGGGTGCATGGTTTGGCGGCCTCGCGGCGTGCGGCGGAGGAACAGGCGGTGAGCTGGTTGCAGACCGTGGGTCTGGATGCGGCCTACGCGGGTCGCTTCCCTCACGAATTAAGCGGCGGCCAGCGGCAGCGGGTGAATTTGGCGCGAGCCCTGTGCGTGGGGGCGGAATTTTTGATTGCCGATGAACCGGTCAGCGCGCTGGATGTGAGCGTGCAGGCGCAAATTTTAAATTTACTGAAGTCACTCCAGGAGACCCGCGGCATTACGTGGATGCTGGTGGGGCATGATTTGGCGGTGATGCGCCATATGGCTGACGAGGTGCTGGTGATGAAAGACGGCGAGGTGGTGGAGCGCGGGGCGGCTGCCGACGTGCTGGCGCATCCAACGCAGCCCTATACGCGGGAATTGCTGGCGGCGGTGCCGAACATCGACCGCGCGTTAGATCGCCGCGCCGCCCTTGTGTCAGTTTAAGATTGATGAAGTAGTGAGCAGCAGTCAGGATAAACGAATAGTTGCCGAGGCCCGGCCCCCGTGCCTACACCCCCCAAGGATTATCGCCGCGTGAAGATCAGCGTCATCACTACCATTTACAACCGCCCAGAACATTTGCGTCTGCTGGCGGCGGCGCTGGCGGTGCAGACGCGTCCGCCCGATGAACTGATCGTGGCCGATGACGGATCAGACACGGCGACGGTTGCGGCCCTCGACCGCCTACGGTCAGCGTCGAACATTCCACTCACTGTGGTGCGGCAGGAAAAAGACGGGTTTCGCGCTGCGGCCGCCCGCAATTTGGCGATCCGGGCCGCCACGGGAGACTACCTTCTATTTTTAGATTGCGACATTGTGCCTTTACCGGATGCGGTGGCGGTACATGTGCAGCATGCCCTCCCGAGGCGGCTGCTTTGTGGAAACCGGGCATTGCTGGACGAAGGTACCACTCATGCACTGTTTGCGCAGACCCCGGCGCCTACGCCGACCGATTGGGAGCGCGCCTGGACGGCAGCGGATCATATGCAACGGAAGGAGGCCGCCCGTCTCTTCCGCCATCATGCTGCGCTGCGTCGTTGGCATCTCGCCCGCCCGCATAAGCCCAAATTACTCAGTTGCCATTTTTCGCTGTTCCGCGAAGACGCGGAGCGTGTCAACGGCTTCGACGAAAACTTCGTGGGTTGGGGGTATGAAGACGACGATTTTGGGCGGCGCCTGTATCGCAGCGGCGTCCAGCCGCACAGTGTAATTGATGATGCCCGGGCGCTGCACCTATGGCATCCCTCGCTGGCGCCGCAGAAACTGAAGCGACAGCGCGATCGGCCCAACCGCGCTTATTTCCGGCGCTGGCGGGTGGCCACTTTTTGTACGAACGGACTGACAAAGGCGGCACCCTGATGGCCTGGAGCGAAAAAACATGGATTGTGGCCACCTGCGGGCGCGGGTGCACGGGGGCGTTGAAAGGCGAATTGCGCGCATTGGGATTTGATCCGCAGGAGGTATCGCCCACCGCCGTTGGAGTTGAAGGCAATTTGCAGGATGCCATGCGGCTCAATCTGTGGCTGCGCACGGCCAACCGGGTGCTGTTCGAGGTGGCGGGATTCGAGATCGATTCGGCGGATGATCTGTATGCCGCGGCCCGCGAACTGCCGTGGGAGATGTGGCTACGCGGCGACGTCCCTTTCCATATACACGGCGTGGCCCAACACGACAGCATTCGCGATCCACGCTTTGCGCTGCTACGCTGTAAAGATGCCATCGCGGATCGGTTTGTGGATCGGACGGGCGCCCGCCCGAATTCCACCTCGACGCCGGATGGCGCGGCCTGCGTGGCCCTCTATTGGAAGGAGCGCTCGGCTCAGTTCTTCCTCGATACCAGCGGGGTGCCGCTTTCACATCGCGGTTATCGCTGGAAGCCGTGGACCGCCCCCCTGCGCGAAACGCTGGCGGCCGCCATTTTGCTGGAACTGGGTTGGCCGAAGACGCCCGCAGAGGCCTTCATTGGGCCGATGTGCGGCAGCGGCACCCTGGCGATCGAAGCCGCGTGGATCGCTCAGAACCGCGCCCCGGGGCTGGAGCGAGAGGATTACGCATTTTTGCATCTCAATGGCGTGGATACAGCCGCGTGGCGCGCGCTGAAGGATGAAGCCCGCCAGCAATTCATGCCGGCCCCGCGGACCTGGATCGCGGCATCGGACATAGCCCCGCCTGCCATCGCCTGCGCACGAGATAACGCTACCCGCGCCGGCGTGGAAGACCTGATCCGTTTTCACACCTGCGATTTCCGCGATACCCCGCTACCAAAACCGCCCACGCTGATTATGATGAACCCCGAGTACGGCGAGCGCCTCGGGGTGGAGGAGCGCCTGGTCACGCTGTATGAATCCATGGGCACGTGGTTCAAGGCCCAAGACCAGGGCGTACGCGCGGCAGTGTTCACCGGTAATTTGCCTCTCGGGCGGAAGATTGGGCTACACCCGGTCCGACGTCTGCCGATGTGGAATGGCGACATTGAGTGCCGCCTGTTGGAATACGACATCTACGAAGGGACCCGCGATCCCCGTTTGCTACGGAAACACGCGGCCTCTTCGCCCCCTGAGGCGTAGACTTCCGTTGCCCGGCGGCTGGGCATTGGCGATTGAGGAATTGTCTATACATCCGGCAGGATTTTCCTACGATGAAGAAGAATGAATCCCAGCGTCCCCATATTGTGCTATCGCAATATTTCGCCGGTGTGCGGCATCACGCCGGAGGAGTTCGCGTCGCATTTGGAATGGTTGACGACGCACGGGTGGCACAGTCTGTCGCTGGACCTGGCCATTGACTATATCAAAGGCGGGCCCCGGCCCCCGCCGCGCTCGTATGTGCTGACCTTCGACGATTGCTATCTCGATAACTGGGTGCATGCGGCGCCGCTGCTTATAAAATATGGCGTGTGTGCTTCCTTTGGCGTTGCCACGGCTTATTTGCATGATGGTCCCCGGCATCCCGATGCCGCCACGGCGGGCGCCGATTTGCGCGGACTGCCGATGGCGCGCGACGCCTGGGATCGCGCCATCGAGCGCAACGATCCAAGCGCCTTCATGAATCGCACCGAGCTGAGCGCACTGGTGGAGGAGCAGGGGCACGGACTGTTTGGGCACTCCCACACGCATCAGGCGTGTTTCCGATCAGACAAACCCATCGCGCGCGATCCCGGCGACATGCATCCCGGGGTCCGCGGCATTTATCTGGAAATGCGCGACGGCTTGCCGATGTATCCAAGCGGATCAGCTTATGCCCACAACGGATTCTGGCCGGCCTCCACCGACTACCTGCTCGACAGCCGCTTGGTTGAACGCACCACCAGCGAGCGGATCGAGTTCTGCCTCAACGAATTTACTTTGTGCCGCGAACGCCTGGAAGAGATCACGGGCAAGCCATCGCGGGCAATGAGTTGGCCATGGGGTGAATATGACGACGTCGCAATCGAGTCGGCGCTGTTAGCCGGCTACGAGGCCGCGCTGTCGATGGACTGCGGAGCCAATCGTCCGGGGACACCCGTATTTGCGCTGCGCCGCGTCCGGATGCAAGGGGGCGTGGATTGCCGGGAATTGAAGCAGCGACTGTGCCGGGCCAGAAATCCACTGCTGGCCGGTCTGTTCCGCAAAACCTATCGCCGCCCACGGCCGTGAGTGTAATAGGGTCAGCCCTTAAAAGTTAAGCAACCCATACTTAATATTTAAGGGCTGACCCCAACTTTTCCCGTGTTGCCCGTGATATAAATGGTTCAGCAAGAAAAATTGGAATATGAGGAAAATCGGGTCGAAACACCTAAAAAATTAGAGCAAAATGGCGTGAAAATGATGGAATTTAATGAAATTGGGTTGAAAAAGCTGCAAAAAACCTCATTTTGGTGCCCAAACGCGTAAATATGGCCAAAGGGGGCCTGGCTATTCAGCAATGGGGCCGAGAGGTGAAAATGATCAAAACAAGGGGGAAGAAGATCGATTTATGAAACTGCCCCCATTTTTTGTGCTCGCGGCGATGCTGTTGTCGGGGTGTGCGAGTTTGCAGCATGCCGGCGATCCGTGGTGGGGGGAGGACAAGGCGCAGCATTTTGCCGTCTGCGGTTTGGCGGGGGCGGCGACGGCCCTGGCCGCCAAGCAGAACGATCTGTCAGATGGCCGCACGTTTCTGCTGGGGGTAGGGGTATCGGTGGGGTTGGGCGTCGGCAAGGAAACCTATGACGCCCGCATCAAGCGCACCTATTTCAGCGGCAAAGATTTGGTGTGGGATCTCATCGGGGGAGCGGTCGGCAGCCTGGTCGTGATTGGCTTGGATAATTAATTTTCTACCAGTATCGGGGTCAGCCCTTAAAAGTTAAGCAACCAACACTTAATATTTAAGGGCTGACCCCAACATTTTCTACCCGTAGTGTAGAAAAGTGCCGTAAGATGACGGGCATGTCTGAATTTCAGCTCCAACCGCTGCAGATGGGGTCGCTCCGGGTGGAGTGGCCGGTATTTTTGGCGCCGATGGCGGGGTATACGGATGGGGCGTTCCGGTCGCTGTGCATAGAACAGGGTTGCGGGGCGGTGGTGACGGAGATGGTGAGTTCGCAAGGGCTGATCCGTAACCGGACGCGGACGGCGCGGGTGCTGGAGCGGTGGGGGGAGGAGCATCCGCTCGGGGCGCAAGTGTATGGCTCCGATCCGGGGGTGATGGCGACGGCGGCGGACTGGATGGCAGGGCTGGGGGTGTTCGATTTTCTAGACATCAATGCGGGCTGTCCCATGCCGAAGATTCAGAATCGGGGCGATGGAGCGGGGCTGATGCGGAATCCGGCCAAGATGGCGGAGATTACGCGCCAGGTGGTGGCGGCAGTGGCGGGGCGGCTGCCGGTGACGGTCAAGACGCGTATTGGCTGGAACGCAGATACGATCAATGTTCTGGAAACAACCGCGGGGGTGGAGGATGCGGGGGCGGCGGCGATTTTCCTGCACGGGCGGGTGGCGAGTGTGCGGCATTCCGGGCCGTCGGACTGGAACTTGATCGCAGAGGTGAAGCGGACGCGCAAGGTGCCGGTGATCGGGAATGGGGGGGTGAAGACAGCGGTTGACGTCTTTCGGATGGTGAACGAAACGGGGGTGGATGGCGTGATGATCGGCCGAGTGGCGCTGGGGAATCCGTGGCTGTTCCGGGATATCCGCGACCTGGCCGCCGGGCGTGAGCCGCAGTTGCCGACGGCCGATGAAATTCGCACGGTGATTCATGAACACCTGCGACGGGCGGTGGAATTGATGACGCGTCGGGAATCAAAAGAGCTGAAACTGGGGGCGGAGTTGACGGCGTGCCTGGTGATGCGTCCGCATCTGGTGCGATATTTGCGGGGATTCCGGGGGTTTGGTGAGTTGGCGCGGACGCTGGAAGAGCGCGTGGATGCCGCGACGCTGCGGGAGCGGGTGGATAAGGTGCTGGAGACGGGGAGGAAGGGGTAGGGGAAAAATCTCAATATCCAATATCCAATATTCAATATTCAATTTCCAGAGGAGACCACCACGGATTACACTGATGTCACGGATGGGGGAAGGTGGGGGGGGGCGGGGAATGAATCTGAACTCAAGAACTCATGAATAGATACAAAATATCAAGGGAAAACCGGGGGGGCCACGGAGGGCGACTGAGTTTCACGGGGCGGCAGAGCCGTAACCAAAGGGATTAAGACCACCACGGATTACACTGATGGCACGGATAAGGTTGGAGATGGTCAGCCGCGTCTGTCATCCCGACTTGTCCACCGTCTTGTCCGCCGTCTTGTCCGCCGTAGCCTTGGCGAAGGCGGAAGCTTTAGCGTAGGTGGAAGCCTTGGCGAAGGTTGGAGCCTGTCGAGGGATCTCCGCGTAGTTCCGCAGGTTGGCCGTTGGGGGTAGGCCGAGATGGTGCGACTACGCTCACCATGACCGGAAGGGAGAGGGGGAACATTAACCACGAATGGACACCGATGGACACGAATGGGATGGGTTGGGAGAGGAGGGAGAATTTAGCAGGAAAACAGGAAACAGCAGGAAAACAGGAAAATACCACAGAGGACAAATACGATGTCTGGAGGGGCAGCCTGTCCGCTGTGGCGGAGCCGCCGTGCCATCTGGGAGTGGGAGCGACAAGGCCAGAGAAGAAGCTACAGATTTCGCGGATTTCACGGAAGGGAACCCAATCTGAAAATATCTGGATAGTAAACATTATCCCCCTTGGCACGCTTGCGACTTTTGCGTTAAAGGATCGACGGACAACCAACGACTAACGACCGTGCTTTGGGGTGTGCAGGAGTAGCGGGGTTCGAGTAGAGTAGGCGTGGCATGAAAACAGGATTTTCCCAGAATCAGCAGATGCGCCAAGAGATGAAGCTGGCGCCGCGCATGATGCAGGCATTACGCTTTTTACAGGCGCCGTGGCCGGAGCTGCGCGAGATGGTACGCGCAGAATTGGAGCAGAATCCGGTGCTGGAAGAGAAGTTGGGGGATGGGCAGGCGCTGCTGCCTGCGGCTGAGCCGTTGACGGCAGCGACCTTCAATGACGTGGATCAAGAAAATGATTATGGGCCGGACGACTATGGGCGGGAGATCGACGCACTGGAGAAAATGCTCGAATCGCGGCCGCTGGATGCGGCGTCCGGGTTGCCGCCACCGACGGCGGAAGCGGAAGAGAAACGGCAATACTTTATCGACTCGATCACGGCACCGCCATCGCTGCATGCGCATCTGGAGGAGCAGTTGAATGGATCGGGGTTGGCGGCGGCGGCGAAGCAGGCGGGAGAATACATCATCGGCAATGTAGACGAAAACGGCTGGTTGGCGGCGGATCTGGCTGAAATTGCGCGCGAGGCGGGGGTGAGCGCAGCGGCGGTGGAAGAAGCTCTGGCGGTGGTGCAGGAGTTTGATCCGGCAGGTGTGGCGGCGCGGGACCTGAAAGAGTGCTTGGTTATTCAATTGCGACGGGCGGGATTAGCAGAGGATTCGCCGGCGGTCCGGTTGGTGGAGGGGCATCTGGAGGCACTGGGAGAGGCGACTGCTGCGGACTTGGCGAAGGCGCTGAAGTTGCCCCCGGCCGCAGTGGCGGAGGCCATGAAGCGGATTGCGTTGCTGGACCCGAAACCGGGCGCACACTTTTCGGCGCCGCCGGCGGTCTATGTGACGCCGGAGGTGGAAATTCGACGGACAGCGGAAGGGGAATATGAGGTAGACATGCGGCGGGAGGCGATGCCGCGGCTGCGCATCAGCGCCGAATACGAATCGATGCTGGAAGATCCGGCGACGGCGGCGGAGGCGCGCAAGTATCTCGCAGAGCGGATTCACTCAGGCAAGTTTGTGATGGATAGCTTGTATCAGCGGCGGGAGACGATCCGAAAAATCGCCGAAGTGATTGCAGCCGCGCAGGGGGAGTTTTTCGAGCAGGGTATATCGAAGCTCAAGCCGATGACGATGGGGTCGCTGGCGGAGGGCCTGGGCGTACATGAGACGACGGTGGGCCGCGCCGTGTCGGGCAAGTACGTGCGCACGCCGCAGGGGGTGTTTGAACTGCGATTTTTCTTTACCGCCGGGTTGACCACGGCGGATGGCGAGAGCATCTCAACAGAGGCGGTCAAGGAGGCGGTGGCCAAGGTTATTGGGCGCGAGGATGTGCGCAAGCCGCTGTCCGACCAAGCCATCGTGGAGAAGCTGAACGAGCAGGGGCTGAAGGTGGCGCGGCGGACGGTGGCAAAGTATCGTGAGCAACTGGGACTGCCGTCGGCGCACAAACGAAAATGAGAACGAGACGAATCGGAACTCATGGAAATAATTTGGAATCGGTCGGCACGAAAATAGCCGAACCCATTGGAAAAAGAGAAGAAGATGAAAACAAATTTTGGAATTAAAGATTTTGCAGTGTTTTGCCGGAAGCACCAGCCAGCGTATCAGGCGAACTATTATGCCATGTATACGAGTTGGTGGGATGCCATCACCACGGAGCCGAACCTGATGGTGGTGCCGGTGGATGATCACATGGTGCACCGGGGCGATGGCTTGTTCGAGACGTTCAAGTGCGTTGATGGTGCGGTCTACAACCTCGATGCGCATCTGGCGCGGCTGGAGAATGGCGCCAAGGCGATTGCCTTGAAGATGCCCTGGAGTCGCGAGGATATCCGGCGAATTCTCGGCGAAGTGTTGAAGGCGGCGGGGCGGCGGGATGCGCTGATTCGTATTTTTGTGTCGCGGGGACCGGGGGGGCATTCGGCCAACCCCTATGAATGCCCGGTGCCGCTGCTGATGGTGCTGGCGATCCACTTGGCCGAACCGTTCATGGTGGAGCATCCGCAGGGGGCCAAGGTGGGTGTGAGTAACGTGCCAAACAAGGAAGGCATGTTTTCCCAGGTCAAAAGCGTGAACTATCTACCCAACGTCTTGATGAAGAAGCAGGCGGTGGATGCCGGAGTGGATTTCATACTGGGATTCGATCAGAATGGGTACATGACCGAATTGCCCACCGAAAATTTTGGAATCGTGACCCCGGATCGTGTATTGAAAGTCCCGCGACCGGAGCACATCTTGCTGGGCACAACCATGCTGCGTGTCATGCGTCTGGCGCGGGAGCAGTTGGTGCCGGCCGGTGTGCTGGCCGGGGTGGAGGAGGCCAATGTGCCGCGGGCCGAGCTGGAGCAAGCGGCGGAAATGCTGGTGTTTGGCACGAGCCCGCACGTGACGGCGGTGACGGAGTTCGCCGGGCGGGCGGTTGGCGATGGGAAACCGGGGCCGGTCTGGCGTGAATTGAGCCGCCGATTCGAGGACGATTTAAAAAATCCCGCGATGTTGACGCCAGTGCTGTAACCGATTGGGAGCAGTCGCCGACAGAAGTAAGAATGATGAAGAAAATGGCCAATGGGATCATGCGGGGCGGGGGGGCGGTGGTGGCACTGATGGTGGCGGCGGTGGCACTGATGGTGGCGGCGGGTTGTGTCGGCGTACCGGATGCCAAGCAGATGCGGGAGATCCGTGCGGAATCGGCTGAACAGCGGTTGGAAGACCTGAGTCAGAAGGCCAGCACCCAGAATGGCGTTTACCTGTCAGGGCCGCTACTGCTGTGGGAGGCCGTGGCGTTGTCCCAGGGGTATAACCGCTCGCTGCAGCAGGAGCAGGAAGGGCGGGAAATCGCTCGCGGGCGCATCGTGGCGTCCTATGCGGAAGCCCTGCCATCGCTGAATCTGACCGCGGGCTATGTGCGGCTGGATGAGGAGCGGGGGACCACGTTGCCGGTTGGGCGCGAGTTCACGATTCGCTCAGCCGACCAGTATAACGCAGGGCTGCGGCTGACGCAGCCGTTATTCAATGGACGGATCGGTGCCGCGCTGCGAGCAGCCAAACTCTATGACGAATGGACCAGCGCTGTAATTCAGACGGCAACCGAGCGCGTGCAGCGCGAGACTATCCACGCCTATTACCAAGCCGTACTCAGCGAGCATCTGCTGGGGGTGAACCAGACGGCGTTGGAAACGGCCGAGCGGCAGTTGGCCGACGCCAAGGCGCGGCGGCGGCAGGGGATGGCGTCGAACTACGACGAGTTGCGCGCGCAGGTCGAGGTATCGAATTTTCGCGCGCAGGTGTTGCAGGCGCGTAATGACAAAGATGTGGCCTACACGGCGCTCTACCGGTTGATGGGCGCAACGCCGGAAAGTGAAGCGGAGCTGGTGGACGAGCTGCCGCTGGTGATGGAGGATATTTCTTTTCTGGCAGCGGTGCGGACGGCGTTGGAATGGCGCGCCGATTTGGTAGTGGCCGAATATGCCTTGCGCTTGCAGCGTGAGAGTGTGGCCGTGGCGAAAAGCCGCTATCTGCCCGAGGTATCCGGCTATGTCGCGCAGTCATGGTCCAATCCCGATCCGCATGACAGCTCGCGGGAGGAATGGGGCGACGAATGGCAGGCGGGTATTCAGGTGACGCTGCCCATCTTTGACGGGCTCGACCGGCAGGGCACGCTGATCCAAGAACGCGCAAAAGAACGCCAGTTGGCGATTGCCTTGCGCGACACCGAGGAAAAGGCCGTGAGCGAAATCCGCCAAGCGGTGCTGTCGCTGAAAACGGCGGAGGAGTTTGCGCATTCGCAGAACCAGAATTTGGAGACGGCCAAGGAGGCACTGCGGCTGGTGGAAGCGGGTCTGAAGGAGGGGCAGAACACGCCAGTCGAGGTGATGGATGCGCGCCAGGCCTTGACCAAGGCGTCGGCCAACTATTACCAGTCGATTTTCAGCCATGCCATGGCGCGCGTGGCACTGCAACAGGCCATGGGTTTGCTGTCGCCCGATTTTTTGCCCGTCGCGCCGGTGCTGACACGGGGTGCGCCAGCAGACGGAGCGGTCGAATGAGGTGGAGAAAACAATGAAAAACCAACTAGTGAGTTTCCTGTGCGTGGCGCTGGTGGCGAGCCTGCTGCCCGGTTGTTCGAAAAAAGCGGCGCAGAATGCCGGCGGACGGAAGTCGGCCCGGGGGCCCGTGCCAGTACGGACAGCCTTTGTGGAGCGGCGTGATATTTCCGAAGACCTGCTGTTTACAGGTGAATTAGAGTCACCGGTATCGGTGGATGTGAAACCAAAGATTCAAGGCCGATTGGAAAAACTAGAACTTTCTAACGGCGACCTGACCACCGAGGGGGTCGAGGTGCAGAGCGGCCAAGTGATCGCTGAAATTGACCGCCGTGAATTGGAGGCGCAGGTCGCACTGGCGGAGGCACAGACGCGTCAGGCCGATGTGACCCTGGCTGATCGCGGACGGGAGCGTGAGCGCCTGGAGGCGCTGTTTGCCGAGGAGGTGGCGACCGAACAGGCGCGGGATGCAGCGGTGACAGCGCATGAAGGCGCTAAGGCTGCTTTGGCCCAGGCCCAGGCCCAGCTCGAGTTGGCTCAAGTCAATTTGAGCGAAACCCAAATCCGTGCACCGATGAATGGCGTGGTGATGGCGCGCTGGGTGGATCCGGGGGCGATGGTTGGGCCAGCGACCGCCATCGTCAAGATTGCCCAAATGGACCCGCTGCGGCTGATGCTGGCAATACCGGCACGGCTGCTGCCGATGCTGGAAGAGGGGCAGACCCGGGTGGCAGTAACGACGGATGTCTGGCCTGGGCGTGAGGTCGATTGCATCGTGGCGCGCGTGTTCCCCGAGGCCGACCCGGCGACGCGCACCGTGCGCGCGGAAGTGCATTTGGCCAATACGAAGACGAATGGCTCTTGGCCACTGCGTCCGGGAATGTACGCAACAGCCAAGCTGACTTTAGCCACCAGCCCCGGCGCTCTGGTGGTGTCGGCATCTTCCGTGATCCGTGTTCTGGATCGCCAACTAGTATTTACGGTGGAGGATGGGACGGCCCATGCGACACCGGTCAAAACGGGCATCCGCGATGGGGCCTATATTGAAATAGTCGACGGCCTGACGGAAGGCACTGAATATGTGGTGATGGGCCAGAACAAGTTGACCGATGGCACGCCGATCGAACGGGTGGCGGCGGCGGAAGCGGCGGAGTAATCGACGATGAAACTGCCGGAATTGGGCGTCCAAAAGCCCGTCACGACGTTGATGTTTTTCCTGGCCATCTTTGTGCTGGGGGTGGTGATGGCGACCCAACTGTCCGTCGATTATCTGCCCGAAATCGAACGACCCACCGTGACGGTGGTTACCACCTGGGAAGGTGTGAGCGCTGAAGATGTCGAGAGCATGGTTACCAAGGTGGTAGAGCGCTCTCTGGGTACAGTCAACGGTCTCGAAGAAATGACCAGTGCCACCGTCGAAGGCATTTCCAGCGTCACGTGCGAGTTTGCCTGGGGTACGAACCTCGACGAAGCCTCCAACGACATCCGCAGCAATCTGGAGCGGATTCGTCAGGTGCTGCCCGACGATGCCGATCCGCCCATGTTGCGCAAATTCAACACCTCGCAGATTCCGATCCAGTTCTATGGCGTTACGTGCAATGAAAGTTTGGAAGCCCTCGAAGAGATCGTCAACAACGAGGTAGCCGACCCACTCAAACGTTTGCCAGGAGTAGGGGCGGTGACGTTGTTTGGTGGCTTGGAGCGGCAGATCAATATCCAGCTCGATCCTGCGCGTTTAGCGGGTTACGGGTTGCAGTTTGATCTGGTTGCCGCGGCATTGGCCAAGGAAAATGTGACCCTGCCGGCCGGTAATATCAAGGTGGGCCAACTCGATTATACCATCCGCGTGCCGGGCGAGTTTACGGCACCGGAGCAGATCGGCGAGATCGTCATCCGTTCCTCGGGGGGCGCGCTGGTTCGGCTGCGCGATGTGGCGGAGGTGGCGGACGGCTTTGCGGAGGAAACACGGCTGTCGAATGTGATGGGCCGCCGTGCGATCATGATGATGATTCAGAAACGGTCTGGGGCGAATACCGTGGCGGCTGCCCGCGAAGTTGCGCGCGAACTGGAAAATAATATTCTGCCAACACTGCCGCGGGATATCGAAATTCATCAGATTTTCGATACCAGCGAAACCATCACCCAGTCGATTGGTAACGTGGCCATGACCATTCGCTGGGCTTTTGTCTTCGTGGTGTTGACGGCCTTTTTCTTCCTGCGCAATGTGCGCTCGGCGTTGATTATCGCGCTGACCATTCCGTTTTCACTGATCCTAGCGATCATCTTTATGTGGACGATGGGCTGGACGATCAACATCATCTCGCTGGCCAGTTTGGCGATTGCGATGGGGATGGTGGTAGACAATGCGGTGGTGGTGCTGGAGAACATCACAACGAAAGTGGATGCGGGGATGGCGCCGCGCGAGGCGGCGATGTTCGGCAGCGAAGAGGTGGGGACGGCGATCAGCGCGTCGACGCTGACGACGATCGTGGTCTTTGTGCCGTTGATTTTCTTGAAGGGGGAGGCGGGGATCATGTTCAAGCAGTTGGGCGGCCTGTTGGTGGCCACCCTGACCGCGAGCCTGGTGTGTGCGCTGTGGCTGACCCCCATGCTCGGGTCGCGTCTGCTGCGGGCCCCAGCGAAACGCAAGGCGCGCCGGCGCATCACCGAGGCTTTTCATGTCTGGAGTGAGGCCAGGTTCGAGGCCTTGGACGCGGCGTATTCCCGGTTGTTAGAGCGCGCGTTGCGGCGGCGCTGGCTGGTGGTGGCGGCCGCGGTGCTCATCTTCGGGAGCAGCGTGGTGCTCTTCATGGGGCTGGGGTCGGAATATGCGCCGGAAGATGACAACGGGCGCTTGATGCTGCGCTACCAGACGCCGATCGGCACGCGGGTGGAAGAGACGGCCGCATTGGGGCAGCGGATTCTCGACGTGGCCCTGGAGGAGATCGGTCGTGAAAACATCAAAGTCTATGCATGGCGCTGCGGCCAGTCCGGCGGCTGGGGACAGGGAGGATCGCATATGGGGCACGTCATGTTGCGCCTGGTGCCGCAGACTCAGCGGAAGCGCGGACTCAAAGAAATCGGCCGCGCGGTGGCCGATGTCGTTGCCCAGTGGCCAGAAACCCAGAAGATCAGTGTGGATACCTCCCAGATGGGGCCCGGGGGCGGTGGAAAACCCATTATCATCGAAGTGCTGGGGTTCGACCTCGATATTCTTCAAGGTGTGGCCGAGCAGGTTTTGGAGGTGGTGAACACGACCCCGGGGGCCGTGGATTCTGAAATCGGCCGCGACCCGGGACGTCCGGAAATTCGCGTCGAGATCGATCGCATCAAGGCGGCCGCGCACGGACTGAATGTGGCCCAGGTGGCCAACAGTGTGCGCACGCTCTTCTATGGCACGACCGCCACGATGTACCGTGAGTCCGACGAGGATTATGACATCGTACTGCGGCTGGATGAACCCTACCGGCGGACCATCGCCGATATCGCGCAGTCGGAAATTGCGTTACCCAGCGGCGGGCAGATCCGACTCGACAGCGTGGCCAACATTGAAGAGCGCCTCGGGGCGCTGCAGATCGACCGCCGTAACCAGGAGCGCATGATCCAAGTGACGGCCGACGTGTTCGGGCGCAGCAGCGGTGAAGTGGTGCGCGATTTGCGTCAACGACTGGCCGAAGAAGTCCCCCTACCCTCGGGCATCGGCATCCATTTTGGCGGCACGGCGGAAGACCAAGAAGAATCTTTCCGCCAAATGGCCCTGATGATGGTGTTGGGCATTTTGCTAGTGTACATGGTGATGGCCTCGCAATTCGAGAGCCTGCTCGACCCGTTTTTGATTTTGTTTTCAATCCCGTTCGCGTTTACGGGGGTGGCCATCAGCCTGACGCTCTTGCGGTTGACGGTGAGCATCATGTCGTTCATCGGCATGATCCTGCTGGTGGGCGTGGTGGTGAATAACGCCATCGTGCTGATTGACTACATCAATTTGCTGCGCGCACGGGGACAGAAATTGGCCGAGGCGATTGTCCATGCCGGGCGGTCACGCCTGCGACCGGTGCTGATCACCACGATGACCACAACCCTGGCCATGATCCCGATGATTCTGAGCCGGGGAGAAGGTTCTGCCACTTGGAAACCGATGGCAGCGACCATTGTGGGCGGGCTGACGTTCTCCATGCTGGTCACGCTGGTGTTGGTGCCGACCCTATACAGCCTAGCCCATTCGCGGGTGGCACGTAAACGGGAACTGGCGGCGGCTGAGAAGGGAGTGAGGGTATGAAAGCAGTCTGGATCTTGCACGACATCGTACTGACGGACGACATTCAAGACATTCTCGACGAGATGGGGATCGTAGGGCTGTCGCGTTGGAAGCGGATGACGGGGCGCGGTCCCAAAAGCGGTACGCGGATGGATACCCACGTTTGGCCGGGGGCCAATTCGGGCGCGTTTGTTGTTGTGGATGACGCGGTGGCGGATCGCCTGATGGGGCGCCTGCAAATTTTGCGTGCCGAAATTGGGAGCCAGATCGGTGTCTGGGCGTTTACCACCCCCGTGCTAGAAACACTGAAATAATGGTGGCGCAGAAAGTGGCGTCGACGGCGGCTATCTGGCGCGAACTGAAGCGTCAGCGCAATCCGGCTCAGGCGGCCATTCTGCGCCGGTTCTTTAAGACGGCCCCGGGGGAGTATGGCGCAGGCGATGAATTTTGGGGACTGAAGGTTCCGCAGATTCGTGCCATCTTGGCGCAATTCCAAGATGTGCCGCTGGCGGTAGCCGACGACTTGTTGGTGTCTGCGGTGCATGAAGCACGGTTCTTTGCGCTGGTGGCCCTGGTGCGCGCCTATGACCAGGGCGGGACGGACAAGAAGCAAGCTGTTTACGATTTCTATCTGGCGCGGACGCACCGGATCAACAACTGGGATTTGGTGGATGTGAGTGCCCCCGGTATCGTGGGGCGCCACCTGCCGCCAGATAGAGCGCGGCCGGTGCTGGCCCGGTTGGCGGCATCCAATTTGTTATGGGCGCGGCGGATTGCCATGGTGGCGACCTTGGACCATATCCGCCGGGGATATCTCGCCAACACGTTCTGGTTGGCGGAACGCCTGTTGGGTGATACTGAAGACTTGATGCACAAGGCGACCGGCTGGATGTTGCGCGAAGCGGGCAAGCGGGATGAGGTGGCCCTGGAGTCTTTCTTGTCCAGTCATGCGCCCCGCATGCCGCGCACTATGCTGCGCTATGCCATTGAACGCCTGCCGCCGGAACGCCGTCGCGCTTGGCTGGCCGTGCCGTCACAAATGAAAAAAAATATTTCTGGCAAGCGATAATCGATTGTTTTTCTCCGAATTATTCTTTACAGTGTTCAGGTCTAAAGGTAAAACGCTCGCGACAACACAATCCTAATCGCACCCAGATACTACACACCTATGTCTACACCCAGGATCTCCATGCAACCGACCATCAACCTCCTTGTTCAACTACAAGAACTTATTATTGCTCGTGCTCAGCAGGAGGCCGGTATGCCCGGGGCTCAGTTGGGCCCGTTGGATGAATCCATTAACGCATTGACTCAGGAACTGCCGCCGGACATCCACCAGCAGTTTACTCGACTACTGAAGAAGAGCCCGCTGGCCATCGTGCCCGTGGTCAACAATGTTTGCACCGCCTGCGGCATGACTTTGCCGGTTTCACTGGGCCACCTGGTACATGCCGCCGAGCAGATTTATCATTGTCCGTCGTGCGCGCGTCTCTTGTTCCATCGCGCCTCCGGCGCTCGCAATACTCGCAAGTCTCCCCGCCGCAGCGATCCGCCCAAGGTCGGCATTGAACGCTTTTCGGCCGTGACGCTCATGATCCCCGCCCTCAAAGGGACCGATCGCGATTCAGTGCTCGCCGAACTGTGCCAGAAACTCGACGATGAAGGCTTTGTTGACGATGCCGACAAGCTGCTGGAGGTCGCGCTGCAGCGTGAAACCATCATTTCAACCGCGCTCGAAAATGGTCTGGCCTTTCCCCACGTGCGTTGCGTGGAGGGCGGTGCCCTGACGTTCGCGTTGGGTATCGCACCCAAGGGCATTAAGTTTGATCCTGCCGGCAAAGCCAACACCCGGATCATTTTCTTTATGGTCATTCCCACCGCAGCGAGTGCGTTCTATCTCAAGCTGCTTTCTGGTTTGGCACAGGTTTTCCAAAAGCCGGAAAATCGCGAAAAACTGCTGGATACCGACACGCCCGAAAAGATGTGGAAGGCGTTACTCAATGCCACCCGCGTGGCAATTCAGTAAGTACGGGACACAAGTTCCGCGGCCTATTTCTGAGCACCCCGTTTTCGCCAAACTCAATCGACGTGCAGGGGCAGATCGGTTTGTAAGCCGCCGGGGAGATCATAGCGATTAGGAGCCGTTTTGCGAATTTTGGGGTTTTGGCTCAGCAGTCGGCGCAAAGTGCCACTGCCCCGGCGGCATTCGGGATGCAGGCGGCGATTGAATTCATCAACGAGAACCCTCAGCGGGGCTTCACCGGTCTCTGCCAAAACTTCACGGAGAATGGCGATCCCATGCCGATCGATGAAGCCGGCGCGTCCATCACATGTGGCAAAGGTGTCGGGCATGTGGCGCAGCAGGACCAGCAGCAGGGGCTCGGTGGATTTTATACCCGGTGGACGAGCGGCCGCGGGGAGCTGGGTGGCGATGGTGGCAATTGACAGCGGGCCAGAGGCGAGCGCCAGGCGATCACGCAGAGCCTTTTCAGTGCGATCAATCTGCCGATCAGAAAAGGGGCCGAAAAAATCGCGATAGATAACGATGCGGTCCGGCTGGAGGCGCGCGAGTAGCCGGAAGGTCCCGACGGGGGACGGGGCCCCCCAGGTAACCTCTCGCAGCTTGGCCAGTGCCGAGACAGAGAGTCCCCCGCCCACGGCCAGCAACTGTTGTTCAGCCTGTTGAAAGAGGGACTCAGCCGCGTGGAGCGGGAGCGGCTGGCGCAAAGTCTTTAGCGCCAATTGCAGCAGTTGGCGGGCGCGTTCGCGGGTGACGCCCAGCTTGAGGCCTGTCTGGTGCAATGTTGATTCGCGCACCGCGACATCAGCCGGAGAATCCATTAGGCCGTAGTGAAGTTGCAGCACATCCTTCAGGCGCGGGGACAGAAACAGGCTCAACCATTCCGGCAGACTCAGAGGCGGTGGTACAGCGTCGCAGGTGGCGGCACACCAGCTTGAGACTCGATGGAGCAGGGCGCGGTCTTCGGCATTCAGCATCTCACAGGCGGGCGGCGGTAAACATAGGTTGCTGAGTCGGGTGGCGCCGGCAGCGCGTAAGACGGCCAGAATTCGCGGGGGCAGTCCGCTGGCCGCTAATGGGGCATCGTGATACTGGTTGGTTCCGAAACTGACCTGGCGGGGACTCACAGATTTGGCGCGGTGGAGGCGGCCAGTAGCTTGTCGTAGTCGGCTTCGGTCAGCAGGTCTTTTTCAATGACCAATTCGCGTAGTGTCTTACCGGTGGCCAGCCCCTCTGCCACCAACTGCGCCACGCGGTCATAGCCGAGTTGCGGATTCAACAGCGTGGCCAGTCCGGCGCTGCGCTCGAGATTTTGGCGACAGGTGGTCTCGTTGGCCTCGATGCCGACGATACATTTTTCGGCGAGAACGCGCGCGGCGGCGGAGAGGAGTTTGGCTTCTTGCAGGGCGTTGGCGCCGATGAGCGGCATGTGGGTATTGAGCTCAAGCTGGCCGGCTCCACAGGCGATAGCGACGGCATGGTCCAAGCCTTGGACCTGCATGCACACCATGTTGACGGCTTCACAAATAGAGGGGTTGATCTTGCCGGGCATGATGCTGGAGCCGGGCTCGACCGGTGGTAGGCGAATTTCGCCCAGACCGGTATTGGGGCCCGAAGCAAGCAGGCGCAGATTATTGGCAATCTGCTGTAGGTCGAGCGCACAGGAACGGAAGGCCGCCGATACCTGGGCGAAGTCTGTCATGAATTGCGTGATGTAGACGCCATCGCGGGCGGAGCGGAAGGTGCCATCGGTGGCCGTGTTCAAGGCTGTGATGATGTGTGACCGGAACGCAGACGGGGTATTGATGCCCGTGCCTACGGCATTGCCGCCAATGCCCAGCTCCTTGAGGTAGTCGGTGGCTTCGCGGATACGGCTCGCTGCACAACGAATGGCATGGGCCCAGGCTCCAAACTCCTGCCCTAGACTCACCGGGACCGCATCCTGCAAATGGGTGCGACCGGTTTTCAGTACGGAGGTAAATTCGGCGGCTTTGGCGCGCAGAACTTTTTCCAATGCGGCCAAGGCATCCACCAGCAGGAGGGCCTGACCCAGCAACGCGATCTTGGCGCCCGAGGGAAAAACATTGTTGGTGGACTGGCCCATGTTGACGTCGTCGTTGGGATGAACCGGAGATGTTGCTCCGCGCTTCCCGCCTAACGCTTCGTTGGCGAGATGGGCGAGTACCTCGTTGAGGTTCATGTGCGACGATGTCCCCGATCCAGCTTGATAGAGATCGATCGGAAATTCATCGTCCAGCTTGCCGGACAATACGGTATGGCATGCCTTAGTAATGGCCTGCTCTTTATCCGTTGGCAACCGCCCTAGTTGAGCGTTGGCTTGGGCACAGGCCAATTTCAATAACGCCATGCCGTGGATAATTTCGATGGGCAGGGGACTGCCAGAGAGACGAAAGCTCTCGATTGAACGGGAGGTGTGCGCGCCGTAGAGCGCGTCGGCTGGCACAGCGCGTGGCCCGAGACTATCGTGGTCGGTGCGCATGGGAATTGGCGTGGTCATGGTGCTCGGAAGGATACCGTTCAACGCCGCCGCTGACAATTCCCAATTCCGGCGCGACTTGCTTTTACCGGCCTGATCTGTTTTTCTGCAGGATCGATTTGCAGAAAGAAGGATCATGAGCGATCTCGTAGCCCCCACCAATGATTTTGAAACCCGAGTCCTGGCCTTGTTGGATAATGAGCAGGCCGCAGCCTCATCCTGGATCAAACTGCTGAATGAGGCTCAGCGGGCCGAGGTGCCCGAAGCCGACCGCGAATGGCCGTTTTTAGCCCAGGAGGCTCTGGCCAAAGTAGGGAATGTGGACGGCGGGGTTGAGCTGCTGAAATGGCGCGCTGAACATATCCCACCCGAATATATGACCGGCAAGGACTGGATTAAGGCGGCCGAAGCCGTCGCGGGTTCCAATCCCCTGCTGCGGGTGCTTGTTCAAGAGGCAGGCTTTGGTCAGCGATTGGCCGCGCGCGAGTGCGTCCGCCGCTTCCGCTTGCTGCGCAGCCTCCAACCCGGTGTGCTCTGTCTGCATCCGACGTGGGGGTTTGGTGTGGTGCGTAAAGCCGATTCGCTTTACAAAAAAATCGAAATTGATTTTCGCGGCCGTCCCGGCCACGGGCTGGCCATGAAAGTCGCGGCAGAAACGATTGAACGGCTGGAAGATACTCACCTGTTAGCCCAGTTGCATCTCGATCGGGACAGTGTCCAGCAAATGGTCAAAGAGGCGCCCGCTGATGTGGTGCGTCTGGCGTTGGCCGACTTTGGCTCACTGCCAGCGGCCGCATTGCAAAGCAAGTTGATCGAATCCGATGTGGTGCCAGAGAATGAGTGGAAGCGGTTTTGGGACGCAGCGCGCAAGGTGCTCAAGGCCGATCCCATGGTGGCGTTTCCCTCCAAACGTACTGAGCCGATCCGGCTGCTGGACCGCGCCGCGGGATACGACGATGTGTGGTTCGATCGCCTGGCGAATGAACGCAATCTAGCGGCCATCCTCGAGAAGGTGGGCGAATGGCTGGAGCGCCCGGCGGATACCCCCGCCGTGACGGAGGACCAACGCAAAATTTTGGCCAATCGCTTGGCCTTTGTCCTGTTGGGGGCCACCCGCCAGGAACCAGGACTCAGGCTCTCCGCAGCCCTGCTGGCCGAACGTTTGAAACTTGATACCGCCGACTGTGATTGGCCGACCGCTGTAAGTGAATTTCTGCGCAAGGGGGCAATCGTCCCCCTGTTGCATGACTTGCCCGCCCGTGATGTAAAGCCGGCGCTGGAGTTCTTGTGGGCACAGAACCCCGATGGCACGCGAACCGCCTTGCTGTCGCATCTGCGCCATTTGCACTTCGGCGTCCTGCAGGAGGCTATGGATCTACTCCTGCAAAAAAATTGCGGCGAAGACTGCCGCCAAATTTTCGCTGACGCCTGCGCCACTCATCTCATTCGCGAAGAGATGCTCTTGTGGATCATGCGCAATCCCACTTGGCGCGAAGCTTGGGACTTGCCGCTGCCGGCCATTTTGGCCGCGCTCGTAGTCGAGGAATTGGAGCAGGACTACATGGGCGACCGGCTCAAAACTCAAAAGCTCTTGCGTGAGAAGTTTGAGGATACCGAATGGCTCCAGCTCGTCTTTGACGGTATGACCCCGGGGCGTCAGGAGGATTTCTTCAGGCGCCTGAACCAATCTCCTGCTTGGCCTGGCCTGGATCGTCAGGTGATTCAAGCCAAGGTGATCAAGCTCTATCCGCATCTGCAAAGCGTTGTTGCCGGCGATGACGAACCCGGCACACCCGTGACCTATGGAGCGGCGACCTCGCACCGGACCTATCGTGAACGGCAGGAAAAACTTGAAAAACTAATCAATATCGACATCCCGGCCAACTCCAAGGAAATTGCCGTGGCGCGCAGCTATGGCGACTTGAGCGAGAATTTTGAATACAAGGCCGCCAAAGACATGCAGCGCGTTCTGATGGCTCGCCGTGCTGAACTCGAGACCATGATGTCGCGAGTGCGACCAACTGATTTCTCCGAGGCTCAACAGGGGGTGGCCGGTATGGGCTCTACCGTGCTGCTGGAATATCCCGATGGGCATCTGGAGCGTTTCCATATTCTGGGCGAGTGGGACCAGCAGCCCGAGCGGAACATCATTTCTTCCAATACGCGATTGGCCAAGGCGTTGGCTGGGAAAAAAGCCGGCGACCGGATCAAGGTGCCCTCGGAAGACGGCGGCGAAAGCGAATGTGTGCTGAAAGCGGTCGAGACTCTATCACCAGAAATCGTGGAATGGGCGAAATGACATGCGCCTGAAAGAGCGCTGGAAGCACTATCTGTCACACGACGCCCCGCCGTTGGTGCAGTTTGTGAAGTACGGAGTGGCGGGCGGTCTAGCAACAGCCGCTCATGTCGTGACCTTTTTCCTGGTGGGATTCCTGCTGTTTCCTTGTGTGGCGGCCAATGATCCCCTGATGCAGATACTAACAAAATTCTTCGGTGTCGCCGCACCAGCCGTGGAGGAGGCGTTGCGTGCACGCTATGCCATTTATTCGAACATCCTCGCATTCATGGTGTCGAATACGGTGTGCTATGTTATCAACCGTTTATTTGTTTTTCGCCCCGGCCGACATCACATCGCAATCGAATTCCTTCTATTTCTTGCCGTTTCCGCTGTCAGTATGGTGGTGGGCACCACGCTGATGGGCTGGCTGATCCAGCACTTCGGAGTGCACACGACCTATGCGTTCGGGGCCAACATTGTCAGCTCGCTGGCCATCAATTACGCGATGCGGAAGTTTTTTGTCTTCAAGGGTTAGAGTTTCCCGCCGCAGACCTCCGTTTTTTTCATCGTCTTGCAATCGCTTTCATTTACTTTTCACACGATGGTTAATTAACCATCGTGTAGCATTTGGCAGATAAATATTGTGAATCTCCATTACCATGTTAAATTTTACTTGACTCAATAAGTGATGGTTAATTAACTATCACTTGATGAAACATGAAAATTCCAAGGGATTGAGTCCAACGTTGTGGCGCACCTGTCGGATATTGGCGGGGGTGACGCGGCTATCCCTGTTCCGCCAGATTGTCCAGGTCCCGGGTCAGTGTGTTTCTGACCTCGCGAAGGCGGAAAAGATCAGTAAGCCTCGGGCCAGCCAAGAACTGCGCCGGTTGCAGTCGCGGGGGTTGGTGCAGGTGGAGCGGCGGGGGCGCTACGTCCGCTACTACCCGGAGTCGGACCCACTGGTGTCATCGGCCAAACCGCTACTGCAGGCAATGCGGGCAACTTTCAGGCAAATCCCACCGGAGATGAACGATCAAGTCGCAAAGACGGCGATGGGGCTGTCGCATGCCAAGCGCATGGCGGTGGTGCGGGTATTGCGAGAAGGGCCGCGGGACATTCACGAATTGGCGGCGACGCTCCGCATGCCTGTCGAGACGGTGCGGCACCATATGGACTTTCTGAAAGACGGTGGATGGGTGGAGTGCACCGCAACGGTCTGGAAACTCGCCGCAATCGATTCGCCCCTGGCGAAATGCCTGATGAAATTGCTGTAGGTAATTCTGTGAATTAGGCGAGGGCTTGGGTCAGCAGGTCTCTCGCAGTAGCCAGAGCTTCGGAAAGCTTGGTGGGATCCTTGCCGCCAGCCTGAGCCTTATCGGGTTTGCCGCCACCACCGCCACCGGCGATCTTAGCGATCATGCCGACGAGTTTGCCGGCATGGACGCCTTTGGCTTGAGCGGCGGGGCCAGCGTTCAAGATAAACGTCACTTTACCCCCGGAAACGGCTGCAAGCAGGATGACGGAATCGGGAGTCTGCTTGCGGAGGCTGTCCACCAGAGCGCGCAGCGGCTCGGCGTCTAGTTCCCCGACGGATGCGATGAGGACCGGAATGCCGCTCATCGTGACAAACGCGTCGGTGAGCGCAGCACCTTTTTCCAATGCGTTTTTCTCGGCGGCGGACTTGAGTTCTTTTTCCAGCTTATGGGTGTGGTCTAGCAGGGCATCGACGCGAGCAGGAAGATCGGTGGGGGCAATGGAGAGGCGCTGAGCGAGGGCGGCGAGAATGGCATGTTCCTGCGCGGTGTGGTCGCAGGCGACGAGTCCAGTCTGGGCCTCGATGCGGCGGATGCCGGCGGCGATAGAGGTTTCGTCAACGATGCGGAAGGGGCCGATGTCGCCGCTGCGCGCGACATGTGTGCCGCCGCAGAGTTCACGGGAGATGCCCTGAGTTTCCACCACGCGAACCGAGTCGCCATATTTTTCGTCAAAGATGGCGATGATGCCGGAACCCGGGACATCCTTGAGAGGGATTTCGTAGGTAGTGACCGGTACGTTGGCCACGATGTATTCTGTGACCAGGCGCTCGATGGCGTCGATCTGCTCGGCCGTGAGGGCCTCGAACCAAGTGAAGTCGAAGCGGAGGCGGTCGGGGGCGACATAGGAGCCGGCCTGCTTGATGGAATCAGTGCCCAGAACCTTGCGCAGGGCGGCGTTGAGCAGGTGGGTGGCGGTGTGATGGCGGCGGATGGCCGCGCGGCGGGCTTCATCCACGGCAGCGGTGACCGTATCGGCCTTGGCGAGGGCACCGTGAGCGAGCAGGCCCTTATGGAGCGTGATGCCCTGTGCCGGTTTACGAGTATCCGTAACCTGGAAGACGGCGCCCGCCGTGGTGGTGATCATTCCTGTATCGCCCACTTGTCCGCCGGATTCGGCATAGAAGGGGGTGGTGGCGAGGAGGAGCTCCGCCTTCTGCCCTTCGGCGAGGGAATCGACCAATTGTCCGTCGGACAGAATGGCGACGATGCGGGCGTCGCCGACGAGCATATCATAGCCGCTGAAGGTGGACTGGATGCCTTGCTCAACGAAATGCGCGATGAGATCATTTTCGGCACCGGAGTTGTCTTTGCGGGCCGCGCGAGCCCGGGCGCGCTGTTCACCCATGAAGCGCTCAAAGGCGGGGGCATCGATTGGGAAGCCTTTTTCAGCGGCCATGAGCACCGTCAGGTCGAGGGGGAAGCCATACGTGTCATAGAGTTTGAAGGCTTCCGCGCCAGGGAATGTCTTTTGGCCTGAGCGTTGCATGTCATCGAGAACATCGCTGAAGTGGGCCAGGCCGCGATCAAGGGTGGCGGAGAAGGATTCTTCTTCGGCGCGCAAGGCGCGTACGATATCTTTACGCCGGGCGGATAGCTCAGGGAAGAAGGAGGCCATCTGCTGTTCGAGCACCGGGAAGAGTTCCCAGAGAAAAGGTTGGGTCAGGCCAAGGGTACGGCCGAAGCGAGCGGCCCGGCGCAAGAGGCGGCGCAACACATAGCCGCGGCCATCATTGGAGGGCATGACGCCATCGGCGATGGCGAAAGACAGCGTGCGCAGATGGTCGGCGACGACACGCATGGCGACGGCATGTTCGCCATCGGTGTAAGGGATGCCAGCCTGCTTCGAGACGGCCTCGATCAGGGGCATGAATATATCGGTGTCGTAATTGGATTTTTTACCTTGGATGACCGCCGCAATTCGTTCAAAGCCCATCCCTGTATCCACACATTTGGCAGGGAGTTCGTCGAGGGTGCCATCAGATTTGCGATTGTACTGCATGAAGACGAGGTTCCAGATTTCGATAACCTCGGGGGAACCCGCATTGACCTGGTCGGGGCGGCAGCCGTCCTCGGTGTTGTCGAAGTGGATTTCAGAGCAGGGCCCGCAGGGGCCGGTCTCGCCCATTTCCCAAAAGTTGTCTTTTTCACCAAAGCGCAAAATGTGCTCGGGGTCGACATCGGTGCAGGTGCGCCAGATATCGTCGGCCTCGTCGTCGGTCGTGAAGATCGTGACCCAGAGACGGTGTTTGGGAATACGCCAGACTGCGGTGAGCAGTTCCCAAGCCCAGGTGATGGCTTCGCGCTTGTAGTAGTCGCCAAAAGACCAGTTGCCGAGCATTTCAAAAAACGTGTGGTGGTAGGTATCGCGGCCAACTTCTTCCAGGTCGTTATGCTTGCCCGAAACACGGATGCACTTTTGGGTGTCGGCGACGCGCTTCCAAGAAGACTTGCGCGCGCCCAGAAAAATTTCCTTGAACTGGTTCATGCCGGCATTGGTAAAAAGCAACGTGGGGTCGGTCGGCAGC
>JAVEUJ010000125.1:0-6904 GCA_034005635.1 Kiritimatiellia bacterium | reverse complement strand
AAAGCTTGGTTCATGATGGGAAAGAACTCGTCCATTTTGTGATCGCCTGTGCCTTGCTTTTAGTGGTGCAGAATGCCGCCGGAATCGCGATAGCAAAGCTGCTTGGGCAGCCTCCGACCCTAAAGGGGTCGTAAAGGGGTCGGTCCTATAATTTAATGTTTTGGTTATTTTCATCTTCTGGAATGGGTTAGGAAGTCCGTTTTTGATGAATAATGCCAAATAATTACGATTTTTGGCCTGTTTTGCTATTTTGAGGCCCTTTTCCTTTAAAATTGGCCTTTTCAGAGGAATTTTGACCTACTTTTTTGTAAATTTTATCTTTTGGAGGACGTTTCAGGCCGAATTTTTTGGATTTCCAGCAAAAATGAGATCGGGGCGAGCATGCTCAGAGTTCTACGAATCCAATTTTGGGCATTCCAACTCCCCCATCCATGCTTACGCTGGGGCAGTGCTGCTGGAGTTCCGTGATATGAAAAGGAACGCGAAACCCGGATATGGCTTGGCGAACAGCTTCCGTCTTCTCGCCCCTCACGGCCCTGCTTGCGCTTAACCAAGTGCGCCCGGGCTCCGCTACTCCACCCAATTCCATCTCGCAAGCGATTCTTACGGATGCAGCCCACTTGGTTTTCCACGCTATGGTCCCGCGCCTGCGGGATCCACACTGTGGAAAACCCAAGCCATCTCGCCCGGTTGCTCAGCTATCATCTCAGTCGTCATGAGGGGCCCCAGACATGCGGACAAATTGCTCTTTCAATCCGACAAATTGCAACCTCCCCCCCGTCTAATTTCATCTAAATTTTGAATGCCGCCCCCTCTCCTTTGCGTCTTCGCTTGCCCGCCGGCTTGCCCGCCGTCTTGTCCGCCGTCTTGTCCGCCGTAGCTTTAGCGTAGGAGGAAACCTTGGCGTAGGCGGGCGTCTTAGCGTGAGACCGGCGGCTTACCCGCTCCCTGAGTTATTGAATCTTTCCCCCTCCGCGTCTCTGTGCCTCTGTGAGAACCGGACTGCTCGCCCCTCCCCAATTCGTGTCCATTTTGCTTGCCCGCCGGCTTGTCCGCCGTAGCTTTAGCGTAGGCGGAAGCTTTAGCGTAGGAGGAAGCCTTGGCGTAGGCGGGTGTCGTTCGTAGTTTGTCTGTTCGGACGGATCTGTCGGATTTGTCAGATCGGTCAAACCTCGTTCTACTGTCCAGCGTTTGCGATGCTATTGCACCCTTAGCCTCTCTTGCGTTACATGGCTGTTGTCGGGTTCTTACGAGGACAAGAATAAGAAACTTTACATACGGATTATTTTATGTAAGCTTAATCGTATATCGCTACATATGAGCATTTGTTATGTAAATGGAGGATTGCAATGAAACGCCCGCTACAAGGGGAATACATACCCATTTCGACGGTTGGCGAAAAGGCCCGGGCTTTCGTGCCTGCACCTCTGCCGCCACTGCCGCCGATCGACTGGACATCAGGAGGCTTGCGGCAGCGTTTTGATGATGCCCTGCTAGCCCTGGGTCGATTAGACAGTGTCTCCATGCTTTTGCCGGACGTCTCTCTCTTTCTGTATACCTATGTCCGCAAAGAAGCGGTGCTCTCGTCAATGATCGAAGGCACCCAGTCCTCGCTTTCGGATCTGCTTCTTTTTGAAGCCGATCAGCAGCCTGGGGTTCCGCTGGATGATGTCCGAGAGGTCAGCAACTATGTGGCGGCACTCGACTACGGATTGAGCCGCCTCCGCACCGGATTTCCGCTCTCGCTCCGCTTGCTGCGAGAAATGCATGAACGCCTGCTGGCCTCCGGTCGGGGCGCCAGGATGACCCCGGGTGAATTCCGTCGCAGTCAGAATTGGATCGGGGGGACACGCCCCGGCACAGCGGTCTTCGTGCCGCCCCCACCGGAGCGGGTGGCGGAGTGCATGGGCAAGCTTGAGCTTTTTCTTCACGACCAACCGCAGCCGACTCCGGTCTTGTTGAAGGCGGCGCTGGCGCACGTTCAATTTGAGACCATCCATCCGTTTCTAGATGGAAACGGCCGGCTGGGGCGTCTGTTGATTACTCTGCTCCTGTGTGAACAGAAGGCTCTCCGCGAACCCATGCTCTATCTGAGTCTTTATTTTAAGACCCACCGCCACCTCTATTACGATCTTCTGAACCGTGTCCGGCTCGACGGCGACTGGGAAGCTTGGCTCAACTTCTTTGCCGAGGCGGTCACCGTCACCGCCGGTCAGGCGGTCGCCACAGTTCAGCGGCTGGACAACATGGCCAAGAAAGACCGTGAAACGCTGCAGTCGCTCGGGCGCGCCGCGGGGTCCGTGTTGCGGTTGCACCACGAACTGCTCCAGCGCCCCATCACTACGTCCCGCGCGCTGGAACGCGCCACCGGGCTTAGCCATGTCACCGTGAACAAGTCACTCGACCACCTTTGCCAAATGGGTATCGTCACCGAGTTGACCGGCCACAAGCGCAACCGCGTGTTCAGCTATCAGCTGTACATCGCCATTCTTAACGAAGGCACCGAACCGCCGGATCCCGCATCCTGAGCACTGCCCACCAGAAAGATTCCAAAAAAATCGAAACGGGCATCTTATCATCTCCATAACTCACTTTTTAACAGGATTTTACAGGATTAAAAATGATGAAAGACAGCGGGGAAAAACAGGTGATAAGTTTTCCACGCTATGGAAAACTATTTCGCGATTTTTCCACGCTATGGAAGATCCTGCGCATGCGGGACCACACTGTGGAAAACGAGGCTCTCGTAGCGTGGACCTCCCGGTCCGCGCATTTTCCAGTTCTGTTGCACGGCTTCTTCTGCTCGGCGCCCCCAGCGTTTGCGCTCCTTTAGCATTATTAGCGCCCCTTGCGTTAAAGGGCGGTTGCCCGGCGGTTAAACGCGGAAGACAGCGCCGAGCTTTTTGCCGAGCAGCAGGCTGCTGCCGACGAGGGTCGCGGTCAGAAATGCCATCGCCCATACGCCCAGGGCGGCGGCGACATGCTTGCCGGTGCCCAGAAGCTGGAACAATTCAAAGATGGCTTTGGTGATGGGCATATAGTCGGCCTGCTGAGCCAGCATCAGGCTATCGCTGACTTCCAACATGCTGAAGGCAAACGTCAGCAGCGTCCCGGCAATCAGGTTGGCCATGATCAACGGCAAGGTGATCCGTCGCAGAGTACGCGTCGGCGACGCGCCGAGATTCCATGCGGCTTCTTCGAAGGTCACGCTGGTCTGCTGGAGGCCAGCGACGGCACTGCGCACCATGTAGGGCAGGCGCCGCACGGAATAGGCCAGCACGAGAAACAGGGTCGGATTGGTGCGCACATCCACCAGCCGTGGCCACCAATCCAGATCGGAAAATCCTTTGAGGTTGCTGAGCCACGAGCTGACGGCCAGGAACCCGAAGGCCATCACCAGGCCCGGCACGGCCAGCGGAATCATCGACAGGGCATCCAGCACGCCGCGCAAACGGATGGTTGAGCGTACCACGACAAAGGCGATGGCAATACCCACCACAATGTCGAAGCCCACGGCCAGCGAGGAGAACAGCAGGCTATTGCGAATGCTGCTGATGGTCATGTCGTGGCCCAGAGCCTCGATATAGTTGCCGCCGGTGAAGGTGCCGGGCAGCACGTTCTGGTACCAGCTTCCCGGTGTGGCAAAACTCGTGAGCACCACGCCCAGATGCGGCATCAGCGCCAAGCCGGTCACCAGCGCAAACGGCAGTGCGGCCAGCAGCGCCCGCCAGCCGCTCAGGGTGCGCACGGCCGCCTGGGTGCTGGCCTTGCTCTGCATGGCATAGGCCCGGCCGCCGAACAGCCACTTGCTGGCGGCATACAGCCCCACGCTTGATGCCAGCATCACCGATACCAAGGCATAGGGGAACGGGTTCGATCCGATTTCCTTCAGGGAATCATAGACCTGCACCGAGGCGCAGCGGGTGTAGTTCATGATCAGGGGCGTGCCCAGTTCGGTGAAGCTCCAGATGAAAATCAGCGTCCCACCGGCAAACAGCCCCGGCATCATCAGCGGCAAGGTGATCCGGAAGAACCGGCGGATCCGCGTGCAGCCGAGATTGGCGGCGGCCTCATCCATGGCCGGGTCGATATTGGCCAGCGCGGCCACGGCGTTGAGGTAGAGAATGGGATAAAGGGCCAGGGTTTGCAGCAGGACCACGCCCAGATACTGCCCTCCCCCGAGCCAATCGCGCGCCCCCAATCCGAACAGCGCATTCACCATGCCGTAGGTTCCGAACATCTGCTGGAACCCGATCGCCCCGACGAAGGGCGGCAGAATCATTGGCACCAGCACCAGCGCTGAAAAGGCCGTTTTGCCGCGGAATTCAAACTGATTGGCAATCCACGCCAGCGGCAGCGCGACCACCATGGCCAAGCCCGTTGTTCCCAGCGCAATTTTGAGGCTGTTGAACAACCCTTCCATGTAGATGGGATTCTCAAACACCCCGAAGAGGTAGCGCAGGGTGAAGCGTCCATCTACCCAGAATCCGCCCGCGACCACCTTGCTCAGCGGCCAGATGAACAAAACCGATAGCAGGGCGGTCACCGCACCAAACACTAACCAGGCCGTACTCCTTCTCATGGACGCGCCCCCTTGGAACTCGGCTCGGCCGGAGGCCTCGCCCTACCCAAATCTTCATCGGATTGAACCGGTAGGGCAACCCGTCCCGGTGAACTGTTTTCTTCCCTGGCCAGTCGCGCGGCCTGGGCATATTGTGCGCGATACTGCAGGGTCCATTCGCGCAGCAAATCCAATCGGTCATATTTCTTGCTCATGGTCAGCCCGGACGTCCAGGTCAAGGGCTCCGGCTTCTGCGGCAGGCGTTCCAGCGCCTGCAAGGCCCGTGGGCACGCCTCCGGCCCACCGGCAAGGGCGATGGCCCCCCACGCCGCACGCAGCTCCTGGCCCGCATCCAGCCCCATGGCCCGGACCCAATCGCGCAGCAGGCCAAAGTGCCCGGCGGTCCAGCGCGGATGATAGACATATTCTGCCGCGAGGCGGTAGGCATCCAGCGTCGGCTGGCCCATGTCATCGGTGGTGTGGGCGCGGTGGCGTTCATACGTCGCGTGGAAGACCGGATTCGTCGAGGGATAAAAATCGCGACGAATGGGGAAGCGCTGCAAGGCATACTTCTGGGGACCGCCAGGCGCGCCGATCCGGTAGCACCATAACTGCTGGCCTTCTTCGCTCAGCAGGTATTCGATAAAGCGCACCGCCATCTCGCGGTGCGGTGCGCCGCGCAGGATGGAAATGGGGTCAGCGCTGACGCCCGACTCGCCGCGCGGCGTCACATAGGCCATGGCGTCCCATCCGCGGCCTGCGTTGCTGACCTCGGCCTCGTAGCGTCCGTAGAAATCGATCGCCAGCCCCGCCGCGGCGTTGCCCATGCCGACATCCAGCGGCACCTTGCTGGCGCTGTCGGTGAAGTAACGCGCATTGGCAGCAATCTTCTGCAGCAGATTCAGTCCCGCCACCCAGCCTTCTTCCAACGCCTGCTGATAGGCGGCAGGGACGCCCTCGGGCATCTGACCCGGCGGAAGCTTCGCCGCCGCGATCCGGGCTTCAAAGTCAGCGGTTTGGTCGCCGTAGCCCGCGGCCTCGACGGCCTTGCGGCACTGCACCTGGACAATGGTTTCAAAGGCCTTGGCGATGCTGCCGCTCTTGGTTGGGTCCGCCAGCCCCAGCGTTCCGAACCAGCGTGTATCCGCCAGGTCCTCCCACTGCGCCGGTTCGCGGTCGATGCCCTGCGCCTGCAGCCGGTCGCGGTTGTAGCACATGCCAAAGGTGCTCAGGGTTGTGCCATACCAAGTCAGCATGCGCCATTGCTCGCCGCTCATGCCTTCGGGGATCAGCTCGGCACCGTCGGCCGTCGCTATCAGTCCCGGAGGGATGTCCGGCGCATCCCAGGCGGGTACCAGCAGGCCCTGACGGGTGGCATTTTCAGCGTCGTAGGCCCCGCCACCGAAGTACATATCAATTTGGCTTGAAAATGCCTCGGGATCATCCGTGCCGCGGAATGCGCTAAACAGCGCGCACTGCTCGGCCCAGTTGCGGTCATCAACCCCGTCGGGGCGTTGCGCCGGATCGAAGGTTTTGCTCAGGATGATGGCTCCGCCATCGCCGCGCCATGGCCGCCCCTGCGCGGTCCACCAGGCCCGGAAGCTCGACACAAACTCGCTGGTCAGGTAGCGCGCGATTTCCGTGGTGCCGCCGATGTTACGCCAATCCACCTTGACGGGTGTCCCGTAATGCTCGGAATGCCAGCGTGAAAACCCCAGCGCGAATTCATAGCGAATGGCCTCGTTCATCGGCGTGATGATCACCAACACCGGGTCACCCGGACGCCACTCGTCTAGAGCCGTCTCCTGATGAAACACAAAAGGCAGCGCCAGAATCACGATCAGAACCAGCAGAATGGTAAGATTACGGGTCATGATTAGACAGGATTAACAGGATGTTTCAGGATTTTCATAATTGGGATTCAGGGGCCCGGTAAATCCGGAATTTCTTTTTGAATTGGAGGCTGGAAGTACCGAAATTAAACAAAAGACCGAAATCGTTGTGAGTCGCGGCAAGGTAATTGACTAATTGGGCTTCATGGGCTGGACAAAGATTCTCCACTGCCTTGTTTTCAATGATGACATGATTCTCAACCAGCATGTCCACTACAAAGGTCCCCATGACTTCTCCTTCGTAATACACCTTCAGCGGCACTTCGCAGGCAAAGTTAATTTCAGCTTTTTCAGCTCGAAAGCCAATGCATTTTGATAAACCGATTCCAAAAATCCACTTCCTAGAGTTCGCTGAACTTTCATTGCACAGCCAATGATCAACCGCGTCAATTCATCATCTGTCATGATAGTGCCCTCTCCCTTCTCACTTATTGAATTTTGGCCGTTCAAT
>JAVEUJ010000124.1:0-6915 GCA_034005635.1 Kiritimatiellia bacterium | reverse complement strand
GGGAACGGCGGCGGGAGGCTTCCGGAGGAGGAACCAGGCGCCGCCGAGAGCGGCGATGGGCGCGCCAATGGTCAGGAGGTGGCTGCCGAGAATAGGGAGATAGGTGGACCAGACGAGATCCGCAGGGAGTGCCCCAGCGTATTGGCGACCGAGGTCATTGAAGATCAGGCGACCGATGGCAAGGGCGTAGGCGCCGAGAGAGAGGCCGCGCAGGAAGCGGCTGTCCAGCTTGCCGGCGAGCCACAGCATCACGAGACCTTGGAGCGACCAGCTCAGGGTGATCCATTCTTTCGCAACTGCCAGGGGGGGCGTGAGGACAATGAAGAACGCCGCGAGGGCAATGAAGGCCATGAGCAAACCGCGGTCTTGGCGGTGCGCGGAGAGGAACCGATAGACAAGCACGACGTAGAAGGCCGCGAGAGCCAAAGCGAGCACGGCGACCGCGCGGGTGGAATAGGCGGTGGCGACCACACCATGGCCGAGCGCGAAAAAGGCGGCGCCGTTGGCCATCGTGCCGAGAATTTCCAGGAGGGTGGCTTTTTCGCCGCTGACGAGGTTGTAGAGGAACATCGCGGCAGTGAAGAGCAGGAAGAAGCCGGTGAGGAACAGCATCACGACGACGAAGTCGGCGGCCACGTAGTCCTTGAGGGCCAAAGTCACAAGGGCGTAGGTGAGGAGCATGGCGAGATAGTTGAGGAGTGGCCAGTGGCGGCGGCGCGAGATGCCCAGGATGCCGATACCGAGCAGGAGTAAATAGCCAAAGAGGCCGGCGAAGTTCTTCTCACCAGTGTTCAGCAGCAGGGGCGTGCCATAGCCACCGAGGATACCGAGCACGGCGACAAGCAGCGAGTTGAAGCGGGCGGAGAACAGACCCGCACAGGCGGTGACAAGCGCCATCAGGGCGAAGGCGGGCAAGGCGCCAATGAGATGGTAGAAGGAATAGGAGGCAAAAACGCTGAAGTAGAGGACCGCGAAGCCGCCGCCGAGCAGGCCTTGGCCAAGCAGATGGTACGCCTTGCCGAGCAGGCGTGTGCCAACGCCGAGCATGATCAGGCCAGTGAAGGTGCTAAGTACGACGCGGGCATGTGGGCCCAGGAAACCGTGGTCGATGGAGTACTTCAGGAAAAAGCCGATGCCGATGACAAAAATGACGACGGCAAGGCGCAGGAGCCAGGTGGTGGCGACCGCAAATTCCCACGAAATGCCCTTGGGTTGAAATTCTTCGTTGATGATGATCCAGTTCCAAATGCGCCGCAACGCACGCAGGGTTTTCTGCTGGAGGAGCGAAGGCGGCGGCCGGGGTGGCAGGGGTAAAGCAGCGGGCGGCTGGAAGGGTGGCACGGTGGTAGATGGAGTTGGTGCAGGGCGCGATGCCAGAGACGGCGGAGGGGCGGCTGGGACAGAAGGCTGGAAGGCAGAAATACTGGGGGTTGGGGCCGAAATCGGAGCGGGAGGCGGCGTGGCTTTCGGGGTGGCGGCCATGAGGTGATCCAGGCGTGCATGGAGACTGTTCAGGAGGGAACTTTGCCGATCTTGCCGGTGACGGATTTTATGGAGCAGGACGAGGGTCCAAACAGGAAAGCCCAGAAGAATGAAAATCGCCAATGCGCCTAGCCAGAGTTCATCCATGATGTTGCTCCTTCACCGGAGGCCGTCAGGCGGCGGCAATTCCAGCAACCAAAACAATACGGCAGACGCCGGGACGGAACAAGGGGAAAGACCCCGCATGAGGTTGGTTAAAAATTCCACAATGAGATGGGCGCATCCCCGTTTCGTTGACCGAATGGAACTCACGGGTTTACCTGTTCAGCCTGAAGGCTGTACTACAAACACCGCCCCGTTTGTAGTCCACGCTTCAGCGTGCGGCTGCCCGTTGTTTCAACGAGTAGACGATGGAAGCCAATGAAAAGGGGATGCGCCCCAATGCGATGGACTGTTTCTATTTTCCTTTTCTTCGGACGGGCGGAGCGTAGACTACGTCTCCCGATGACTTCGTCTGTCCAAACTCGCTCGTGGCCTGTGGCCTTTGCGGCATTGCTGACTGCCCTCTTTTTCTGGGCGGTCATCCCTTTGTTTCTTGAACACTTCACCCATTTGATGGACCCGTGGACTGTTAACGGGATGCGCTATTTCTTCTCGGCGGCGTTCTGGCTGCCATTCGTGGGGCATACGTTACGCGGAATGGCCCCGGAAGAGCGCCGCGCAGTCTGGCGGGCCGCGCTGGCCCCGGCGGCGGCGCACACCCTCTGCCAGATCTTCTTCGGCTTTGCGCCTTACTACAACAACGCGACAATGCTCAATTTCGGTTGTCGCTTATCGATCCCCTTCACCACGCTGTTTGGGCTCTGGCTGCTGAAGAGCGAACGACCGCTGATGCGCTCGCCGCTGTTCTGGCTGGGCCTGCTGTTTGCGATGGGCGGATTTTTGTTGATGTTCGCCAAGGGCTTTGGCACGGATGGCACATCGCTGACGGGCATGGGGCTGCTGCTGGGCTTTGCCGTCACGTGGGGCATCTATGTGGTCTTCGTCCGCCGCAACCTATCGGGCTATCCGACGCACCTGTCCTATGGCATCATCTGCCTGCTGGCCAGTCCACTGCTGCTGATCCTGATGGCGGGACTGGGCGATTGGCACGTTCTGTTGCATCTGCCGGCAGCGCAGTGGGGCTGGCTGATCCTGTCTGCAATCATCGGGCTGGCATTGAGCCACATGCTATTTTATCACGCCATTCTCACGATGGGGCCCATCGCCTCCGAGGGGGGCATGCTGTTGATTCCCTTCCAAACGGCGATTATGGCGCACATCTGGCTGGGCGAACGGTTGTCGGCCACGCAATGGGTGGCCGGGAGCATTTTAATCCTAGGATGTGCGCTACTCCTTCGCGCTCGATTTACTACACGCGAATAAGGCGCTCTCCCCCGGCAACCTTCCAATGTCGATCCCTCCCGTGAAATCCTGCTTGCCCGCGTAGCCTTGGCTAAAGGGGGCGATATCCGTAGCTTCTTCTCTAACCTTTCCGCTTCCAATCCTGGAGAGCACAGAGGCTGTCCCACCAGAAATCCTCATTCCACCCTCCTTTCGGTCATGGTGAGTGTAGTCGAACCATCTCGGCCCGACCCCAACAACCAACCTGCGGAACTACGCGGAGAACCCTCGACAAGCTCCCACCTTCGCCAAGGCTTCCACCTACGCTAAAGCTACGGCGGACAAGACGGTGGACAAGTCGGTATGACAGACGACCTTGTTGAACATTAAATAGTGTCTCCCCGTACCCGTGAGTCCGGCTGATTGATCTGTTTTGAGTTCTTGAGTTTAGATTCATTCCCGGCCCCCCATCGCCTTCCCCCATCTGTACTACAATCCCTCAAAACCGTGTTTTTAATACACGTTTCTCATGTTGATAGCCCCACAACTCACTTTTTAACAGGATGTTACAGGACTGGAAATGATGAAGGATAGAGGGGGAAAACGTGGCCCTCGTAGCGTGGACCTCCCGGTCCGCGCATCTTCCAGTTCTGTTGCACGGCTTCTTCTGCTCGGCGCGGACCAGAGGTCCACGCTACGGGGAGCCCCTTCCCCTATCCGTGGTGGATATTCGGCTGTTCGCCGCTTTCCCAATCAGGCGCGCCCAGCGGGCGCACCTACAGGAAAGCCGTCTCCCGTCTCCTCTCCCCTTTTCGCGCTTTTCGTAGTTTCTCTTCTCCGTTATTCTTTCCTGAGTTCCTGAGTTCAAATTCATTCCCCGCCTCTTCTCCCTTCCTGTCCCCATCCGTGTCCATTCTGCTTGCCCACCGTCTTGTCCGCCGTAGCTTTAGCGTAGGTGGAAGCCTTGGCGAAGGCGGGTGTTCATCCGTGGTTAAATTCTCTTCTTTGGTTGCGGCTATGCCGCGCTGTGCAATCAGTGTAATTCGTGGTTAACCGCTCACGTAATTTGTCTCACTTATAATTATAAGCGAGACAGTATTATATGAAAGAGATGGTATGCCGGACAGAGAGGAGTAAGTTGAAATGGGGCATGGAAAAGCCCCGAAACAGACGTTTCGGGGCGTGAGCCTAAATGGGCTGAAATGCTACAGTTTGTAGCCGACGCCGATGCCAATCATGTGAGCATCGCCTTTGGTGAACTCGCCGGACAGGACGCCATCAGCGGCACGGCCCGTGACATCGCGGTCCTTGATCAACAGGTAGGTATAGCCCAGATCGCAGAAGAAGTTGGCCTGCTTGTAGCCGACACCAACGCTAAAGAGATGGCGATCGTTGGCAGGGACAATGTAGTCCACGTGTGCATTCGGAATGGGGGTTTCATCAAAGATGTAGCCCGCGCGCAGCGCCCAGGCCTCGTTCAGGGCATATTCCGCGCCGAATTGATAGCGAAACACGTCGTCCCAATCCTTCTCTGTCGAGCTCTGGGGCACCGCACCGAGCAGGGCGGGATCGAACTTGATGGTCAGGTCTTCATAGGAAGACCACATCGTATAGACGATGCCCGCGTTGACGGTCAGCCGGTCGATCGCCTTGACGGAAGCGCCGAAGCGAAGGATGGACGGGGTGGAGATATCGCCTTCGCCATCGCCACCGGCCACGGCCGGATTGGGGTGGCTGACGTGGTAGGTGCCTTCGAGGTCTTGGTCGATTTCGCTCTCATAGGCCAATCCAAAGGACAGCCATTCGGTGGCTTCGTAGTAGGCACCGAGGTTGTAGCCAATGCCCCAACTGTCGCCCTTCATGTGGAACTGCAGGTGGGGATCCACAAACGGCTGGCCTGTGGGTATGGCCTGGTCCAGGGTGAACTCAAACCATTCCGCGCGCAGGCCAGCGGCTAGCGAGAGGTTGTCCAGCACCTTGACTGCAAGGGAGGGGTTGATGTCGAAGCTTCTGATGATGGCTTCCTGGCAATTATAGCGCCCGGCCCAGTCATCGTCGTGCTCCACGCCCAGTCCAAACCGGCTGAAGATGCCCAGCCCGGCCCAAATCTTGTCATTGACCTGATGGGTGACGTAGGCGTTTGGGGGAGTCCACCACGCGCTCTTCGCCTTGTTCTTTTGCGAGCCCGCCGGGGTCATGGTTTCGATGGTGACGTGCGGACGGATGAACGTGGCGCCCATTTCCATTTGGGTGCCTTCTAAGGCCGTCATGGCGGCCGCGTTGTTATAGATGACGGAAGGCGAGGCCGGATCGGCCGTGACTTCAGTACCCATGGCATTGCCGCGGGCGCTGCCTTCGTAGATGCCAAAACCGGCGCCAAACACCGATTGCGCGACCAACGACGCCGCGACGCACAGCGCCCCGGCGAAGAGCTTCTTTTGTTTCATTTTTAGTTTTCCTTTTGTATCTTACTGCGGCAGTACCGATTGCGGACAAACGTCCGCCCGGCCGCTGCCGGTTGAATCCCTCCCCACCACCTGGCAGGAAAGCAATGGAAGAATTGGAACGAAATTGCCTCTGGATGGCAAGCCCCTTTTATTCTTTTTGTGAATTGTTTTCAGGAGCGGAGCAAGGCGTTACAGCAACGGCGCCAGATATCGCTTGAGGTCGCCGGCGAGATCCTGGCGTTCATAGCGAGCCAGGCGTTCGCGCTGGCCGTACAGAATTGCCTTGCGCAGGGACTCATCTGCGGTGACGCGGCCCAGGACTTCGGCAATAAGATCAAAGCGCTTTTCGCGCAGGAGCACCCCGGCCCCGTCGAGGGTTTCGGGCACGGCGCCCGCGGCATAGGCCACGACGGGCACATCGAGCGTCATGGCTTCAAGCAACGGGATGCAGAACCCCTCGTGAGCGCTGAGGCACAGGAACGCCCGCGCCACCGAGTAATAGGCGAGCAACTCGGACTGGGTGGCCGCGCCGGTGATTTCCACGTTCTTCAACTGCAGCTCTCGCACCCGAGTCAGCAGCAGGGCGTGGTACTGCTCCATACCGGCGGTTGAGCCCACATGGATCAGGCGCGAGGCGGGTTGGACATAGCGCTGAAAGTAATAGAAGGCATTGAGCAGGTCTTCGATGCGCTTGTTGGGGGCGCAGCGGCCCACGAACAGGATGTTGGTCATACCATCGCGATAGCGCCGCTGAATACCACGGTCGGGCTTGCCGCGCAGGGCAGAAAAATCCAGCATCAATGGCAATACCTGAGGATTCGCATGGCCCATCGCTGCGATTTCGTCGGCATTGAACTGACTGTCGGCCATGACCACCTCGGCCGCCCCCGCCAGCGTCTTAGCCTGCTGACGTCCGCGCGCGAGCAGGTGGGCCGTCTGCTCCTGCACGCCACGAAAATACTCTGGGGGGGTGATGTTATGGTACAGAATCGCCTTGCGGCCGGGCAGGGTCGGAAACAGGTCATTCACGTCCGAGCCCATGGACAGGTGCAGCAGCACCACGTCGTCGGGCCGGAAATCTTCGCGACAGGTGGCCAAATCGCGGGCATCGTCACGCAACTCGGGCAAGATGCGCTTGCGCTCGGAATAAATATTGGAGTCAAAACCCCACGATCGGAACAAATCGCGAAGAACGCGCACTTCATTGCTGATGGCGTCCCCGTTGGCGTATCCGGCTACAAGTTGATGAATGGCGCGCATGATAGGTTACACAAAATTCAGCATCCAGAATATACGCATCAACTTCAATGGAAATATGAAGCGACTCATCATTCTGACTCCTGACTACTTCTGCAAGAATCTCACTACTCAGGGCCGTTTTTTCTCCAGGGCTTCGAGCATGGCGGTCATGCTGCCCTGGCCTGCATCTGCTGAGGGGCGCAGCTCGATTTCGCGCAACCGCCAGGCCGGTAGAGTTTCTGCGGCGGCGGCCAAAAATTGAATGGCCTGGGCATAGGCCACTGTTGGAATTTCCACGCTCACCTCGCGGCGCTGCCAGCCATCCGCCGCGGGTGCCGCGGGTCGCGGTGCCAGTCGTGCGGTA
>JAVEUJ010000123.1:0-7099 GCA_034005635.1 Kiritimatiellia bacterium | reverse complement strand
TCCGAGCCCGTATCCCTTTCGCAAGCCGCCACCAGCGAACTCGTGCTGACCTTTAGCGAGGCCCGCCCCATTGATTGGCACGACGACGATGGCGACGGGCTGGCGAACTCGTGGGAAAAATTGCTGGGCACCGACGGCGTCGCGACCAATGACTTCGATGGCGATGGGATGCTCGATCTGCACGAGTGGCTGGCCGGGACGGACCCGACCTGTCCGGATTCTAAGTTGGTTTTCGAGGTGGTGCGGCGCGAGACGCAGCCGCAAGTGATGGCGGCAGGCGAGCCGCCCACCCGACCGGTGCGCGTGAAGTGGCAGTCGGTGCCAGGTAAGACCTATCAGCTCGAACACGTGCCCATGTTGGCGGCCATCGACCCGGAAACCGGGAAGCCCTACGCGTTTAAAATCGTGGACGGCGGGCGAGTTACGGCTGGCGCAGGCGAATTTGAGATCGACATGCTGGTGGATATTTCTGCGGATACCCCCACCGGCATCTTCCGCGTGAAGTTGGTGCAGGAGTAGAGGGCAAGCCACTTGGACTGAATGAAATGTTACGCAACACAAACAAATTGAACAGGGTTAGGGCGACCAGTCTGCCGTTGTTGGCAGCATGGGCTACGCTTGGACCAACTCCTTTCCTTTTCGGGAAGATGCGAAATGAGCGTCGGCCGGACATTTGAGTTGCTGGCACCACCGCATCAGACCACACGTGTAGCCAAATTGGCTCTAACCGGGGCCCAAGCCGGGCAACCTGCATCCCGACAAGCCCGGATTTACCCCCCCGACGCGACGCGCTGGGGTTCAACGACTTTAGAGAGGGCGAACCCTCTCCGGCTTGTCCGCCCGTGGCGGAATGAGCCGGGCTTTCGGGGCGGGGAATTTCAATATTCAATATTCAATATCCAATGTCCAATATCCACTGTTCAAGTGGCAGGAGTCATTTCTCACGCCAAGCCGCCCGCCTTCGCCAAGGCTACGGTGGGCAAGCCAAGACGCGAAGGGGAATCCTGGCAGGGATGCCTTGCCCGGCTTTTCGACCAACGATCAACGATCAACGACGAACAACCAACGACCACTGCCCCCAACTATTTTCAATTTCAATTGCGCACGCACGGATGATGGAGGAATGACGTCATGAGACTCTTTAGAATTTTTTCGAGGCGCCGCTTCGACGCGCTCAACAACTCTTCCGGAATGGAGACCCGACGCCCTGCCTGTCCGCCCGTAGCAGTTCGGACCGTTTCAGGGAATGCTACAAATCACGGGCTGACCCCTTTTTATGAGCCCAAGCACCAAGCCATTGGCCGGATGCATCTGTTGTTTACCGCGATTGGTGTGGTTGCAGGCTTATTTTTATTGGCTCCGCAGGCAAAGGCGGCCACGCTCATTTCGGAGAACATCCAAAGTTGGACCACGCGGGGTAGTTATGGAAATTATACCCAAAGTATTCCGGCCGGCACGGTCAACATGACCGACTGTATGGTTCAACCGGGTGCAGCGGCAGATGGGCCTTGCACAGCAGGGCGTATCCAGATGAGAGCCAGCACAGGTGTTTTAACACTACCCGCAGTTGATAAGGTTGGAACAGTGTTTTTTCATCTGGATGCAGGTGGTGCAAACCGTTCCGTAGTTTTGGCGAAAAATGTTAACGGTGGGGGATGGACCACCGTTACCACGATCACAGGTATTGGTACAACCGGAGCCGTATATTCGCACGACGTAAATGATGACGGTGCCAGCATACAGTTGCGACTCTCATCGGCATCGCACGCCCTTTATGTCCATGATATTATTGTTGATGATTATGCGGTCGCGGGAGGGATTTGGATCAATCCCATGAGCGCGGGCAAGCCAATGGCGACGTACTATCTAGGCGATACAATGGGGTCGTGGAATGTGAATTTTGAAATTGGGCAAACCTGGTGGAACTATGCCCAGGTGGGCATCGGCACCGCAACGGATGGCACCGGCTACAATTGGGGTGAGGCTGCCTGGTACGAGGATGGCACCGCGCCCAACAAACGGGTACGCCGCGATTTAAGTGGGTACAAATATACGTCCGTCGGCAGCCATTACGTTATTTGCCAGGCTAAGGCCAACTCGGGCGACACCTACACGTCGAAGTCGGGGAATGGCTGGGGCAATCCCGTGGCCTATCCGCCGGTGGATCTGGCGGATGCCTATTTCACGTGCAGCACGCTGAACAATCCGGGCAGCCAATCGGCGACGGCGGCCAGCGCGAGCCAGATCAACTTGAGCTGGACACGCGGCACGTCGGGGACGGCCAAGGATACGGTGATTTTCCGGTCCACCAGCAGTACGGCACCGACGCTCACCGGCGGTACCGCTTATAGTTCAGGCACCACCTATAGCGGCTACACCTGCGTGTATAAAGGCAGTGGAACGAGCCATAACGACAGCGCCAGCCTGTCTTCCGGAACTCGCTATTACTACTATTTCTATGCCGTCAACAACGACTACTACTCGCCGGGCGTGACGGCCAATGCAACGACCTATGGCCCGCCGGTGGTCAGTACGACGTCGGCGACGCCCGGCACGCCGGCGGATCCCACGCAGGCCAATGCCGCCGGAAATGTGACGGCAGACGGCGGCTCGACGGTGACGGAGCGCGGCATCGTGTGGAACACCACGGGCTCGCCGACGACCGCCAACAACAAGGTGGCGTATGCCAGCGGCGGCACGGGCTCGTTCACCGTGACCCTGACAAGCCTGACGCCGGGCCAGAAGATCTACTACCGGGCCTATGCCATCAACAGCTCCGGTACGGCCTACGGTTCGACCCTAGACTTCACGGCCGATTGCTTCACCAACGGCCCCGGCATTCTGGCCGCCAGTGCCATCGGTGCCACCGGCTTCACTGCCAACTGGTCTGCCGTCAGCGGCGCCAGCGGCTACCAGCTCGACGTGAGCAAGTATGCAACCTTTAGCACCGGTGGTGGCAGCGATTACACCGTGAATTTTGAAGGCGGAAACGAAACCAAAGGCGCCTATGCCTCTGCCACCATCAACTTGAGCGGAGTTAACTGGGATATGACAGAGGCCATGACCGGCGCAGATACAGGGGATTGGAAAATTGATACTCGTTCTGCACGCCTTCGTGGCTATGGGACATCAGCGATGACCATGCTGGAAAATCTCTCGACAGGGATTAGTTATGTGAAGTTCAGCTATTGCCGGTATGGAACCGACGCCCAAGTGGATTGGAGGGTGGAATACAGCACAAACGACGGATCGAGTTGGACGCAGATCGGATCCGACTTTACGGCTCTGTCCAGCGATACAGTTCAAGTCTTTTCCAATGCCGTAAACGTTTCTGGCAATGTGCGTATCCGAATCAAGCGAGCCACCGAAACGGGAACGGCTAATAGGCGATTAAACATCGATGATATAACAATTGCGCCTTATGGTTCGCCATCCTTTGTCAGCGGCTACGAAAATTTGGATGTTGAAGATGTGACGACTTACGCCGTGACGGGGCTGACGTCGGACGTGGAATACTTCTACCGGGTGCGGGCGGTGAACACGTATTGCACGAGCGACAACTCCGAGACGATGAACGTGACGACGGTTGCGAATACGCCGACAATTTCTGCTTCGGGTACGCCGGCAGCGTTGAGTACGACGTATGGGACGGCATCGGGGAATACGAGTTTCAATGTTTCGGGAGCGAATATGGGCGCCGGCATCACGGTGACGCCGCCGGCGGGGTTTGAGGTTTCGCTGAGCGCGGGCAGCGGATTTGGAACCACTGTAACCGTATCGGGGTCCGGCACGATTTCCAGCACAACGGTTTATTTACGCTTAGCGGCGACCACGGCGGTCGGTAGCTATTCGGGCAACATTGTCCTGTCCAGCGCGGGCGCGGCCAGCGTCAATGTGGCGACGACCTCGAGCACTGTCGGCAAAAAGGCCCTGACGATCACGGGGCTGAGTGTTTCCACGAAAACCTACGATGGCGGCACCGCGGCGACACTGACGGGCACGGCGGCTTATTCCGGGCTGGTGAATGGCGAGAGCTTCAGCGTTTCCGGCACGCCCTCGGCCACGTTCAACACCAAGCATGTCGGCAGCGGCAAGGCGGTCACGGTGACGGGGTATACGGCTCCCAGCGGGAATTATAGTATTAGCCAGCCGACGGGATTAACCGGCACCATCACGGCCCGGGCGCTGACGATTACGGGACAAGCAAATTCCAAGACCTACGACGGCGGCACCAGTTCCGCCACGCCGGCGGCGCTGACCGCGGGTGCGATCCAGCCGGGCGACACGGCGCCGACGTGGGCGCAGACCTATAACAATAAGCACGTGGGCACCAGCAAGACGCTGACGCCCAGCAGCCTGAAGGTCGCGGACGGCAACAGCGGTAACAACTACAGCTACACCTATACGGCGGCCAATGTTGGCACCATCAGTAAGCGGGCGCTGACGATTACGGCGGCAACCGACACCAAAACCTATGATGGCACGGCCACTTCGGCCGGCACGCCGACGCTGACCGTGGGCGTCATCCAAACCGGCGACAGCGCGCCGACCTGGACCCAGACGTTCGACAGCCCGAACGCGGGCAGCCGCACCCTGACCCCGGCCGGAGTGGTCAGCGACGGCAACAGCGGCAACAATTACAGCTATACCTATGCCACGGCCTCCGGCACCATCAACAAGGCCACGTCCACGGTGTCGACCTGGCCGACCGCTTCGGCGATTACCGAGGGCCAGCCGTTAAGCTTTTCGACGCTCAGCGGTGGTTCGTCGTCTCCGGCGGGTTCGTTCGCGTTTACGGATCCCACCACGACGCCAGCAGTCGGAACCGCGAACCAGTCGGTGACGTTTACGCCGTTCGATGCGGTGAATTATAGTACGGTGGTGGGATCGGTGAGCGTGACGGTCAACGAGGCCACCTGCGTTCCCAGCGAGGTGGTGCTGGTGCAGCAGACGGGGAATTACGGCAGCACGTGGGGCGACGGCGGTGCTACATATAATAACGGTGCGGCGGAAGTGGGGATGTGGGCGAATCAGAACGCCAAACAGGTAGTGTCGTGGCGCAACTTCCGTACCGAGGGCGGCACGGGCGGTTCGTTGCGCGCACTGCAGCCCGGCGATCGGTTCCGGATCCAGGTCTATGGCACCGCGCCCAACGGCACCTTGGGCATATCGCTGAACGATGGCGCCGCCACCGGATCGTGGGCCAACCGCATCAGCAATTCCCGCGGCTATGTCCAGGTGGTTGGCGGGATCGGCAATGACCTGTACGCGACCTATAACGGCGGTACGGCAAGCTGGTCGGGTGTCAAGCCGAACAGTTCCGACGCCCTGATGGAGTTCCACGTCCTGTCCACCAAGGAATTCACCGCAAACATCGTGGGCCAGACCCCGAAGTACGATCTCCCCATGCTGAATAGCCCCGGCGACAGCGACCGCATCGACGGCTACTCGATCTATCTCAGCGACAGCGCGGCCGACGTCTTCTGGAAGCAGGAGACGGCCGTCACCAACCTGGGCTACGTGGAGTTCGGGGCGGACAACGGCACGCGGACGATTAGCGGCAAGATCACCGACGGCACAGATCCGCACTGCCCGGACACCCCCAGTGCCAACTTTGTGAAGAAGTCTGGTTCGGGGACGATCACGCTGGGGAACGCGGACAGCGACTACACGCTTTATACCGACATCGCGGCGGGCACATTGAACGTGGCGGCGGACGGCGCGCTGGGCACGGCCCCGAGCAGCGCCTCGGCCCAGCACCTGCGACTCTCCACCGGCACCGCCGGAGCCCGCTTGACGGCGACCGATACCTTCACCCTGAATGCCAACCGCGGCATCACCCTGGCGAACTGGTCCTTCCTGGCGGTGGCTGACAACAAGGTCCTGACCTATAACGGCGTGATCACCGACGGCGCCAGCACCTATAACCTCATCAAGGACCAGGGCGGCGAGCTGATCCTGGGCGGGGCCAACACCTTCGACGGCGGGTTCTATATCGACAACGGCACCCTGACGCTGAATCACGCGAGCGCGGCGGGCACGGATGGCCTCTTTGTCGGCATGGAGTCGGGCAGCTCTGCGGCGACGTTGAAGCTCGGCTTGGCGACCACCTATGCCAATAACTTGACGATTCGTGCGGGCAGCTCGGGCCTCAAGACCCTCCAGGCGGCGGATACGGCGACGCTGAGCGGCACCCTGACGATCAGCGAAACCTATGACGACAAGTTCTATGTCGACGTGGCCAGCGGCAAGACACTGACCCTGAGCGGGGTGGCCAGCGGCACGGGCGGCGGCAAGATTACCAAGACGGGCGCGGGCACGCTGATCTTCTCGAATGCGGGCAACACGCACGACAAGAAGATGCAGATCAACGAAGGCATCCTGAGCCTGAGCGCCTCGCGTAATCTCGGGGCGGACCCGGGCGGGATTTATACCAACAAGCTCACCCTGCATGGCGGCACACTGCAAGCTGCGGCAACATTTTCTCTGCACGCCAACGTGGGCATCGCCCTGGGCGTCAACAACGGCCTCATCGATGTGGGGGCCTACACGCTAACGGTTCCGGCCCCGATCATCGGCGCCGGCGGTTTGGGCAAGTCCGGCACCGGTACGCTGTTGTTGACGGGTGCGAGCACCTTCACCGGCCCGCTGACCAACAGCGCGGGCACGGTCCAGATCGGCAACAACGGCACGGCGGGCTCGGTTTCGGCCAACATCGTGAATAATGCCGCACTGGTTTGGAACCGCTCGGACAACACGACCTACGGCGGCGTGATCAGCGGCACGGGCACCCTGGAGAAGAAGGGCGCGGGGGTCCTGACGCTGTTGGGCGCGAACACGTATAGCGGCAACACGACGGTGAGCGCGGGCACCCTGCTGGTGAGCGGATCGCTGGCGAATTCGGCCGTGACGGTGGCGTCGGGGGCGACGCTGATGGGCGATGGACCGCTCGGCAGCTTGACCATTGGCGGGGCGGTGGATCCGGGCAACAGCGTCGGGGCGCGGGCCAAGCTAGAAGTGGGCGCGGTGACCTTGCAGGCCGGCGGCAGCCTGCGCGTGGATATGTCGGCAGCTACCGGTACGGCCGGAACGGATTGGG
>JAVEUJ010000011.1:0-30513 GCA_034005635.1 Kiritimatiellia bacterium | reverse complement strand
GACCTATGACGATGCCTTTGACTTGTGCATGCATGTCTGCGCCCAGCGCGGTTGGTTCAACCGCAATACGGGCCATAATCCCTTCACGCGCGAGGGCAAGAAAACAGCCGCTTTCGAAATGTATGAGCAACTGGGCTTCATCCCCGACTGGGTGGCCGTGCCCACTGGTGACGGCAATATCATCGCTGGCGTATGGAAAGGGTTTTGCGACCTGAAGGAAGCGGGCATTGTAGACAAAACGCCCCGGATGCTCTGTGCCCAGTCCGAGGCGAGTGCGGCGATCAGCCAAACCGTGTGGAATGTGCAGCAAGCAGGCGGGGGTCTTCCGGACTGGAAGACGGTGGACGTCGTGAATGTGTCGGCTACGACGGTGGCGGATTCGATTTCGGTGGATCAACCCCGGGACGGACTGGCGGCCGTACGTGCGGTGCTGGAGTCGGGCGGCGCGGCGGTGGCCGTGCCAGATTCAGATATCCTGGCGGCCATCCCAGAGATGGCGCGCGGGGCAGGGGTGTTTGCAGAGCCAGCGGCCGCCTGCGCTTGGGCCGGGTTGAAGCGGGCGGCCCGCGAAGGAATCGTCAAGACCGATGAAACCGTTGTGTGTCTCTGCACCGGCAACGGGCTGAAGGATGTTGCCAGCGCACGAAGAATGGCTGGCGAACCCGTGGCGGTAGAGGCGACTCTCGAAGCGGCTCTAGCGGCGACCGAGGGAATTGGGGTCAGCCCTTGAATCTTGAATCTTGAACGGGTGAAGTCTGCAAGTGTGCAGGCAACTGGCCTATTCAGAAATCAAGGCACAAGCAGGTCGAAACCGGAGGCGGCATCGGGTAGACGACGGGCCGTGGAGTCGAGAAGTTCGGTCATAATTACTTCAAGGACGTGCCAGGTTTTGACGCCGGTACGGATGCACCCGGTGATGGTTTCTTGGCTCCGGCCACAGGCGAGGTGGACATGCAGAATGGGCGCACCTTTCGCATCGGGGAAGATCGTGCCAGTGCCCACGACTTCATGCACACCATCCAGAGTGGTGACGTTCGGAGCGATGGGCGGGGGTGAACATCCGTCACGGGGGCCGGTGATCACGAGACTACCGGTGTCGGCACCACCGTGGAGGGTCAGCACGGCATGCGTAAGATGGTGGTTGGCGGCGAACCGCTCAAGGCATTCATGGATCACATCTCCGTGTTCTAGACGAATGACAAAGACGCGCCCGGAGCGAGCGGAGCTGAATTTCATGGCAAAATACGCGTGCCGTTTTTGCCAGCAATGGCCTCTGCGAGTAAGTGCGGCTGGGTGATGAGGACTTCCTTGCCGCCCCCCTTAAGAAACTCAATTGCCGCTTCAATCTTGGGTCCCATACTGCCGGCGGGGAACTGGCCTTCGGCCAAGTACTTCTCCGCCTCCGCGACGGTCAGAGAATCGAGTTGGCGCTGAGTCGGCTTCTTGAAGTCAATGGCCACTTTATCGACACCGGTAGAAATGATGAAGAGATCGGCCTTTAAGTTCTTAGCGAGCAGAGCAGAGGCAAAATCTTTATCAATCACGGCAGCGTAGCCCTCCAATTCGCCGTTTTCATTTTCCACCACTGGGATTCCTCCGCCGCCCACAGCGATGACAATCACATCGTTCTCGAGCAGGAGTCGGATTGTGCGCTCTTCGACAATGCGCAGGGGTTTTGGGGAGGCCACCAAACGCCGCCATCCGCGCCCTGAATCTTCTTTGAGGATCCACTTGTCGTCCGCTTGGTGCTGTTGGGCTTCTTCCTCGGAATAGAAGGGTCCAATGGGTTTGGTGGGATGGATAAAGGCCGGATCGTTCTTGTCCACCAGGACTTGAGTGACGACGGTAGCGATTGGTTTATCGATTTTGCGGCGCTGCAATTCATTGGCCAGGGTCTGGCCAAGCTGGTAGCCAATGGCCCCCTGAGTATCGGCCACACAGCTATCCAGCGGCACCTGATGGAGCACGTCTTTAGCTATATCGGAACGCAGGAGAATGAAGCCCACCTGGGGGCCGTTGCCATGGGTAACCACCACGCGATAGCCGGCAGCCACCAGCGCGGCGATGTGGTGCGAGGTTTCCCCCGCGGCCTGGTACTGATCCGCAATGGATGACTTGGCATTGTCTGTAATGAGGGAATTGCCTCCGATGGCAATAACAGCGAGTGGGCTTTTCATAGTTGGATTCTCCAGGAGGGGTAGGGCAAGGGGTTATTGTTGAGCGGTGAGCGCGTCCACCAAAACATTGGCTTGGCGCATGCCGACAAAATCGGCGACTTTTTTCCCATTCTTAAAAATAACCAGATAGGGGATGGTCCTAACGCCAAAGCGGGCGGCGAGTTCGCCATGGTCATCCACATTGATTTTGCCGATTTTGACCTCAGGGATTTGCGTGGCCACTTGTTCCAGAATGGGCAGTTGCATACGGCAGGGGCCGCACCACGGGGCCCAAAATTCCACCAGCACCAAGCCGGTTGCAATAAAGTCTGGGAAGGTCTTCTGGTTCAGTTCGGTAATCATCGGGTCTCCTTGATTGCGGGGATGGGCCGATGTTGTAGCATGATTGCCTGCACAGGGACAACCGGCAAATCAGAGTGATTGCTTTACCGTCCCGATTCCTTGCCAATGCGAGCGCCTATTTGTGTTGGTCTTCTGGCACGTGATTTTGAACGGGTGGCGTATTGCCAGCAGCTTAAGGAGACAGAAAGCGCTGAAGGGCAGCTTCGTCAAGCAGGCCTGTGCCGTAGCCAGCGGCCGTAGGTGGCGACAAGGCCGCACGCAGGGCGGCGATGACCTCTGCGGTCGACGCCGTGGGATGCCGATTGACATACTGGCCAAGCGCATGAGCCACGGTGGCGGATGAAATGGACGTGCCGGCATAGGCGCCGGTGGCGCCATCGGCTCCGCCCGGCAAGGTCGCTGCCGCAGAGGCCGCCACGTCCACGAAATCGCCAAAGTTGGACTGCGCCCAAGGTTGCCCATTGGCGGTGGAGCCCCCGACAGCCAGAACCGATGGATAGGCCGCGGGATAGACGGGCTGACCAGTGGGTTCGTTGCCGGCGGCCGCCACCACAATCAATCCCTGGGCCGCAGCACGCTCCACGGCGGCCCGCAAAAAATCGCTATCGGTTTCCGACCCCCAGCTCAAATTGACCACCTTGGCTCCGGCCTGTGCGGCATAGGCCAGCGCTTGCAAAATGGCAAAGTTAGAGGTGACGCCGTTGTCATCGAAAGCGCGCACGGAAACCAGAGCGAGCATGTCACCAGCGGAGGGGAGACCATCCGCTGTCAGTACACCGGCCGCCAGCAAGGCCATCTGAGTTCCATGGCCGTCGGAGTCGGATAGCGTGCGATCTGGATCAACAGCATCCCAACCGGCGCTTACCAGCGCCCCAATACCAATCGATGGATTCAGGCCGGTATCCAATACCGCCACCGGGATGGAGCCATCGGCCGGAGGAGAAACCGGTGGAATAGAGCGGGAGGGCACCGCCGGAATGGATCCGACAGGCAGTCGGGTGGCTTGGTTGAGTTCGGTGTGCGCCACGAGGGGATGGCGGGCCAGCCGCTCCAGCAATTCCTCAACATTGGTGCCCGGGGGAAACCGAATCTGATATACCCCCGTGGCGGGATCGACATCCACGATCATGCCCCCCACTTGATCGAGAAGATGCTGGAACTGGGCATAGGTGGTGCCGGGACGAACACCGATGAGCAACTCATCGCGGATGAATTCAGGTCGGTCGCCCGTCACGCCCCGAGTCGTATCAAAGGAGCGCTTGGGGGTGAACAGGGGCCGAGCGGTGTTGCGGCTGCCGGGATGAAACACCTCAATCTCTTGCAGTTTGGGGACGCGTCCCAGCGGACCGCGCAGCATTTTCCAGGTCACCAGATAGTCATACGATCCCAGGAGTTCGGACAAACCATCATCCAAACTGACGCCGCGATAGGTGGCGTGGACCGTCGCCTGAATGGCGGGGTCCATCCGCACGGTTACCCCCGCATGGGTAAATTGCCGCAGCACCTCCACCAGCGGAGTTTTTTCGGCTTGGAGCCAAAGCCGATCACCATCCAGGCGAAAATAGAGGGCCTGTGCGTGGGGGGGGGCGATACAAGCCAACCCGACCCATAAAGCGGCAATGAGATTTAATCGTGTGGCAAACATCGGGAATTCTGATAGTCGATCCAGTCGTAATAATCGTTGATGTCCTGAAAATGGCTGCGTTCCAATTTTGCGGGTGGTGAGGCGGGGGCCAGCACACAAAGGCCACTTATTTTCGAGGTTTTGTGTTTAATGTCAGATTCAACTGTAATTTCGATGCCGTCTGGAATCGAGGACGACCGCCGAAATTTTTTATCCACCACAATCTGGATAGGTTGTTCGGGACCGAGTGAATTTGACGCGAGCGCTTCGGTGGTTTCTGGTGCCAGGGCCCCCTGAATAACGCCATTTTTATCGCGGGTCCACAGCAATGCGGCCATACAACGCGACGCCGGTGTTGCGGGGATTGTGGCCAGACGGTACACGCCCCGATATAGTCGAATCCAGTGCTCAGCCTTGACGTGGTAGAGATGAACGCTGTCGGCATAGCCAGTCTTTATGGCTTGTGCCGCAGTAAAACAGCCATGCTGGCGCTTGGCCACATTTTGCAGTTTACGGGCTAATTCTTTTGAGGATGTGCCCATGATTGATTCCTGTTTCCTGTTTGGGATCGGTTATCCCGGCCATGAAACCATGAATCTCACCGGGCGGCAATAGCAAAGCACACGAGAGCAGGGGCCGCGCGCGACAAAAATTTTCAAGGTTCCGTCTCGCACCTGTTTTGCAGCGGCGTCCCGACACTCTGAGGTCGGGACTGCGCCCGAGGTTTCTCGAAAACGGCGACGATTTGACTCTTAGTCCCCGAGCTGGCGCGCCCAGCGGGCGCACCTACAGGAAAACCGTTCGCCCTGGTCTTGTGATTCGACGCACAACCAAACCATCTACCCTGTAGCTGCGCTCGCTGAGCGCGCGGTCCTGCTAGGGGAACAGCTTGCTGCGACCGGGCTGTCCCGGAAACGGCAGCGATTTGACTCTTGGTCCCCGAGCCGGGATCGAGCAAGCTCGACCCCTATGTCTCAAACCCTCACCCACCCGGAATGCGGTCGTGCGCCCGGACGGTTGGCGACCACCGGCAGGGCGGATGTCAGAAAGTGCGTTGAGGCATTATCAGGATTGCGCCTGCGACAAGGTTTGCGTAGAGTATACCCCATGTTTCGAGATATCTTCCATAACCTTCCATTAGTGGCTGCGGTGGCGGGATGGCTGGTGGCCCAACTGATCAAGTTGCTTAACTTCATCGTGACGGAACACAAATTTGATTACGGCTTTTTTTTCCGTTTGGGGGGCATGCCTAGTTCCCACACATCTTCTGCCGCGGCCTGTGCCACATCGGTGGGGCTGTGTTCGGGGTTTGGCTCCTCGGTGTTTGCGGTGGCGGCTGGGTTGCTCGCTCTGATCATGATTGATGCACAAAGTGTGCGGCGAGCCGCCGGCGTCCAAGCGCGACTTCTCAACCAGATTGCCGAAGAATTTTATCGCAACCACAAATTTTCGCCCGAAAAATTGGTGGAATTCCTGGGTCATACCCGGTTGGAAGTGTTGATGGGCGCCTTGCTGGGCATCATGATTGCACTCCTGGTGCATGGTTATTTTCCTGTTTGACCCGGATCAGATTAAATCTTATTTTGATTGGAAATAGTTGACTGGATGATAGAAAAGCGTATTATTCCATTAGATTCTCATTACAGAGGGAGAGAAAATTCATGAAGCGACACGTCTTTGGTTTTACCCTGATCGAACTGCTGGTGGTGATTGCCATCATCGCCATGTTGGCTGCCATCCTGGTCCCGGCAGTCAACCGTGCGCTTATCAGCGCAGCCTTGACCCAGACGGTCTCCAACGGGTCCAACATCTATAAGTCTGCCTTTGCGGGTCAGATGGAGGACGTGGTGCTGGGCGGCGGCTATTCGGCCTGGCCCACAGAAGACGATCCCTACAACACCGCCACGTTGTACTTTACCCATTTGGTCACGTCCAAGGTGATGACTGTTAAATTCGACTTTTTTGCGGCGCGAGGCGTCTTGGGGATTAAAACAGACGAATCGGGCGATTTTAAAGATGCCAACAATGCGTGGAGCTTGACGCTTAATTTGAATGACGCAGCCGAGGGCACACCCTTCATCTGGACCAAAAACTATGTGACGGGCGGCAGCCTTCCGGCTAAAGGAACCACGATCAGCGAGGATGATTTGAAGGGAAAACAACCCTTTGGTGCGGATGGGATTGTGGTGGTTCAAAAGGGCGGGTCTGCCTTCTCCCTGCGCGGCAAGCAATTGACGGCTGATTTCTTTGGTGCTGCTGCGGACTCGGCGGGGACCGCCAAGCCCGTCGATACGGCTCAATAACAGCGCGAGTCGTTGTCAGAGGACCGGGAACTTGCTAGTTCCCGGTCTTTTTTTGTAGGGTGGTCATGCGAACGATCCTTCGGCATCGGAGGGAAAGGATGTGGCGTTGAGAAGTGCGGCATTGCGGATATCGACCAGCCGCGCAATCTGGCTAAAAGTGTTACGGTAGAGTAGAAATTTTGGAAACAACTATGGCGCGCTTCATCATCCAAGGCCGAAACAAGATCGGCGGAACCTTTCGGCCGCTGGGCAACAAGAATGCGGTGTTGCCCATGCTCGCCGCCTGTGTCCTGACCGATCACCCCCTGATGCTGGACAATGTGCCAAATATTCTCGATGTGGAAAACATGCTGCGGATCTTGGCCGACCTCGGCGTGGACGTGGCGCGCCGGGGACATGCCGTCACGTTGTGCGCCAAGGGGCTGAAAAAGACAGCGCTCAATCCGAAGCTCTGCGGGCGTGTGCGGAGTTCGATCCTGCTGGCCGGTCCGCTAGCAGCCCGGCACGGCGCTGCCATCCTCTATCCGCCCGGTGGCGATATCATCGGTCGCCGCCGCTTGGACACCCATTTCGAAGGCCTGGCCCAACTCGGGATTTCCATGACCTGGAAGGAGGACGCCTTCCGCTTGCGGCGTACGCGTGCATTCCGCGGCGCGGACCTCCTGCTCGACGAAGCCAGCGTCACCGCCACCGAGAATATCCTGATGGCAGCGGTCCTGGCTCCCGGACGAACCGTAATTTTGAACGCGGCCTCCGAGCCGCATGTGCAGGATCTGGGCGCGCTGCTGGTCAAAATGGGCGCTCGTATTTCAGGGATCGGTACCAACCGCCTTGAAATCGAAGGGGTATCAGAACTGGGCGGCGCGCGCCATCGGGTCGGACCCGATTACATCGAAATAGGTAGTTTTATCGCGGCGGCCGCCGTGACGGGCGGCGCGCTCACCGTCAACGAGCTCCCGGATGCCATCACCCTCCAGGTTATGCAGCGCGCCTTCTCCAGACTCGGGGTGACGTGGACAGTTACCGATGGCTGCCTGCATCTGCCTGCCCGGCAAAAGTTGCGGGTACGCCGCGATCTGGGCGACGCTATTCCCAAGATGGAAGACGGCATCTGGCCGGCGATTCCCTCGGACCTATTGAGTGTGGCGCTGGTCTTGGCCACACAAACGCGCGGTGAAATTCTCTTTTTCGAAAAGCTTTTCGAAAGCCGGTTGTATTTCGTGGACCGTCTGCTGGAGATGGGCGCCAAGCTGGTCCAATGCGATCCGCATCGCGTCCTGGTCAGTGGACCCGCCCGGTTACGTGCCCAGCATATCACCAGCCCCGACATCCGTGCCGGGATGGCGCTAGTCATTGCTGCGCTGTGCGCCGACGGTCAAACGGTGATTGATCAGGCCGAGATGGTCGATCGCGGGTACGAACGAATCGATGCGCGGCTGCGCGCGCTTGGCGCGGACATGGTCCGCACCAAGTAGGGGCGTTAGCGGAGGGGGTAGCGCGCCCTTTTATGCATCAGGCTCGGGCTTTTTTCTCAGCGCCTTTTTGGCCCCGTGTTTTTTTTTGGCGTCGACCATGATCGCGGTTTGGCGGCGAGAACGGCGGCGTTTTTGGCGGCGAATCTTCTCCCGCTCCTGCTGGCGCTTCGATTTCTCGCCACTGATTTTTTCGGCGATCTTGTCGCATAGTTCCCGCCGGGCCAGAAAGCGGTTCATGGATTGCGAGCGCTCGCGCGAGCATTTGACTTCTAGCCCCGTGGGTTTGTGGCGCAGGCATACTGTAGAGGACGTCTTGTTGACTTTCTGCCCGCCCGGCCCGCCGCCGCGAATAAATTTTTCTTCCAGATCGGCTTCGGTCACGCCCAAGCGCGCCATGCGTTTGAGAAGTTGGGTTTCTTTTTCGGGACTGGCAGGGAAGGAGCTCATGGGAATGAAAAGGTAGCCGATCGGGATGGGGGGAGCAAGCATGTGATCGGCAGGAAGAACAAGGAACACGCTGAAGCGTGTACTACAAGCGAAGAAAATATGGAGGCCTGCATGTAGTTCAGCCTTCAGGCTGTCTTCGGAAGAGACACGCTGAAGTGTGCATTACAAACGAAGAGAATGCGGAGGCCTGTATGTAGTTCAGCCTTCAGGCTGTTGTTTTATGTTGAATGGGTTTCAGTTCATGCAGGCGCAGAATGTTCGCACCGTTTTGCCAGGCCTGGAGGGCGATCTGCGCACTGGCTTGATCGAGGTCTTGGCCGGGGCAGAGGGTGCGGACCAAGCGTTTGCGGGAGAGACCAATCATCAGGGGATGGCCCAGCGCAACCAGGGGGGCCAGGTTCTCCAGAATGGCGGCGTCTTGAGCGCGGGTGGTGCCAAACCCAATGCCGGGATCGAGCACCACGCGTGCGGGATCAATATCCAGTTCCTGGATGCGAGCTGTCAACCAGGCGGCAATGGTGGCAGAGGGATCCGGATCGGCGTCGGAGAGAACATGGGCCACCCCATGCATCAGCACCACGGGAAAATCGCCATGGCGGGCGAACTCGGCCATACCCGGCCGGGAGAGGGCGGCCACATCGTTCAGCAAAACCGCGCCGTGGTCAAAGGCGGCTTTGGCGACAGCCGCCTTGCTGGTATCAATCGAAATAGGAATTTTTAGTGTACTCGCTAGGCGATCCAAGACCGGGATCAGGCGCCGGAGTTCTTCGGCTTCGGATACGAGTTGGTGACCGGGCCGGGTGGATTCAGCGCCGACATCGATCAGGTCCGCTCCGTTGGCTTCCAGAGCCAGGGCCTGATCCAGGGCGGCGGTGGGATCGAGGAAGAGCCCGCCATCGGAAAACGAATCAGGGGTGAGGTTGAGAATACCCATGAGGATGGGCGCGCGAGGCGGGGGCTCCTCGAAGTGGGGGGAGACAGACTCGTTTTCCACAGTGTGGAAAAAATGTTTCCACAGTGTGGAAAATTCGGCAGGGGTTTTCCACAGCGTGGAAGAAATGTTTCCATAGCGTGGAAAAAAACGCGCAGGGTTTTCCATAGCGTGGAAAACCAGGGGCTCAGGCCAATGGGTGAGGGGGCGCGACGACTTCCGCCATGACGGTGGCGGGGGCCTCGGGTGTCTCGGTCTTCTCGGAAACCTCGGGGTCCGCGTTGCGTTCGGCGGCGGTGCGAATGCGTCCATGTTTGAGAACGTCATCCACGTCGCGTCCATCGAGGGTTTCTCGTTCAATGAGCAGATTGGTGAGGAGGTCGAGTGTTTCGCGGTTATGGGTGAGCACATCCAGCGCCTGCTGGTAGCACTCGTCCAGGATGCGCTTGATCTCGCTGTCGATCTTGCGCGCGGTTTCCTCGGAGATTTCGTTGGACTTATTAACTTCGCGTCCGAGGAAGAGCACTTCCTCGCGCGTCCCGAAGTGCTGAAAGCCCAGGAGTTCGCTCATGCCCCACTCGGTTACCATCATGCGGGCGAGGTGGGTGGCCTGCTTGATGTCGGAAGCCGCGCCGGTGGTGATTTCGCCAAAGCAGACTTCTTCGGCGACCCGTCCGCCCATAGCCCCGGTAATCATACCGAGCAGGCGGCGGCGCCCTTCGGTATAGCGATCTTTTTCGGGAAGTTGGAAGGTGGCACCCAGGGAGCGTCCACGCGGAATGATGGTGACTTTGTGCAGGGGCTCCGTTTCAGGGGTGAGGGCGAGGACGATGGCGTGGCCGGCCTCGTGGCAGGCGGTGAGCCGTTTTTCTTTGTCATCGAGGACGCGCGAGCGCCGTTCCCGGCCCCAGCGGACCTTGTCACGGGCTTCTTCGAGGTCTTTTTCAGTGATCGCATTGGCACTCCGACGGGCCGCCAGCAGAGCGGCTTCGTTCATGAGGTTAGCTAGATCGGCGCCGGAGAATCCGGGGGTGCCGCGGGCAATGTTGCGCAATTCCACCGAGCCATCGAGTTTCACTTTGCGGGCGTGGATTTTCAGGATGGCTTCACGGCCTTCAAGGTTGGGCAGGTCCACGACAATTTGGCGGTCAAATCGCCCGGGGCGGAGCAACGCCGGATCCAGGACGTCAGGGCGATTGGTGGCCGCAATAATGATGACGCCTTCCTGGGTGTCGAAGCCGTCCATTTCGACCAGCAAGGCGTTGAGGGTTTGCTCGCGCTCGTCATGGCCCCCGCCAATGCCCGAGAATCGGGAGCGGCCGACGGCATCGATTTCATCGATAAAAATTATACAGGGGGCGCTCTTTTTGCCCTGCTCAAACATATCGCGGACGCGCGATGCGCCGACGCCCACGAACATTTCTACGAAGTCCGATCCGGAGATATTAAAGAAAGGCACTTGGGCTTCGCCGGCGATGGCGCGGGCAAGCAGCGTTTTGCCGGTGCCGGGAGCGCCAACGAGCAAGACGCCTTTAGGGATGCGTCCGCCCAGGCGTTGGAACTTCTTGGGATCGCGCAAAAAATCAATGATTTCCTGAACTTCCTCGTGGGCCTCATCAATTCCGGCGACATCTTTGAAGGTAATTTTATTGGTATCGCGAGGCATGAGGCGGGCACGAGATTTTCCAAAACTGAACGCGCCGCCAGCGCCGCGAGCCATGTTGCGGTAGAAGAGGAAATAGACCACGCCAATAACAAGCAGAAACGGGACGGTGGCAGACAGAAACTGCCACAAGAAGTTGTTGGGGCTTTTGAATTCAAAGGGAACCTTGGCGGCCGTCAGTCGCTCCACCAAGTTTTCGGTCACCGGAGCTTCGACGCGAAACGGTTGCGGATCGCCGGTGGCGGGATCAATGTCTTTGAGTTCTCCCCGGATGTACTGCTGTCCCGAGGCCTCCATGACAACCTCGGCCTTGTTGATGCGGCCTTCCTCTAGGAGCACGATGAAGTCTGGATTATAGGGGATACTGGCAGATTTGGAGGCGCGTTGGGTGACCAACTGGTAGACCGTGATGAAAAGCGCAAGAAGCAAGAACCACGCCATCATGGCGCGCATGGGCATGGGGGGAGTGCGGCGCTTTCCCGAGGGGTCCTTGGGCGGGGTAGTTTTTTTGGGGTCCATAGTCACTAAAATCCGTTGGTTACAGCTAAGACATCAAGCTCATAACCCTATCATGGCCGGGAGTCCGGGGCAACTCGCGGTTTGGGGGTACCGCCGGTGGACTGCCACAAGTGGGCGGCGGACAAAAGAGATGAAAAATGGTGGGGAATAGGTAAGATGGGGCGCATAGCATGAAACTACGCCCCCCACCCTGGATGATTTTGTTCGACATTGACGGCACGCTACTGGATACGGGCGGGCTGGGCTGCGAGGCTTTCCGGCGCGGGCTGGCGCGGGCCACCGGCGAAGCCGACGATTTGGCGTATGTGTCCTTTGCGGGAAATACGGATCGCAACGTATTGGCCCAGGTGATGGAGGTGCGGGGCTTGCGCTTTGATGAGGTTATCGTCCGGCAGATTTTTGCGTTTGTGGCGGAGGAACTGCAGGGCCTTTTGGCAACGGGACCGGCGCGCGAAATCGCGGGGGCGCGCGACTTGGTTGCGTCGCTGGCGGGGGCGGGGGCCACATTGGGGCTAGTGACCGGCAACATCCGCGCCTGTGCCTATCTCAAGCTCGAAAGCATCCGTCTGGATGGCTATTTTGGTTTTGGGGGCTTCGGCGATGACCATGCGCAGCGGGATAAAATCGCGCGCGCCGCCATTGACGCCGCACAGGGCGCAGGACTGGCGGCCTCCCCCGGGCGCATATGTCTCATTGGCGACACGCCCTTTGATGTGGCGGCCGGGCGCGCGCTGGGTATCCCGGTGCTGGGCGTGGCGTCGGGGAACTACACCAAGTCGGATCTGCTGGCGGCCGGTGCCGAGCGGGTAGCCGCCGATTTCCAAGACAAGGACAGATGGCTGGAGTGGTTGGAGCAAACTATGCCATGATGGGGCTTCCGATGGGCACGAACACAACGGTGAAGAGATGAGAAACACAAAAATTGTATGCACGATTGGGCCGGCATCTGCCAGCCGCGAGATATTGGGACAGTTGATGGATGCGGGTATGAACGTTGTCCGTTTGAATTTCTCGCACGGCACCCGTGAAGATCACGGCGAGAAAATCGCCCTGATCCGGGAAATCGCGGCTGAGAAAAACCTGGCCATTGCCATCCTGCAAGATTTGTCCGGGCCGAAAATTCGCATGGGAGCCTTTGCGGATGGCCCCGTGGAATTGAAGCCGGGGGATGCCTTTACACTGACGGCGCGCGAGGTGCTGGGCAACGAGCGGGAAGTGGGGTTGACCTACCGCGAATTGCCCGGGGATGTGCAAGTGGGCGACACGCTGTTGCTGGCCGATGGCGCGCTGGAACTGCGCGTGGAAGAGGTGGTGGATCAGGATATCCACTGCCGGGTCATTTTGGGCGGTCAACTCAGCAGCCACAAAGGAATCAATCTGCCCTCGCGAAGTATTCGCGCGCCCATTCTGACCGCCAAAGACCGCGAAGACCTGGCCTTCGGTTTGGCGCAGGGGGTGGATTTTGTGGCGCTGTCGTTTGTGCGCTCGGCGGCGGATATCGAAATTGCGCGGGATGCCATGCGCGCCCAGGGCCAGATGCGCCCCATCATCGCCAAGATCGAAAAGCACGAGGCGCTGGCGGAATTGGATGGCATCATTGCCGCGGTGGACGGGGTGATGGTGGCACGGGGAGACCTGGGCGTGGATATTGCGCCCGAAAAGGTGCCCACCGCACAACGGCTCATTATCGAAAAGGCCAATTTTGCAGGCAAACCGGTGATTACGGCCACGCAAATGCTCAAAAGCATGACGGATGCCCCGCGGCCGACGCGGGCGGAGGTGACGGATGTGACCAACGCGGTGCTGGAAGGTTCCGACGCCGTGATGCTGTCAGAAGAGAGTGCCGTGGGGCTCTATCCGGTTGAAGCCGTGCGCACCATGGGCCGGATTGCCGTGGAAGCGGAGAAGGCGTACGACCAGGAAGGGTGGGGACAGCGCCTGCGTCTGGTGCGAACGGCGGACGAGTCCGAGGCGTTGGCGCGGGCGGCCTGCGGCCTGGCGGAAACCATCGGCGCCAAAGCGCTGGTTATTGCCACGCAGTCGGGCACGACCGCCCGGCTGGTGGCTCAGTCCCGCCCGGGCCGCCCGATCTTGGCCGGCACGATGGACCCGGATGTATTCCGGCAGTTGGCGTTGGTCCGCGGAGTGCGACCCATGCTGATCCCCCCGGTGGAGTTGCTGGCCCGCCTGTTTGAGCAATTGCACCGGGCGGCCAAAGGGACGGGGTTGGTGCAGGCCGGCGATTTGGTTGTCTGCACGGCTGGTTTTCCGCCGGGCAAGGCCGGCGTCAGCAACCTGATCAAGATCGAACGCGTGCCCTAGCCCGGGCGTTGCCAGAAACGCGTCCAGCGAGTATGGTGGGACCGTTGGAGAGGCCACCGACTTCTCCTCATAGAAAGGAAGGCCACTTATGGCCATGATACCCGATTTGCAATCTTCGTTGTTGTGCGATGACGTCCGTCAGGAGCGGAGCGGTAAGTTTATATTGATTGGGCTGTTTGATTCGTTGGGCAGTCCGCAGTTTCCGTTTCGGCATCCGCGGTTGTTTTTGGTGACGCGCTGGTGCTCGGGGGAGGGGGACTTCATGCAGCATACGCGGATTTTGCGTCCCGACATGGGGACCATTGTGGCCGAGGGCCGCAAGATTCCGGTGAAGCTGCCGAATGCAGAAGCCACGGCCACGAACGTGGAGCTGTTCATGAACCTGGAATTCCACGAAGCCGGCACCCACTGGGTGGAGGTTCTGCTGGATGGCGATTTGAAAATTCGCTTTCCACTGCGGGTCGGGCAGGTGAATCCGGGCACGGGTGGGATGCCCCCCCCGGAACCGGAGCTTTGAGCCAATGTGTCTGGCGATTCCAGCCCTTATCGTGGCCATTGCGGAAGGCGAAGGGTTTGACCGTCGCGGGACGGTAGACGTGGATGGGGCGCGGCAGGATGTCGCGCTGGCTTATCTGCCCGAGGCCAAAGTGGGCGACTATGTGCTCGTCCACGTGGGCTTTGCCATCACACTCTTGGATACAGAAGAAGCCGAGCGCATTTTGAGTGAACTGCGCGAATTGGGCGTGGGTTGACCCCGAGGCGCGGCATGGGCCCGGGCCTGTATATTCATGTACCGTTCTGCGTGCGTAAATGCGCCTACTGTGCATTTTATTCGCATCCGGTGGATCCCCACCGGGTAGGCGAATGGCGGGATGGTATTGCGCGTGAGTGGGAAACCCTGCCGATCGGATTTGTTCCGGAAACGGTATTCATTGGCGGGGGCACGCCCACGGCCTTGGCCGTCACAGATTTGGCCTGGCTGCTGGAGCGTGTGCGCCAGCTTGGCATTTCAGCACCGCTCAGGCACACATCGAAATCGGGTGCTTTGAGTGAGTGGACGGTTGAAGTAAATCCCGGCACGCTGACCGCGGAAAAGGCTGCTGTGCTGCGCACGGCGGGAGTGAATCGGCTTTCGGTGGGTGCGCAATCATTCGCGGATGCCACCCTGCGCGGCTTGGGACGGATTCATACCGCCAACGAGACTCGCGAGTGCGTCGAGTTGGCGCGGGCAGCGGGATTCGACAACATCGGGTTGGATGTGATTTATGGCGTACCGGGTGTTGCGCGGGAGTTGTTTTGCACGGATATCGAGGCGGCGCTGGCGTTGGCGCCTGACCACCTGTCGTGCTATTGCCTTGAAATCGAACCCGGCACCCCGTTTGCAAGCGAAGTGGCGGCGGGCCGGATGGCCGTGGACGAAGACGAACAGCGTGAGCAGTTCGACTGGGCGCGCCAGAGGCTGACGGCAGCCGGATTCAATCACTACGAGATATCTAACTTTGCCCGACCCGGCCACGAATGCCGTCATAACGAATTATATTGGACGGGGGGAGACTATAGTGGGGTCGGCCCGGGCGCGCATTCGCATTGGCAGGGTCGGCGCTGGGGAAATACGACAGAGTTGCCGATGTGGAAACGCGATTTTGAAGAGCAGCTTGATCCGCGAAAAAAAGCATGTGAAACGCTGGTGATGGGCTTGCGTCGGCTGGCTGGCTGGCGCCGGGAGGAATTCCGCGCCGTGACGGGATTCGATTACGATGAGGTGCGGGGACCGGAGATTGCGCGGCTGGTGGCGGACGGTTTGCTGGTGGCCGAATCGGATGGGGTGCGGCTGGCGGAAGACGCGTTGTTTGTGAGCGACTCGGTTTTTGCCGATTTGGTGTAGCGCCGTCTACGCGGCTAGGGCAAACAGCAGGCCCATCACGGCGAAGCCGACGAGAACAAGGGCCACGCCCATGGCGATGCTCAGCGCCCAGGCGAGCAGATTGGCGGCCAAGGCCTTACCGAAGGTTGTATCAAACAGGGCCATCATGACGATGGCGGACACACAAAATCCCAGCAGGACACCCGCCCCGGTCCCCGCGATGGGTGCCGCACTCAGAAATACCGTCAGGAGTGACGAGGCGATTCCTCCTAGCAAAACGGTGGCGATGGCGCGGCCCCAGGAACGGTTGCGGATGCCGGCCAGCCGCGCGCCCCATAGCAGGAACGCCGCGGTCACCAACAGCCACAGCAGCCCGCAAGCGAGCACTATCAGGACCGGGAGTAGAACTGGGACGGCGGATGGATTCACGAGGTTGCCTCCGTCGGCATTCGGATATTGTCGTAAAAGAGCGCCTGGCTGGTAATCATGTAGGGCGTGACCCACAGCAGCCCAATGCCGCAGGTCAGGATGGCCAGTAGCATCCACCAGAAAAAGCGCCACCCCAGGCAGAAATATTTCCAGCGGAAACCGACCATGATGGCACGGCTCTGGGAGAGGGCTGTAGAGGGGGTGAATTGGGGGTTGTCGGACAGGATAAAAAAGGTCTGCGAATAATTGAGCATCACCAGAATGATGGGAATCAGGGAGGCCAGCAGCAGGAGGGTAGCCAGGGCAATAGCCAACGGCAGGAAGGGGTGGTCTTTCAGTGCAACCACTGCGACAGCTCCCAGCGCACTGGAAAAGAGAATCGGCACTGCCGCCAGAGAGATATACACTCCCCAAAGGATGAATGTACTGATCGTTCTCCCAAAGAGTTTAAATCCGTCAAACAGCCGTTTAAGATCGGGATTTTGACGACGGGCAATTTGGAGAAAGAAGCGTGACCAGCCCAGCGCCATGGGGGCGGTGATCAGTACCGACGCCAGCAGGTTGAGGATGATACCAACAACTTTCCAACTGACCGAGCCGAATTCCGAAGCAAAGTTGAGACCTTGGGTAATTACTCCGTAGAGGAGGGTCGCGCCGATGGCGGTAGCCCAGCGACCGCGCAGCACGAAGCGCGCCTGGCGCATGAGCAAGGCGTTGGTGATCGAACCGGGGGGGCGGGGCGAATCAGACGGAGCGGAGAGGGAAGGGGCTGGGACACGAAAGAAAAAAAACTGCGAGGCGGGAGTCCATTCTTTACCCAAAGAGGAGTTCCAGACGAGGTCGTCTGGGCCGAGGCTACCCTCGCGGGTCAGGCGCAGGAGTTCGAGCTCTGCCACCGGGCCATGGCGCTGGTCATTTAGAATATAATACCACTGCATGTGAGCATCCATCCGGGGGACAGCATCCCATCAAATTCCAGTGGTGATGACCAGCTTTATTGAATGGGTTCCGGAAGAAAAGCGGCCACAAAAGCGCGGAAGTTGGGGAACACCTGATCGGGGGTTTCGCTGGCCGGGTGGCCAAAGCCGGATTCGAGAAAAATGGAGCGGACGCCGGCGCGGCGGGCGGCTTCGAGATCGGTGTGGTGATCGCCGATCATCCAGGAATTCGCAGGTGAATGGCCGGTGCGCTGCATGGCGATCTGCAGGGGGAGGGGCGAGGGTTTGAGTTCGGGAGTGTCGCCCCCGCCCAGTTGTACCGCGAACAGAGGGGCCCACCCAAAGTGTTCCAGAAGTCGTCGCGCATGGGGAGCGGGCTTATTGGTGACCAGGGCCAGGGTGTGGCCAGCGGCATGCAGCGCGCGCAAGCCGTCGGTCACGCCGGGATAGGGCACAGTGAAATCGAGCAGATGTCCGGCATAGGCCGCCGCAATTTGTGCCGCAGCGAGATCGGGATCGACCGGCGCACCTTCAAGCGCGCGGATGGCGAGCATCCGCGCGCCATCGCCGACATAGGCGACGACTTTTTCCAATGACAGGGGCGGCAGATCGTGTTGCGCACGCATCTGGTTGGTGGCTGCCGCCAAATCAGCGCGGGAATCAATCAGGGTGCCGTCGAGATCAAAAATAAATAAAAGCGGGGGCATAGAGAGATTCTACCGCCTTTTGTGCCGTGGAACAATAGAGGGGATGCGGAGTAGTGAATGGTGGGTGGGAAGGAGATGAATCAGAACTCATGAACTCAGGAAAACAGCCGAATACATTTTAGCAGGAAAGCCGGAAATCCAGCAAAACAGGGCTATTTTAGGCGGCGCAGGCTCCTCTTTCACGTTTCATCACCCAACCTCGTCACATTCCGTTTTCAAGGGGAGAATAAATATCCCTTTAGTGGCTTTGTGCCTCGATGTGAGATTCGGATTTTTCAGGATTTTCTCGCCAAGCACGCCAAGTTCGCCAAGTGGCTCCGAGCCAGGCGGAGCTTCTTTGCGTGCTTTGCGAGAAGAAATTCATCGGACTTACAATCTGGAAGGCTGGAAGGCTGTAAAAAGTTGAAAGAGGGCTAAAAAAATGGTCAAAACAGCCAATCCTCCTCATTCCACCGCAGTTTGGGCGTTTTTTGGCGCTGGTTTTTGGCTGATATTCGTATTATTCGCGAATTTCGTAGTTTATCTGGTTGCCGGGCTGGGTTTGAGTCGGACCTGATTCACCCACGGGGCAAACTCGTGTGTGGCTTGGTTGTTGCTCATCCACCGGGCTTGTCCCGGTGTGCTTAAGGCTACTACGCAGTCATACACACTGCTACGCCAACCGAACTATCCCCGGGACAAGCCCGGGGGGATTCCCCACAGCCTCCAACATATCGTCTGCTTCCCACGCCTTGGCGTAGTTGATGAGAGGAAACTGAAAGAATATGAACAAATTTGAGGTTTTGCGTAGCGGATTTGGTTGATTTTGGCCAAATATGACCTGATTTCGATTATTTCCGACTGTTTTTCGCGCTTTTTAGCGAATTTTATGGTTTCCGACGCTGCCGAGAGATTTTAGGGTTGGATGGCGTTGGCGATGCGGGTCGCGGCTTGGGCCGCGCGCGGGCCGGGGCGGAGAAGATAGTCTTCCTCCAAGATGCGCACTTGGTCTGCGCGGAACCCGAGGCGTTCCCAATCGGCAGTCAGGGCCTGGCGGCGGGGAGTGTCGAGGGGTGCGGCCTGGAAATCGAGCAGCAGGGCAGGGGCGCGACGTATAAGTGCCTCATGGGACACGCGCGGCCAAAGAACGGAGACATCAGCAAAGATGTTACGTCCGCCAGCCAGTTCGACAATTTCGTGTAGAAAGGTGCCCGGCCCAGTGGTCATAAGGCCCGAGAGATCCCCCGGGACATGGCCCAGCGCAACGAAAACAGATACGGGGTCTGGGCGGGAACAGGCGGCGAAGGTGGATTCCATGTCGTGCAAGAGAGCTGCTCCCTGCGCCTCGGCCCCTAGCACGGTGGCAAATCCGGTGATGGCGGCTCGCAAATCGGCGAGTGAGTCGAGCGGGAGGGTCATGAAGGCAATGTGCTGTTGGCTGGCCAGGGCTGCCAGCCCTTCAGATTTTCCCTGGGACAGAATCAAATCGGGCTGAAGCGCCAAAATACGTTCACGGTTGGGAGCGAGGGGCCCACCGATGCCGAGTTTGGCGGCGGCCGCGGGGGGCCAGGTGGTGAATTCGCTGACGCCCACCACTCTCTCGCCGGCGCCGAGCACAAAGACAATTTCAGCGACGGCGGGCGAGGCGCAGATGATGCGCTGCGGGGCGGGGGGGAGGGGGACAGAGACGAGTTTTTCCCCGCTGCTGCACCCGGTCAACCACGCGGCCAGCAGGGGGAGGATCAGTCGACCACGCACACCAGCCCTTTGAGATAGTCGCATTCGGGGGCTTCGACCGGAATGGGGTGGTCGGCGGGTTGCCCCAGAGTGTCCAGAATGCGCACGCGGCGGTTGGCATCATGGGCGGCCCAGCCCACCATTTTGCGGAAGTCGTCCATGCTCACCAGTCCGGAACAGGAGAAGGTGGCGAGAATGCCGCCGGGGTTCAGTAACTTGATCGCCAGCAAGTTCACATCCTTGTAGGCGCGCAATCCCTTGTCTAGACCATCGCGGCGAGTCACCATGCGGGGCGGGTCGAGAATGATGAGGTCCCAGCTTTCGCGGCGGTCGCGGGCGAGCCGGAAGCGCTGGGGGACATCGGCGGCCTCGTAGACCACGGGCACAGCGGTGGAATTCCATTCGTGGTGGCGCCGGGCCTGGGCCAAGGCCGGTTCAGAGGAATCCCAGCCCATGATGCTGGTCGCGCCAGCCTTGGCGGCGTAGACTTCGAATGCGCCGGTGTAACAGTAGGCGCTGAGTACGGAGCGGTCTCGGGCATAGGCGGCGACCTTGCGGCGGTTCTCGCGCTGGTCGAGATAGAAGCCGGTTTTTTGGCCGCCGGCGAGGCCAGCCTCGAACAGAAATCCGTTTTCTTTGATCTGGACCGCCTCGGGTATGGGATCGCCGCCGAGGTTTTCTGACAGGCCTTCGCGCAAGATGGCTTCGGGATCGGCGCGCAGGGCGACGGTTTTGGCGTCGGTGCTGGCCTTGAGTTCGGCGACCACGGCGGGGAGCCAGCGTTCCCAGACCTTGGCGCCGACTTGCAGCACGAGGGTATCGGCATACTGGTCGGCAATCAGACCGGACAGGCCGTCGGCTTCCGAAAATACCATGCGGTAGGCATTGGTGGTCTGCCACCCGGTGGGCGGGCCGTATAGGCGATGGCGCAAGGCGACTGCCTGGCGGATTTGGGTGCGGAAGAAGGCATCATCGAGGGCTTGTTGCGGATTCTGGGTTAGCAGCCGCACCGACATGTCGGCGTCCGGGTGCCACAATCCACGGCCGATCCATTCGCCTTCGTTATCGAAGACGTCGGCAGGTTCGCCAGGGGCGGCGGCACCATCTACCTGTTCAATAGCACCGGAAAACACCCATGAACTGCCGCGCAGAACAGGTTTTTCGCGACCGGGTTTAAGGCGTACGCGGATGGCAACGGGCGGGAAGGTCGCTTCGTCTTGCTTTGAGGGATTCATATCCCTACAATTCTGGGATGAGCAGTTGATTTGGTCAAACAGTAAAAGAGAGGTACTTCATGCGCATTAATGCTTACAAAGCTCTGCGGCCCCGTGCCGACATCGTTTCCAAGGTTGCATCCCCCCCCTACGACACGGTCGATACGGCTGAAGCCGCCGAAATGGCTGCCGGCAATCCGATGTCGTTTCTACACATCAACCACTCGGAGATCGATCTGCCGGCAGGCACGAACCAATACGACGCAGCGGTCTATGCCAAGGCCGCGGAGAATTTTCAGAATTTCAAGCAGCAGGGCTGGCTAGTGCGGGAAGACCGCCCGCTGATGTATCTCTATACCCAGACCATGGGCGAGCACATCCAGACCGGGCTGGTGAGTTGTGCGCACATTGATGACTACATCAAGGATCTGATCAAGAAGCACGAGTTTACACGCAAGGACAAGGAAGACGACCGCACCCAGCACACGGTGGCGCTCAACGCCAACATCGGCCCGGTTTTCATCGCCTACCGCGACGTGCCTGAAATTCGTGCGGCGCTGGCGGGTGCCACCCAGAATGCCCCCCTGTATGATTTCGTAGATGAACTGGACGTGCGCCATCAGGTGTGGACGGTCGAAAATGTCGATGAAATCAAAAAGCTCTTTGCGGACAAAGTGCCGGTGAGCTATATCGCCGATGGCCACCATCGCAGCGCTTCGGCGGTTCGGGTCGGCGCTGAGCGGCGGGCGGCCAATCCGGGCCACACGGGCAACGAGGAATACAACTGGTTCCTGGCGGTGATCTTTCCGGCCTCCGAGTTGCAGATTCTGCCCTACAATCGAGTGGTCAAGGATCTCAATGGCCTTTCCACCGAGGAATTTCTCGACAAAATCCGCGCCATTTTTACGGTGAAGGAAAATGCGGATCCGCGCCCGACGTCCTCGCGCAACATCAGCATGTATCTGGGCGGCAAATGGTATGGGCTGAGTTGGCCCGAGGTCCAGAGCAGCAATCCGGTGGACAAATTGGATGTCAGTACGTTGCAAAACGGCGTGCTGCACCCGCTGCTGGGCATTGACGATCCGCGCACCAGCAATCGAATCCACTTCATCGGCGGCATTCGCGGTACCCAGGAACTGGTTCGACTGGTGGACCAGAAAGGCTTTGCCGTGGCGTTCTCGATGGTGCCCACCACGGTAGACCAGTTGATGTCCATTGCCGATGCCGGAGAGGTTATGCCGCCGAAAAGCACGTGGTTTGAACCCAAGCTGCGCACGGGACTGCTCTCGCACGAGTTGGACTAGTCTGACGTGTTATGCGGCCGCGCCTGCCTAGCTGGTTCCGCCACCCCCTTCCGCCAGCCGCGGAAGGGGGGCGTGTCCGGCGCGTGCTTGGACGGCTGAGTCTGCATACGGTTTGCGAAAGCGCGCAGTGCCCGAACCGGGCCACGTGCTGGCATGATGGGGCGGCGGCTTTCTTGATCCTGGGCGATGCCTGCACTCGCAACTGCCGGTTCTGTGCCATTCCACATACCGTCCACCCCGCGCCGCCCGATCCTGCTGAGCCGGCGCGCCTCGCGGAAGCCGCCGCTGTCATGGGCCTGCGCCATGTGGTCGTGACGTCGGTGACGCGCGATGATTTGCCCGATGGCGGCGCAAGTCACTTTGCCGCCACGCTGCGCGAAATCCGGGCGCGCCTGCTGTCCGCAACTGTCGAAGTGCTGGTGCCAGATTTTCAGAACAAGGCCAGTGCCATCGATCTGGTACTCGCGGAACGCCCCGACATTTTTAACCACAACCTGGAAACCGTGGCGCGTCTGCAGCCAGTGGTTCGTCCCCAAGCCAGCACCCACCGCTCGCTGGCGGTTCTGCGCTATGCGGCTGCCGCCGGTGCGCGCACCAAATCGGGGCTGATGCTGGGTCTGGGCGAAACGGACGAAGAAATCCATACGGCACTGCACGATTTGCGTCAGGCGGGGGTGACGCTGCTGACTCTTGGGCAGTACTTGGCCCCGTCGTCGACGCATCATCCCGTGGCGCGCTATGTCTCGCCCGCCGAATTTGTGGCTTGGCGCACCACTGCCCTGGCACTGGGGTTCGACGCCGTGGCGTCCGGCCCGAACGTTCGTTCCTCCTATCACGCCGCCGAACTGGTCGCGCTTGGGAACGCTTCATGATCCGCCCACCGCGTATTTTGATTTGCTACCTGGTCCGCAACAGCGGTCACCATGCCGCGGCGCGTGCCATCGAGGTGGAAATTCGCCGCCTGAATCCCCTGGCCGACATCCGCTGTCTGGACCTGCTGGAGACCACGCATCCGACCTGGAGCGCCATTGTCCAATATGCCTACATGTCCACGATCCGCCGTACGCCGGAACTGTGGGAGGCGCTCTACGATAATTTTTGGTTCGACCTGCTGACTCGCCGCTATATCCGCCCGCTGGTCCAGCGCGGTAACAGCCACAAGCTGCGCATCCTGATGGAGGCGTTTCAGCCCAATGCGATTGTTTGCACGCAGGCACATCCCTTCGCCGTGTTGTCGGCTTATGCGCGGCGGCAAGGGCAGCCCATCCCGCTGTGGGGTGTACTGACCGACTACCTGCCTCATCGATTCTGGTATGTCCCCCCGGCCGATAACATCAGCTACGTGGTTCCCAGCGAGACCGCCCTGCAACGCCTGATGATCCTGGGCACGCCCGCCGATCACATCCATATCTTTGGCATTCCGATTCAGGCCGACGTGCTGGCCGCGCGTCGCAAATACATCATGCCGCCCACCCGGCGACGCGTGCTGGTCATGGGCGGGTCGCGCGGGCTCGGGGTACGCTTTGCCACCATCCGCCATCTGGATCGTGCCAAAGCGGACTTCACCATCGATGTCGTCACCGGCACCAACCGACGGCTGCGTAAAAAACTGCTGGCTGCCCGGCACAAGTTCCACCATCCGATTCGCATTCGCGGCTATGTGCAGGATGCCATGGCCCTGATGCACCGCGCCAGTTTGCTGCTGGGCAAGCCCGGGGGACTGACCTCCGCCGAAGCCATGGCCGCGGGTACCCCCATGTTGATTATTCGCCCGCTGCCAGGACAGGAACGCGGCAATACGGAAACGTTGATTCGCCAAGGAGCTGCCATTCACCTTGACCGCGACCGGGACCTGCCGGCGGTGGTCGACTCGCTGCTGGTCAATCCCAGCCTGCTTGAACGGATGCGCGACAGCGCCCGTTTGCTTGGCAAGCCCAACGCGGCCAGAGATATCGCCATCGCCCTGCTGTCCTCCATTCCCCCGGAGGAAGCGGAATGATTTACGGCTTCTACCGCGTGATGGCCTTTCTGGTACGGCGGCTGCCGCGCAAAGTCGCCTATTGGCTCGGCCTGCGTATCTGCGACCTGATGTTCTACTTTAACCGTCGCGCCCGCCGGAGCGTTCGCGAACACACCCGCATTATCTTCGAGCACCAGGACATCATGCCGTCGCGGCAAATTCTCGACGGCTATGCGCGCAAGACCTTTCAAGCTTTCGGCAAATATCTTGCTGATTTTATCCGCTTCAAACAGCTTACGCCTGAAGGCATTCGTGACAGCGTCAGCATTCAGGGGCTGCGCCATCTGGAAGCCATCCGCAAATCCAAGCGGGGCGCTATTCTGCTGACGGCCCACTACGGCAACTGGGAGCTGGGCGGCGCCTTTATTGCGTCGATGGGCATTCCGATTAATGCCGTGGTGCGTCCGGTTGCCTCCCCATCGCTCGAGCGTATCTTCAATATGTTTCGTGTGCAGCGCGGCCTGAAGGTGATTCCGCTGGCCCATGCCGGCGTTGGCATCCTCAAGGCACTGAAACGTGGTGAAGTGGTGGCATTGGTTGGCGATCGTGACTTTACTGGCAACGGGCGGCCGTGGAAATTCTTTGGACGCGAAACCTCGCTACCTCGTGGAGCCGCGTGGTTCTCCCACCGCACAGGGATTCCCGTTTACGTGGGGTTTGTCACCCGGGCCCTTGACGATACCTTCATCCTGCACATCCATCCGCCGATCGATCCCGTTGCCGCCGGCAGCGAAGAAGCCATTCAGGCGCAGATCATCACCGTCATGGAAGACACAATCGCCCGCGACCCCTGCCAATGGTTCATTTTCGACTCTTTCTGGCCTCGTGAGGGCGAATCCCTCGCTCCGCCTCCCGATACCGCCCAAGTTTTGCACACACCGTAGCCTTCCCGATCAGCCTGTGAGCAGAAATGGTTGGTGTTTTCCCTGTGCCCCAACTGCCCACCAGCACCCAGCGTGGATTTGGCTGATATTTGGCGAAGAATCGCACGGTATCAAAGGAAGAAAATCATACCCTTAAATTATCGGACTTTATAAAGTCCGATGTTTTCGACCTGGTTTTATTAAAATTGATAGCGAAGAAAACTTAGATGGGGCGGGCTGAACAGAAAGCCACAAAAAGCCTGTCAAAATTGAATATAATAGTGATTGGATCAAATATACTGGGGGCCTTTGAGAGCTGAATCAACAAACCTATTTTATCGGACTTTATAAAGTCCGATAAAATTAGAGGAAATAGTTTCTGCGAGGTCGCGACCAATTTTCATCCAATTTTGCAGTGATTTGGCGGAGTCACTGGTCTTTGCTGGAGGATACGAAAGCGACGGAGATTGACCTTGGGCCTACGACAAATTTCGGGTGACATATGGAGTTGCAATAGTGGGGCCGGATTTGCTCGATCCCTACTCGTAGACCAAGGACCAAGGTCCAACACCACCGCTATTTTCTGTACAGCTCGGTTGCAGTCCCGACCTCAGAGAGTCGGGGCGCCCCTGCGAAACAAGCATAGGACAGAACGGTGGATATTTCTGGGGTGCGCCCGTTGACCTGCGCAGGCATCTGCGATGTTTGACGGGAGGGGGGCAATTCTGCGATAACGGTTCACTCGTATGACAGTGGCACGGCATAATCAATGGGCACTTTTGGCCTTCTGGATTGGGTGGGGATGGGCTTGCACCGCCCTGGCCCTGCCGCTGTCCAGCGCGACCAATCGGCCAGTATTGGGGAGCCAGCGCACGCCATGGTTGCAATATGACACATCGATTCCCTTCACCAACGCCAAGAAGAAAGTGGCAGCGGTAACCAATGTCCAAGTGGCGGGGACATGGGATGCCTGGACGGGACGCTATGCAATGGCCCAATCGAGGGGGGGGGTGTGGCAATTGGACGTGCGGCCGCTGGGGGCGCGTCTGGGGCAGCATAAGTTCAAATTTATCGTCAATGGCGAATGGGAGCCGGGAGCGGATCGGGTGCTGCCGATCAATCTGGATGGCGAGATCGAACTGCCCCCGGCAATGATTCAACGAGCGGCCATTGACGGGTCCCACCTGATTCGAGTGTTTTTCCGGCAAAGTCTGCCGACGGGCATCACGCCAGTGGCGACGGTGGACCCGCCGGTGCCGGTGGCCTGGACCGAGGTGGTGACCGAGATGGCGGATGCCCGGCAGACGGGGTATTTGTTTTCTGAGGGGCTGGTGACGTTCCTGTTCGATCCTGCGGCCTACGGATTGGAGTTGCCGCCAGACACCAAAGTGGTGGTGGCGGGTAACTTCAACGGCTGGGATAGCGGAGGGGGGAATCCTCAATGGGTGCTGGAACAGGGCCGGTTGCCGGAGACATGGGAAGGGTCGGTGCAATTGGAGGGCATGCGCCTGCCGCCCGGAGAAAAAGAACTGCTGTTCAAGTTTGTGCTGAATGCCAGCGAGTGGTTGCTGCCGCCGGTCGGCGCTCCGAATGCCCTGCCGGATGGCAAGGGCAGCGTGAATCTGAAACTGGACCTGTTCCGGACGGGGGGGGCGGAGATTCGGATTCATACGGTAGAGCCACTGGATTTGACGCAAACGCATGTGGTGCGCCTCGACGGTATCGGCCCGCGCCCGTTGGGGGTGGAGGCCACACCGGATGGCGTGTTTGACGAGCTGACCAGCGACAAGCGCATGGGCGTGACCTTGGACAAGGAGCGGGGAGTGACGACCTACCGGTTGTTTGCGCCGCGGGCTCGCAATGCCTGGCTGAGTTTTTTTGACGGACCGATGGCGGTGAAATGGAAGCCCACGTTTCAGCGGTTGCCGCCGACTGAGGAATATCGGATGTGGAAAGACCCGGCCGACGGCGTGTGGGAAATTTCGATGCATGGGCTGGACACGGGGCGGTTCTATGGCTTCCGGGTGGATGGCCCGTTCGGGGCGGGGGAATCCTTTGATGCCCTGAACGTTGTTGGGGATCCCTACGGCCGGGCGGCGGCTAGTGCCGACGGCCTGACACTGGTTGTGGACCCGGAGGAGACGAACCGCTGGTTCCGGGGCTGGACGGATCAGGATTGGAAAACACCTGCTCCCCAGGATGTGATGATCTACGAATGCCATGTGCGGGGGATGACGGTGCATCCGTCGTCGCGGGCGCCGGCTCCCTTGCGCGGCAAATACGCGGGCTTGGCGGGGACATTGGGCAAGGGGACGGGGCTGGATCATTTGAAGGACCTAGGCGTGAATACGATCGAGCTGCTGCCGGTCAACGAATTCTCTGAGAGTTCCGACCCGTACAACTGGGGTTATTCGACCGTGTATTATTTTGCACCGGAGTCGAGCTATGCCACCGAGCCGCAAGCAGGATCGGCCTATTTCGAGCTCAAGCAACTGGTGAACGATCTGCACCACGAAGGTTTCGCGGTGGTGCTGGATGTGGTCTACAACCATGTGGGCGGGCCCAACATCTTTGCGACGATCGACCGGAAGTATTACTTCCGCCTGAATCCGGACCTGAGCTTTTCCAATCACAGCGCCTGCGGGAATGACTTGAAGACCGAAGCGCCAATGCTGCGCAAGCTGATCGTGGACAACATCCGCTATTTCATGGAGGAGTTTCATGTGGACGGCTTCCGCCTGGATCTGGCGGAGCTGATCGACATGCAGACCATGCTGGAGATTCGCGACGCAGCGCAGGCCATCAATCCCAATGTGATTTTGATCTCGGAACCGTGGAGCCCGGGGCGCGGCGAAAACAAGTACCAGTTGCGCGAGACGCGCTGGTCGGCCTGGAACAACGATTTTCGTTATGCCGCTAAGGATTTCGCGCGGGGCCTAGGTAACCGCGACTGGCTGGCGGAGGGAATTTTTGGCTCGATCAACACGTGGGCGCTAAATCCGTTGCAGCCGGTCAACTATCTGGAGAGCCACGATGACATGGCGTTCATGGATGAGATCAGCAGTTCACCAACTCATGACGGGCGGCGCTTGCGGGATGACGATGTGGCGCGCAACCGGCTGGCGGCGACGATTCTATTCACAGCGCTGGGCAAGCCGATGATTTACGAAGGCCAGGAATTTTTGCGCAGCAAATGGGGGATTCTCAATACCTATAATCAAGGCGATGCCGTGAATGCGGTGCGCTGGGCGGATCGCGGGCGCCCCTTGGCCAATCAGGCGCTGGGCTGGTATCGCGGATTGATGCAGTTGCGCCGGAGCGAGGAGGGCGCATCATTTCGAGTCGCCCAGCGGCCACCGCGCAGTTATTTTCGCTGGATTCTGCCGGACAATCCCAAACTGATGGGCTACGTGGTCAATGTGCCCGAGTTGCATGCCGGGCGGGGGTTCTGCGTACTTTTAAATGCGGACACAAAAGCCCACGCGATTCCGGTAGAGCTGCGGGGCGAGACCGGTTGGCGGATGATCGGCAATGGGCGGGAGATCGAGTTGAGCGGGGTGGCGGCGCTGAACAGTCCGGCGGGAACGGTACCGCCGCAGTGGCCAGCGGGGTGGACGGGAAGCATTGCCGTGCCGGCGCTCGAATCCGTGATCCTGATGAATGGATTCTAAGAGGGTACTTTTTCCAGTTGAGGGTCGAGCGCGTGAGGGGGTAGGATGTACGGCATGAAGACATCATTACGTTTCGCGATGTTGGGACTGGTGGCCGTGCTGTGTGGATGCTCCTCACTGTACTATCGCACGATGGAGACGTTCGGGCAGGAAAAGCGCGATATTCTGGTTAAACGGGTTGGAAAAGCCCGAGATGCCCAGCAAGAAACACAAGAGGTGTTCCAGGATGCGCTGAAGCAGTTCGGGGCAGTGGTGAAGTTTGAAGGCGGCGACTTGCAGCGCCAATACGACAAGATGGCGGCGGAGCTGGCGCGCTGCGAGAGCCGGGCGCAGGCGGTGCAGGAGCGCATCAATGAAGTGGATCGGGTGGCTCGTGATCTTTTCCGCGAGTGGACGACCGAGGCCAAACAGTACCAAAATGCCAGCTATCGGCGCGACAGCGAGGCCAAGCTGCGCGAGACCCAGCGCAGCTATGAGCAGATGTTCGCGGCCATGCGCAATGCGCAGGCCAAGATCGAGCCGGTGCTATCGGTGTTCCGCGACCAGGTGCTCTATCTTAAGCACAACCTGAATGCGCGGGCGCTGGCCGCCCTGCACGATGAGTCCGCCCGGATCGAGACGGACGTGGGGCAGTTGATTCAGGAGCTGTCGGCGGCGATTGCCGAGGCCGACCGATTCATTCAAGGCATGGCCGACTGATCCGCCCCCCTGCGGTTTCCACGCTATGGATCCCGCAGGCGCGGGACCACAGTGTGGAAAACTAGACGTGACAGAGAGGACCTCAAGGTATGAGTACAACAACGTTGGAATCCCGGATTGAATCGCGCGAGGCGCGGCTGGCGATCATCGGTTTGGGTTATGTGGGGTTGCCGCTGGCGGTGGAATTTGGGAAGCATTTTGCGGTGGCGGGGTTCGATGTCAATGCACGGCGCTTAGACGAGTTGCGGGCGGGCCACGACCGGACGATGGAGACGACGGCGGAGGACTTGGCGCAGGCCACGCGGCTGACGTATACCGACCAGATCATCGATTTGAAGGATACGGATGTGTTCATCGTGACGGTGCCGACGCCCATCGACCGCCATCGCCGCCCCGACTTGACTCCTCTGATTAAGGCCAGCCAAACGGTGGGCCAAGCGCTGAAAAAAGGGGCGGTAGTCATCTACGAGAGCACTGTCTATCCCGGCTGTACGGAAGAAGACTGCGTACCGATTTTGGAGGCATTCAGCGGTCTGACTTACAACGTGGATTTTTTCTGCGGTTACAGCCCGGAGCGGATCAACCCGGGCGACAAGGTGCACACCGTGACCAAAATTCGTAAAATCACGTCGGGTTCGACGCCTGAGGTGGGCCAGGCGGTGGACGCGCTGTACCGGACGATTATTGAGGCGGGCACGCACCTCGCGCCGAGCATTGCGGTGGCCGAGGCAGCCAAGGTGATTGAAAACTCTCAGCGGGACATCAATATTGCGTTCGTGAATGAACTGTCGCTGATCTTCGAGCGGATGGGCATCGATACCCAGGCCGTGCTGGAAGCGGCCGGAACCAAGTGGAATTTTCTGCCGTTCCGACCGGGGCTGGTCGGCGGGCATTGCATTGGAGTGGACCCCTATTACCTGACCCATAAGGCGGAAGCGCTGGGCTACCATCCGGAAATTATTTTGGCGGGACGGCGATTGAACGACAACATGGGGCTCTATGTGGCGAATCGCGTGGTGAAGCTGATGATCCAGAAAGGGCAGCGCATTCAGGGGGCTCAGGTATTGGTGCTGGGGATCACGTTCAAAGAAAACTGTCCGGACATTCGCAATTCCCGGGCGATCGACGTCATTCGAGAATTACAGGACTTCGGGTGCAATGTGACCGTTTATGATCCCTGGGCGGATGTGGAAGAGGTGCGCGAAGAATATGGCTTGGAGCTGGTACCCGAGCTAGATGAGGACCATCCGCTGCGGGGCTACAGTGCCGTGGTGCTGACGGTGGC
>JAVEUJ010000122.1:0-7179 GCA_034005635.1 Kiritimatiellia bacterium | reverse complement strand
AGGGGTCAGCCAAAAAAGGGACCAGCCAATGAATCTTAGAGTGTCGGGATACGCGCGGTGGTTCAACACTCGGCGCAGACGCGTGGGAAGGCCAGTTTGAACCAGGGGGTAAACGCACCGGGGTTTGTCTGCAGGTCATGTTCCAAATCCGACAACGTCACCCAGCGCACGTCACTAACTTCGTGGGGATTGAGTACCGGGGTGCCATTGAAAGTGCCAGTAAAGACGTGATCGATTTCGTGTTCGGTTAAGCCTTCGGCCTCCGAGGTGGCCTTGTATTCGAAGTGGAAACGCTCGGTCAGGGGACAGTCGAAACCGAGTTCCTCACCCAAGCGCCGATGGGCCGCCGCTTCAGTCGCTTCGCCCGGTCGCGGATGGCTGCAACACGCATTGGTCCATAATCCCGGAAAATGGTATTTGCCAGCAGCGCGCTTCTGCAGCAACCAGAGTCCCTGTGAATTGAAGATGAATACTGAAAAAGCACGGTGCCGGACTCCGCCGTTTTCATGGGCCGCCAATTTTTCCATCGCACCGATTTCGCAGTCCTGCTCATCGACTAGAATGACGTGTTCTACGGTCACGGTGAGCCTCGCTCCAGTTTGAGGTGGGCCGCCATCAGTTCGCCGGGATTGGTTTGCGCGGCCAGCAGGGACAGTTCCCCGCACAACACCGTAGCCGCGCAGATCATTGCCAACCGCCGGGCATTGGCTCCCGGCTCACGCGGCTCGAGGCAACCCAATTCACGCAGATTTTGCTGCACAAATGGCAGGTCTTTCCCATTACCCACCGTGCCCACGATCAGATTGGGAAGCGTCACCGAGAAATACAAACCGTCTGCCCCCCGCGCCTCGGCCAGCGTGAAGCCCTGAGAGCCTTCGATGATGTTGGCGGCGTCCTGGCCCGTAGCCAGATAAAAGGCCAGCAGCATATTGGCAAAATGCGCGTTGGCGCTGCGCAGCCCACCCGCCAATGATGTTCCGATCCAATTCTTGCGCAGATTAAGCGCGGCTATTTTCTCAGGCGCGGTGTGCAAATAGCGTTCGACCAGTCGCTGTGGGATCGTTGTTTCGGCCACCACGTATTTGCCTCGCCCCAGGATACCGTTAACTGCCGACGCCTTTTTGTCGCAGCAATAGTTGCCAGAGATGGAACCATACGCGCATTCCGGGCGTTGCTCTAGGATCCATGCCAGCAGGGCATCCGCCGCACTCGTGGCCATGTTATGGCCCGCGGCATCGCCTGTTGAAAACTCAAAGCGAATCCAAACCAGATGGCCGACAACTTCAAAATGGATATCGATCAAACGTGCAAAGCGGCTAGTACCCGCCACCACCGTCTCCAATGCAGCGCGCTGCGCCTGGACAAACTGCACCAGATCCAGTGCTGCGGCCGCCGCGGGCGCATCGATTAAGACCGAGCGCGTCATACGCTCATCAAACACGGTTGTACAAATCCCGCCGGCCTTGTCTGTCACACGCGCACCGCGTTCGACTGATGGCCACAACGGCGACTCGAATGTTGCCAACGGCACAGCCACCTTGATCGTCTCAGCCGCGCTCGTCAGATGGATCGGCCCAACCTTGCGCATGGGGATGGCGGCAATGTCTGATTCATTGTTATGTTTCATGGCGACTCCTTGGGGGGTGAGCCTAATTACGGCAACAATTCGGGCAAGGCGGCCGCTGCCTGTTCCAGGGCCTGAATGCGCGCGGCGACCTCTGCTGCGCGGGGGTCGGAAGGGAATTGCCGCTCAAACTCCCGATAGACCGCCATGCCCCTCCCGGCCATGCCGAGCTTGTCGCCGTAGGTCCCGGCCAGCCTCCACAGAGCATCGGGATTACCTGGCTCCAACTGAACCAACTTCCGCAATGAAATGACGGCCGTGTCGTATTCTTCGACCCCTGCCGATGCTCGTGCCAACTCAAACAAGACCATGGGGTTCTCTGGTTCCAAGGCCTGGGCTTTCAACAAGGCATCCTGGGCCTCGCGGGGCTGCTGCTGCCCTAGCCAATATTCGCCCGCCGCGAGTTGAACCGCCGCGCGGTCGGGAAAGACCTCGGTTGCCCGACGCAGGATTTCCTCGGCCTGAGCGGCATCGGCACCCTCGCGGGCCAGTTCGAGCGCCCGCATGGCCTGAAGATAGGCCGCATCGGCGTCACCGGCGGCGAGCGCCTCCTGCGCCTGCGCCCACAGGATGCCAGCCGTCATCTTGGGCGGGGGCTGTCCCTGCGGTGCAAACGATGTCTGCTCGACCGTCTGTCCGCCAATGCGCGCCACGGCGACGGCCGCGCGCTGCCCGGTGGGAGCCGCCAGCAAATACTGGCGAAAATATTCTTGGGCCTGCTCCCCGTGCCCCTCCATCAAGGTATGCAGCACACCGAGATTGTAGAGTGCGGCCGGATAATCTTTGTGCATTTCAAGCGCTTGCATGAAGAAAGTCTCTGCCTGGGGCAGAGCGTCCTCGAGCAAGGCAATACGACCCAAGCCGGCCGCAGCGGCCGCCGACTGTGCATCGCGCTTCAGTATCTCGTAATACATGCGCTTGGCCAAGTCCCAGCGCCCATTGCGGGTCGTCCAGTCGCCGATGTGCAGCAGCGCCTTGGTATCCTTCGGGTCTACGTCCGCCGCCCGCCGCAGCAGAGAAATGCCCCGCGACATGTCACCCGTCTCAAGAGCCAGGCAACCGAGGTTATAGATGGGCTCAAAGGCCGCGGGTGCCAGATGGCTAGCCAATTCGAAGTGGGCAATCGCCTCCGGCACCTGCCCCAGCTCACGATTGGCCAGTCCCAGCCAGTTTTGGGCCTGGGCGGCAAAGGGAGCATTGGGCGCCCGTTCCAACGCCGTCTCAATTCGGGCCTTGCCCTCCTCTATACGACCAGCACGCAGATCGGCGAGACCCGCCTGATATTCCTTTTGCGGGGTCGTGCCCCCGCTGCAGCCTGCCAGCACCGCCAGAGCGATTACCCCCAAACTTCTGACCACTAATCTCTGACTTTTCATTACGCCTCCTTGACCGGCGTCAGCCACAATTCCCGCGTACGCGGTCCATCGAATTCGCACAAATAGATACCCTGCCACGTCCCCATGGCCAGGCGGCCGTTTTGGACCGGCACCCACGTCCCGGTCCCAACGAGGGATGTTTGAATGTGCGCGGCAGAATTACCCTCGGCATGGGCATAGCCTGCGTCCCAGGGAATCAACTTGGCATAGGCCTTTTCCATATCCGCCGCCACATCTGGATCGGCCTGTTCGTTTACGGTGACCCCGGCCGTGGTATGTGGCGAATGGATCTGCAGCAGCCCGTCCCATGCCGGCACCCCTTCCAGCGCCCGCTGGATCGCTCGCGTCACCGGCACCCATTCGGTGCGCCGGGAAGTTGTGATGGATATTTTGATCATGGCCCGTTAGTATACGCTCTGTTATCAAATGCGAAAAGTGAAACCTGCTTCCAACGAGACCGAACCCCCACCCCGGAGGCTGCCCTGATGGCGCCTCTGCTGGTAATTCTGTTCCTACTGCTTTTAGTCTGCTCCGCCTTCTTCTCCAGCGCTGAAACTGTTTATTTCTCGATCGACCCCATCCAACTGCGCCGTATCGGAGAAAAGTCTCCGCACACCGGCGAGCGCCTCCGTCAGCTTTTGGCCACCCCCACCCGCCTGCTGTCCACGATCCTGATCGGCAACACTCTGGTCAATATCACCCTTTCCAACGTCGGTTACGCCCTGGCTCGCCTGTGGACGCCGGCCTACAGCGAATTGGTTGCGATTCCGGCGATTACCCTGCTACTCATTTTCTTTGGTGAAATGGGCCCTAAAAATATCGGTCTACTCTATACGGGAGCCTTGGCACGCTTTTATACCCCCGCCCTGCGCGCTACCGAGATATTGATCTTCCCCCTGCGTGCCGGCCTCGACATCGCCAGCCGCCGTCTTGCGCACCTCTTCCGCCCAGCGGGCAAGACCCTCTCCGAAGAGGAATTCGAGACCGTGCTGGACATCTCGCGCGAGGAAGGCATTCTCAATGCTGACGAACTGGCCATGATCAAGGCCATTGTCGATCTCGAAGATCTCCATGCCTCCGACGTTATGACCCCCCGGGTCGACTTTATCGGCATCGATCTCGACGACCCCGACGACGACCCCGTTGACATTGCGCGCAAGGGCCGCCGTAATTTCCTTATTCTCTATCGCGATCAGTTCGATGAAATCGTCGGTTTTCTGGATGTCCGCAAGTTCCTGCTGGATCCAACCCATTCGATTGCGGCCGCCACCCTCCCGCCGGTTTTTGTCCCGGAAGGCGTTCCGCTCAACCGCCTCTTGAGCCGTTTTCAGAAGGACAAAATTCGCATCGCGATTGTCGTGGACGAATACGGCGGCGTGGCTGGACTCGCCACTCGCGGCGATATTCTTGAAGAAATAACGGGCGACATCTACAACGAACTCTCCAAACCCCGGCCCATCTTCCAGGCCGCCGGTCCGTATGCCTGGCTGGTGGACGCCAACATCTCGCTGGAGGAAGTCAACCGCAAGCTGCGCCTCAACCTGGACGCGGACACCTCAGATCGCCTAGCGGGCTGGATCACGGAGCATCTCGGCAAGGTACCCGATCAGGATGACGTCATTGAAGCCCAGGGGGTTCGTGTGCGCGTCATGCAGACCATCCGATTGCGGGTCACACTCGCGCACATTGAAAAACTGAATCCCCCGCGCAAAGAGTCCGACGGATGATCGCCTCCCAGCTCATTCTGATTGCTTTCTGCCTGCTGGGCGCCGCCTTTTTTGCCGGAATGGAGACCGGCATCATTGCCATCAACCGCCTGCGCTTGCAGCATCTGGCCCGCCGCCAAGTGCGCGGCGCGATCATTATTCGCAATTTTCTCGCCCATCCCGACCGGTTGCTCGGCACCACGCTCACGGCCACCAATCTTCTCTATGTGATCAGTTCGGTCACCGCCGCCTCCATGGGCCGACAGATCTACGGGGCGGTGGGTACGGCCGTGGCAGGGGCGCTCTTGGTCGTTTTGATTCTGATCTTCTGTGAATATATCCCAAAAGCCTTTTTCCAGGCTGCCCCCGCCCGCCGTGTGCTGCCCTTGGCCCATCTACTGCAGGCTGCCGCATGGGTTCTGCGCCCCCTCACATTTCTGGTCACCACCCTGCTGCGCTGGGTCATGCCCCGTGACGTCGCCCGTCAAGTCGAAGGCCGGATGATGGTCTCCCGCGAAGAACTGCTGCACCTCGCCCGCGAAGGGGCGCGATCAGGCGTCCTCACGCCGCATGAATCGGAGATGATCCACGGCGTTTTCGATCTCACCCACAAGACCTGTGAAACCCTGATGACCCCGCGCGAGAAGATGGTCTTTGTCCCTTCCACCGCCACAGCGAAAGAAATACTCGCCCTGGCCCGCCAACGTGAGTTTAACCGCCTGCCAGTCTACGATGCCTCCCAGAAGTCCTTTGTCGGTGTTGTGCACGTGTTTGACATTCTGTCCGACGAGACCCAGGACGGCAAGACCGCCGCCGACTATATGCGCGCCCCCCAACTTGTCGCATCGCATCTGCCGATCGATCATCTCCTCCCCCGCATGCGCGTCACTCGCCTGCCGCTCTTCCTAGTCACGGACGAACGCTACGAGGTCATTGGGCTGATCACCCTGGAAGACGTCCTGCGCGAAGTCACCGGCGAAGATTAACCCCCCTGACATCAGCGCCCGTTCAGTCGTGAACAGGTAGCGATCGCCCATCGTGACGTGGCGGCAGGAATGCAGGAATGGATATTAGCGCAACTCACAATTGAACTACCGCATTTGTTACCTGCTGTCAAAGAGGTAGGACGACTTGGCCCAAGTCGCCGGGATCAAACAGTTCGGCGGGTTGGGCCAACCCGCCCTACCCAGGCGCACAGGTGTCTGTTTTAGGCCATTTTAATGATTTCAAGCCATTTTTGAGCGGTTTTGCGTCTGATTTGATGTGGTTAGTGAAACCTTGGCGATTTGTAGGTGAGAACCGTGGCTTCTCCCCTGGCCTTTTCGCTCCCTATCCCGGACAGCACGGCGCGGCATAGCCGCAACCAAAGGGATTAAAGCCACCACGGATTAAACCGATTTCACAGATGGGAAAAGGAGGACAAAGAGGAAAATGAATCTGAACTCAAGAACTCAGGAACAGATCAATCAGTCGGACTCACGCTAAAGCGCAAAGGGGGAAGGGAGGGGAAACAACCACGGATGGACGCTAATGGACATGAATAGGAAGGGAGGCTGGGAAACATATGGTTTTGTTGTGAGCTGGATCGGAAGACCAAGGCGAATGGATTTTTCTGTAGGTGCGCCCGCTGGGCGCGCCCGGTCGGAAAAAGGGCGAACAGCCGAATATCCACCATAGATAGGGGAAGGGGCTCCCCGTAGCGTGGACCTCTGGTCCGCGCCGAGCAGAAAAAACCGTGCAACAGAACTGGAAGATGCGCGGACCGGGAGGTCCACGCTACGAGAGCCACGTTTTCCACAGTGTGGTCCCGCATGCGCGGGATCTTCCATAGCGTGGAAAAATCGCGAAATAGTTTTCCATAGCGTGGAAAACTCATCGCCTGTTTTCCCCCGCTGTCCTTCATCATTTCTAATCCTGTAACATCCTGTTAAAAAGTGAGTTATGGAGATGGTAAGATGATAAACGCGTTTTAAAAACACAGTGTTACGGGATTATAGTACGGAGGCTGTCCCTCCAGAAATCCACATTCCACCGCCCTTTAGGTCATGGTGAGCGTAGTCGAACCATCTCGGCCAGCCCCAATGGCTAACCTAACGGATAGGAAAATCGAGGAAAGCCATCTCACGCAAAGACGCAACGTCGCCAAGGGGGATAATGTTCAATATTCAGACATTTTCAGATTTGTTTTTCTTCCGTTAAATCCGTGGCTTCTCCCCTGGCCTTTTCGCTCCCGATCCCGGGCAGGACGGAGCCTGCCCCTCCAGAAATCTTATTTGTGTCCATTCGTGTCCATCTGGTGCGTCAGGATAAATCGGAGTTGTCTATTCATATGAAAGGAGATGAACTTGTTACTTGAATGTACGTCAAGTAGCCTATGCGGCGGTGAAAGGAGCAATCCCCAAGCCGAAGCCCGCAACGGCGAACCTGTGAGCCGCAATACCAGTGAACTCGATTCGGCCTCGTTACGCAAAAT
>JAVEUJ010000010.1:0-31127 GCA_034005635.1 Kiritimatiellia bacterium | reverse complement strand
GGGCTGACCGTGGCTCGCGAGGATCAGTGCCCATTGTGCGGCGCAGACGGTCCGTTTGAGCGCGTGCAGGATATCCGCAAGCGCTGGCATCGCTGTTGCTGCCGGTGCCACTTGCTGTTTGTGGAGGATACGTTCTTACCGTCACCCAGTGCTGAGCGTGGACGCTACGCTAAGCATCAGAATGGGCCGCACGACGCAGGCTATGTGGCCTTTTTGCGCCAGGCCATCGCACCGGCGCGAGCGTACTTGCATGATGGGATGCGCGGCTTGGATTATGGCTGCGGGCATACGCCGACATTGTGCGGCTTGCTGGCAGAGACTGGATTGCCCTGTGACAATTACGATCCTTATTTCCATCCCGACCCACCGTGCGGGCCGTATGATGTCTTGTTTGCCACCGAAGTGGTGGAGCACTTTCATTTCCCGGCGCAGGACTGGGAAAAAATGACGGTTCTTCTTCGGCCCGGTGGCCTGCTGGTGGTGATGACGGCGCCCTGGGAGACCCTGGAGGTCTTCTCCACCTGGGGCTATGCCAGCGACGAAACGCATGTGTGTTTTTACCGACCCGAGACCTTTGCCTGGATCCGCGTCGCGTTCGGTTTCGTCGCTTTGGATAGCAAAAATCCACGCGTGTTTCTGATGAGAAAAGTATTCTGATTGTTCCTTAAGCTCCTCCAAGATAGCCAACACCAAACAGATCAAGTGTCTCACATATAATTATAAGCGAGACAACCGAAAGAGGAAGGATGGCATGCCAATTGGGCTTGAGTTCTGTCTCGGTTATAATTATAAGTGAGACAAATGAAATCCACGAATGAGATGCCGCTGACACCCACGTTGTGGCGGACCTGCCGGGTCTTGGCGGGGCCTACGCGCTGGCGGTTGCTGGGGCGCATCATTGCGACGCCCGACCGGTGCGTGACGGAACTGGCGGAGGCGGAAGAGGTGTCGGAGCCGCGCGCCAGTCAGGAACTGCGGCGGTTGCAATCGCGGGGCCTGGTGCAGATGTACCGCTCGGGGCCTTGGACCCGCTACCGGCCTGTGACAGATCCCAAGGTGGCCTCGGCGAAGCCGTTGTTGGCAGCAGTGCGCAAGGCGTTGGTTGACTGGCCGGACGAAGAATCGCGTTGCGTGGCGAAGGCGTTTGGGCATGAACGGCGACTCAAGCTGGTGCAAGTGCTGCAAGGGGGAGTGCGGAGCGGTGATGACTTACGGGAGCTGGGTGCGCTGTCGCGGCCGGCGTTGTTCCGGCATCTCAAAGCGCTGGAGACTGGGGGCATGGTACAGCGGGTTCCGGGGGGGTGGAAATTACTGGCGAATCCGCACCCGCTGGCCAAGGCGTTGCTGGCCCTGCTGCGCACGGCCTAGGGAATACGGGCACCGGTGGCGGGGCCGGGTTTGTTTTGACCTTTGTTCCACGGTATGGAAAAGTTCCACTTCAGTTTTCCACGCTATGGAAAACTTTTCCAAACTTTTTCCACAGCATGGAAGAAAATCTTCCACAGTGTGGAAAATCGACTTTTGAAAGGATGACAACATGAGCGAGAGCAGAATCCAGGTGCCGGCGAACGGGCAGAAAATAACATTGGGTGCAGATGGTCGCCTAGCAGTGCCGGATCGTCCGATTCTGCCGTTCATCGAAGGCGATGGGACGGGGCCAGATATCACGCGCGCAGCCATGGTGGTCTGGAACGCGGCAGTGGAAAAGGCCTACGGCGGCAAGCGGCGCGTGGCGTGGATGGAAATTTATGCGGGCGAGAAAGCTAACGCGGTCTATGGAGCGAATACCTGGCTGCCGGCGGAGACGCTTGCCGCGTGCCGGGATTATCTGGTGTCGATCAAGGGCCCGCTGACAACGCCCGTGGGGGGGGGCATCCGCAGTTTGAATGTGGCGCTGCGGCAGGAGTTGGACTTGTATGTCTGCCAGCGGCCGGTGCGCTGGTTCACGGGGGTGCCCAGTCCAGTGAAGAGTCCGGATAAAACAAACATGGTGATCTTCCGCGAGAATGCAGAGGACATTTATGCCGGGATCGAGTGGGCGGCGGGGACGCCGGAGGTCAAAAAGGTCATCGATTTTTTGCAGCAGGAAATGGGCGTGACAAAAATCCGTTTCCCGGGCAGCTCAGGGATCGGGATCAAGCCGGTAAGCGAGGAAGGGACGCGGCGGCTGGTACGGGCGGCGATCCGCTATGCGCTGGCCAATGGGCGCAGAAGTGTGACGCTGGTCCACAAGGGCAACATCATGAAATATACGGAGGGGGCATTCCGCGACTGGGGTTATGCAACCGCGCGCGACGAGTTTGAGGCCAAGCCGCTGGATGGCGGGCCGTGGCATGAGATCGCCGACGAGAAAACCGGGCGCAGGCTGGTGGTGAAGGATGTGATTGCCGATGCGTTCTTGCAGCAAATATTGACGCGCCCGGAGGAATACGACGTGATCGCAACGTTGAACCTGAATGGCGACTACATATCGGATGCGCTGGCGGCTTGCGTCGGCGGTATCGGAATCGCGCCGGGGGCCAACATCAATTACGATACGGGCTGCGCAATATTTGAGGCGACGCATGGGACGGCGCCGAAGTACGCAAATCTCGACAAGGTGAATCCGGGATCGCTGATCCTTTCCGGCGAGATGATGTTCCGCTACTTGGGCTGGACCGAGGCAGCGGACTTGATCATCGCGGCCGTGGAGAAGACCATCGACCAGAAAGTGGTGACCTACGACTTCGCGCGACTGATGGCGGGGGCGCAAGAAGTGACGTGCTCTGAGTTTGGAAACGCTATCGCGAAGAATATGTGAGAAGAAGAACAGCCGAACAGCCATTTAACGCAAAGGGCGCAAGAGTCGCAAAAGAAACGCAAACGCCGGATGGGATGGGAAGGAGAACAGCCCAACAGCCGAAGGCAAGAGACGCAAAGGGAAAATGACAGAGAATGAGGTCAGCCGGATGGTGTATGAGTGCGCGATCGAAGTGCACCGAACGCTGGGTGGACCGGGACTTTTGGAAAGTGTCTATGAAGAAGCGTTGGCATGGGAATTAGAAAAGAGAGACCTGAAGGTCCAGCGGCAGGCGACGGTTCCAATTGTTTACAAGGGGCAAAAGTTGGGATCGCCCTTGAGATTGGATTTATTGGTTGAAGGAAATGTTGTCGTGGAATGCAAGGCCACCACGGAGTAGATGCTATCTTTGAGACTCAAGTGTTAACCTATCTGAGAATATCTGGATTAAAACTTGGATTGATTATTAATTTTGGCGAGAAATTTGTGAAAGATGGAATTCACCGGGTGGTGAATGGTTTGTAAGATTGGCGCTTGCGAATTTTTGCGTCGTTTGCGTCTCTTGCGTTAAAGCGTTTTAGATTTTAGGAGTTAAACATGAGCAATCAACAGAAGCAGCAAAACCAGCCCGCGACAGCCTCGGATGGCATCACGACGCGGGCGGCGGACTACGGGCAGTGGTACCTCGATGTCGTGAAGCGCGCGGACTTGGCGGACCATTCGTCGGTGCGCGGGTGCATGGTGATCAAGCCACACGGGTATGCGATCTGGGAGAAACTGCAGCGGGAGTTGGATGACCGCTTCAAGGCGACGGGGCATGTGAATGCCTACTTTCCGCTGTTCATTCCGCTGTCGATGCTGGCGAAGGAAGAGGAGCACGCGGCGGGGTTTGCCAAGGAATGCGCGGTGGTGACGCATTACCGGTTGAAGTCGATCGACGGCAAAGTGACCGTGGACCCGGACTCGAAGCTGGAGGAGCCGCTGGTGGTGCGGCCGACGAGCGAGACGATCATCTGGGCGCAATACAAAAACTGGATCCAAAGCTATCGCGATCTGCCACTGCTGATCAACCAGTGGGCCAACGTGGTCCGTTGGGAGATGCGCACGCGGCTATTTTTGCGCACGGCTGAATTCCTCTGGCAGGAAGGGCATACGGCGCACGCGACAGAAGCCGAGGCGCGCGAAGAGGTGTCGAAGATGCTGGCGGTCTATGCCGAAGTGGCAGAAAATGTGATGGCGGTGCCGGTGGTATGTGGCCACAAAACCGAAGGCGAGCGGTTTGCGGGAGCCATCGATACGCAATGCATTGAGGGCATGATGCAGGATGGCAAGGCACTGCAGATGGGCACTAGCCATTACTTGGGGCAGAACTTTGCCAAGAGTGCAGACGTGAAGTTTCTCAACAAAGACGGCCAACTTGAATACGTGCATGCCACGAGCTGGGGCGTCTCTACGCGGTTGGTGGGTGCGCTGATTATGACGCACTCCGACGATAACGGACTGATTCTGCCCCCGAAGCTGGCGCCGATCCACGTGGTGATTGTGCCGATCTATAAGACGCCGGAGGAGCAGGAGCGGACGACGACCGAGGCCCAGGCCGTGGCGACTGAGTTGCGGGCGCAGGGGTTGGCCGTGAAGGTGGACGATCGCGAAGGAATGCAGCCGGGCGCGAAGTACTATGAGTGGGAGCGCAAGGGTGTGCCGGTGCGCATTGAGGTCGGTCCGCGCGACTTGGACAAGGGCTCGCTGTGCGTGGTGCGGCGGTTCGTGATCGAGCAGGACGGCGAGACCGAACAGGAGCTGCGCAAGCGCAAGAAGCAGTTCGTACCGCGGGCCGAGGCGATTGCGGGGATGCCGGCGCTGATGCAGACTCTGCAGCGGGAACTGTTGGAGCGGGCCCGGACGATGCGCGCTAAAAAGACGCGGATCATCGACACGATTGAAGACTATGAGGCATTTTGTAAAGGTGACGGCGGCGGATTTGCGTGGGTCCACTGGGCTGGCACGCGCGAAGACGAAGACACCATGGCCAAACGGTTCGAGACGAGCATTCGCTGTTTGCCGTTCGCGGACCAGATTCCCGAGGCAGGACGCGGGCCGGGCTCGTGCATCCTAACGGGCAGGCCTAGCGCACAGCGGGTGCTGATGGCAAAGTCGTATTAAAGAAGAAGCCAGAATTCAGAAGTCAGGAGTCAGAATGGGAAATCCGGACAGCCTGAAGAAGAAAGTGCTGGTGGTGTGTACGGGAAACACCTGCCGGAGCCCGATGGCGGAGGGGTGGCTGAATCATAAGCTGGCGGGCAAGGGGTGGCAGGCGGAGTCGGCCGGGGTGGCCGCCTGGGATGGAGGCACTGCTGCGTCCGAGGCCATCGAGGTCATGCAGGAAATCGGCGTAGATATTTCCGCTCACCGTTCGCGCAAACTGTCGCGGGAACTGGTAGAGGAGGCGGACCTCATTCTGGCGATGACTGGCGGGCATCTACGTGAAATTAATCAGCGATTCCCAGAGGCAAAAGACAAGGTGCAGTTGCTCAATAGTTTTGGCCCGGGACCGGCGGCGGATGTGGCGGACCCGTTTGGATTTTCAGCGGATGCCTATCGGCACACGCGCGACGAATTGGTGCAGGCGTTGGGAGACTTACTGCTGCATCTCGCCGAACATGGCGAGCTGGGGCCTGATACGTAATTCAAGATTCAAGGGCTGACCCCGGTTGAGATTTTGAGGCGGAGGTAGCGGGGGGCGAGGAGGAGGTCTTCGGAGAGTTCGTATTCAACGGTGGCCGTCAGGCCGTCGCCATTGAAGTTGAAACTGCGAAAGATCAGGTCGGTACCGATTTCCGCGGGGGACCAAACGTGGTGGGGCAGGTTGGTGGCGGATTCGATGGAATAGGTGACGCCGCTGTCGGGGTTCAGCAGGGCGCGGTGGCGGAAGGTGCAGGTGCCCTCGAGAACCTCTGCAGTAGGCTGGGCTGATGATGGGTCGTCAGTGCGGCCGAGACCGAGGGCGTAGCGCAGCAGGTTGGGAATGCCGCCGGTTTCGGCGAGGAGGCCGCTGACGGCGGGATCGGCGATTTCCGCCGGCGTGAATTCGCCGAGTTGCCAGGCGGAGAAGCCGGCGAGGCGGTTGGCCACTTGGATATCGTCGAGACGGAGCTGGGCGCGGGCGCTCTTGGTCCCGGAGACGAGGTAGTAGCGCCAGAGGAGTTGGATGTATTCCTGGCCGAGGGCGTCGGCGGGCAGCAGGACAGGGCCGCGTGGCTGGTGGTGCCCCGTGCTTTCATTGCGCGCGTATTCAACGGGCTGTCCGGCGCCATCGAGGACATCGGCAAAGTCGTTCGTGCGGCCGACGCGATACTGAAGGCGGATGGCATAAACGCGCACATTGGGCAGGACGGTGCCGCCGAGCCAAGTGATGGGGGCGTTGGTGACGCCGCGGGTGTCCAGCGCAAGCAGGGCGCCGCCGAGATCGCGGCCGCGGCCGGTATTGATGAAGGCGATGCCATTGGTGCCGAGTCCGTTCAGGCGTGTGCGGCCGGTCAACTGGTAGGGGAAGCCGATCTTGTCGGCGTCGTCGGCATGGTAGTCGTCGTGGGCGATGAAATAGGGATAGAGCAGGGGCGCAGCGAGGGCCGGATCGTCTTGGTCGCTTTGCAAAAAGAGCATGTGTTCGGGGTAGGTCTTTTCAGGCTGGGCGGGGTCCCATTCGCTGAAGCGGAAGGCATTGTTTTTAAGGACGTGGGCAGCAGGATGAATTAGTACGCGGAAGGCATGGGTGACCGGCGGATTGTTGCCATCGGTGGCAGTGAGGGTGAGGGTGGCCCCGCCGCGCCGCAGCGGCGTCACGGATAGCGTGGAGCCATCCAAGACCACTGACACCAGTGCGGGGTCGTCGGATGCCGCGTCGAATGTCAGGGATGCGCCTTCGGGATCGGCAAACACCGCATTCAAATCGAAAGTCACGGCGGGGGTGCCTTCGATTAGGTTTTGGAAGCCGATGGGTGCGATGACGACCGGGGCGGGATCGGTTTCGAAGACCGCTTCCAGTGCGGTGGCCGACGTGAGGATGACCTCGATCTCGGGGTTGGTATCGAAGGGTTCGCCATTCTGGCGCCACTCAACAAACCGGTAGCCGGTGCGGGCCTGTGCTGCCAGCGTCACGGGAAAGTTGGTGAAGTAGGAACCGGTCCACGGATAGCCGTTGAAACCGGCGGAGCCGGTGTCGAGATCGAGCGCGTTGACGCGGATGAAGCCGGCGGCCGCGTTGGTCACGGCGAGCGTCAGATTCACCGGCGCGGCCAGGCCAAAGTAATTTCGGACGTGGCCCCAGACGGCGGTGGTGCGCTGCTCGCCAAAGGAACGGATGCGGTCGCACTCGTAGGACCAGTCGGTCGGTTGGCGCCAACGGTGGACATGCTCGTCCATTTCGGGAGCGACGACGCCGACCCATTGCGCCCAGCGGTTGGTGACGTGCGCGCGGGAATAGGCCGTATTGAGCTGGTCGCAGAAGCGGGTCACGAACGTTTGCCGGAAACCGGGGTTGTCCAGCAGGCGGCGGAACAGCATGGTCGCTTCCGGATGGTTGGACCAGTAGGCCCCGGACTCGTCGGCATTGGCGGCAAAGGCCAGAGTGTCCTGTTGGGCGAAGGTGCCGAAATCACGCTCGTCGTTGAAAGCGAAGTTCGAGCTGCCTGGGACATAGACAAAATCGAGGCCGAATCCGAAATCGGTATCGTAGAGCATGAAGCGCCAGCGGGCATCGTGGCGGGGCGGGGCACCCGCGACGCGGTTGGTGGCGACGGATCGCCAAATGCGGACGTTGTTGCCGGGCCAATCCGTATTGGCGAAGAAGATATTGGCCTGATAAAAATCGATGAAGCTGTCGGTGTCGAGGCGGTCCTGGACGGCGGCGTAGTTAGTGGGATTGGCGAGGTCATGGGCACCCACATAATTTAACAGATCAGAAAAATCGCCACCCAGTTCCTCGTTGCCGCGGTCATAGATGGGGATGTTCGGGGTAAGGGTGGTGCGGTCGATTTCGACCTGGACGAATTCATCTTCTTTCAGGCCGTAATGGTGCTCGATATAGCCGTCATCGAAGCGGTCGCGCAGGTCGTGGAGGCCCCAGTATTCGCCATCGAGGAAGACGAGGACGGGGCGGCCGGATTGATGATCGAGGCTGGTGTTGGCGGTCAGCGATTGCAGGTAGAGATCACGGATGACGCCGTTGCCCCAGTCGTTGCCGCCGTTGCGCAGGATGAAGGTATCGAATTTGGCGACGGGCTTGTCGGGGAAGATTTGATACTCGAAGGGAGCGGACCCGCGGGCATAGATGCGCAACGCCTTGCGCGGGCGAGTGCGGGTGGTGTTGCCGTGCAGACGGATGCCGATGGGGCCGCTGAAGGCCAACTCGCCGCCGGGCTCGAAGAATTCGATACTGCCCGGCCGCTCCCAGGCCTTGCCCGATTGCAGCATGTTGTCGTTGACGGGGGTGTAAATGCCGATGTCGTCGTCGAACAGGTTGGCCTTGTCGGTGGCGATGGAGATGACGGGCAGAGAGTAGCGATTGGTGCCAGCGGCATCGACCAGGTAGGACTGGGTGAGGGCGGGGCTGGTTAAGGAGCCGGCTTTGAAGGTGCATGCGCGCACCACATGGAACTTGAAGACTTCACCGGCGGGCGGCTCCCAGCCTTCGTAGTAGGGGGGGCCAGGATTGGTGTCGAAATTGGTCGGGATCTCGGAGAGATCGTTGGGTGTGCCTGCCTTGCTGCCCAGCGAGAGGGTGTTGGTGAAAATAGGCGAAGATTCGGTGGGCTCGGAGCCATCGAGGGTGTAGCGGACAACAGCACCGGTTTCCACCGTGGACAGGTCAAGCGCGACGTTGGTGGTGAAGAAACCGCCGGCAACAGAGAAGGTGGGCGGGGGGAGGATGGAGTCGTAGCCCGTGCCGAGGTTGGCGGCACCGGGTGTGTGGTTGCTGAAATATTTCCAGGGGCCGGTGGCATCCGGCTGGCGACCGAGCGAGAAGTCGGTGGGGATGGCGATGGGCACGAACTCATCCATACGGGTGCCGTCGGGCTGAGTCAGGATGAGTTCCTCACCGCCGGCGCTGATGGCGAAATTGGAGTGAAGCTGGTTGCCATTGGTGATGGCCGGGCGATTCTTGCTCGAGGCCCAGACCACCAGGAACTCGCCGGCTTGGATCGTCACGTCGCCGAACGTCCATTTGAACGGGCTCGAATAGCTGTCGGAGAGTCCCCAGCCAGTCAAATCCACGGCCGTGGTACCGGAGTTGTAGAGTTCAAGCCAATCGGAATAATCGCCATCCTCATCCTGCTCGCTGGAGTCGTTAGAGGAGAGGACTTCGTTGATATAAATCTGCGCGGGCGGGGGCTCGCCGGGGACGAGATAGGAATAGCCGACGCCGGCGTTGTCGTTCCAGCGGAGGGTCTGGAGTTCCGCATCAGCATGAGCCGGGTCGGTAACGGTGGTGGTGAGGGCGTAATAGGTACAAGTTTTTCCGGCATCGGTGGATTCGTGAGCGATGACGGCCGACCAATTGGTGCCGGAGCCGGAGGCTTCGGTGAAGGCCGACGAAGTCCAGTTGTCGGTCGTGGTGCGCAGGAAAATTTTCTCGCTGGGGCTGGGAGTAGCCGAGGTTTGGATGGTTGCCGTGGCATTACTTTCGCCCACGGTGTGCGTGACGGAAACGAGTTCTATTGGTTCGTTTTCGGTTTCCTGAACGATCATCCGGCCGTCCGTGCCATAATCCACGTCGTCCATGGCGAAGGTGTAGAAGCGGCCCGGGGTGGCCTCGATTTCCGTATTCGATCCCTCAGCGTAGGCGGTGCCGATCTGGGCGAGCGAGAGGGGCGCATCGTGAGTCCACTCGTTCGACCAATCTTCGCTGGCGATTTTAAAATTGTTGTCGTTCTTTTCGATGGCCTGGATGGTGACGCGCCAGGCGCCGTGATCCAGCGCCATCGGTATGTAGTTCCAGTCGTTCCAGCGGCCCCGGTAGCCGCGCTCGTCCTGAGCGTGGGTGGTGGAGGCGAGCGCCATCCAGAGGGTGAGGCAGACCGGGATGACAGCCATCCGGCGAAGGGAAAGGTAAAGTGAGTTCATAGCCTCATCCTACCCGCTTAGGGGGCGGTGGCAAAAGATTAATCGCCAAGCAGGAGCGAGGCGCCGGCGAGACCGTTGGGATCAAGCGTGAATTCTAAATTCAAGATTCAAGGGCTGACCCCGCATGAAAAAACCCCGGCGGAGAACCCGCCGGGGTGTGATGGCGTTCGGATTTAATTCCGAGGTGGGCGTTCCTGCGCCTCGTTCACACGCACCGCGCGATCAACGATTTCAGTGTTGTTCACCTTCTCGATCGCGGTGTTGCCTTCATCTTGACTGGGCATTTCAACGAAGCCGAAACCGCGCGAGCGGCCGGTTTCCCTGTCTTTAATCACTTGGGCAGAGGCCACTTTGCCGAACGGCTCGAACGCCGCCCGCAGATCATCGTCAGTAGCCCGGAACGAGAGATTCCCAACATATATTTTCACAGTCTCATCAACTCCATGTAACCATTGGCTGCCAGTTCACCTGCCCCCCGCAAATCGGCAACCCATGGATCTACGGAAGGTTTAACGCGCAAGATAGGGGAAGGGCCCTTGCCGCCGCAAGAAAATTGTACCATTCGTTGCAATTTGTTTTGTCACTAGGGCCTGAGTACGGATTGAGCTTTTCGGGAGGGGTGGTATGCGCCATAATCCTGCTATGAGTAAATCGTCCATTCCGCCGTTGCCGTCCCGCCTGAAACTCGAGCGTCCGCTGGTGGTCTTTGATCTGGAAGCGACGGGGTTAAACAAGCGCACCGACCGCATCGTATCGCTGGCGCTGGTGCGCTACGAGCCGGTCGGAACAGTGGAGCAGGTGAATTACTTGATCAACCCCGGCATCCCGATTCCGGAAGAGACAACAGCGATTCATGGCATCACAGATGAGGACGTACAGGAGGCCCCGACCTTTGCGGAAATGGCCGAAATTATTATGCGCCATTTTGACGGGGCCGATCTGGCTGGCTACAATATTCTAGGATATGACATTCAGTTGTTGACTGAAGAATTTGCGCGGGTCAACCGGCCGTTTGAGATCGAGGGACGGCGCATACTGGATGCGCAGCGGATCTTTTTCCGCAACGAACCGCGGGATCTGTCGGCAGCGCTGAACTACTACTGCGGCCAGCCCCATGAGAATTCGCACGATGCACTTGGCGACGTGCTGGCGACCATCCGGGTGCTGGGCGGACAGTTCGAGCGCTATCCGGAACTGCCGGACCAGATGGATGCGCTGAACGACTATTGTGATCCGCGCGACCCATCGTGGGTGGATCGCGCGGGGCGGTTGAAGTGGGCCAAGGACGAGGTCGTTTTCAATTTCGGCAAGTTCCAGGGGCAGTCGCTACGCGAGGCGGTGGCCAACGATCCCAATTTCATTACCTGGCTGCTGCGCTCGGATTTTCCCCCCGATACCAAGCAGATTGTGCGTGATGCGGTCAGCGGGACATTTCCGTCGCCGCCCGCGCCCGCGCCGTGAATCGTCAGCGTCTGGTTTTTCCACACTGTGGAAGAAAATCTTCCATAGCGTGGAAAACGGGCCGGATATTTTTCCATAGCGTGGAAATAAAGAGAGAAATCTTCCATAGCGTGGAAGAATATCTTCCACAGTGTGGAAAACCGTTTAGCGGGAGGGCCGGAACCCCATGAAAACAGGAAGAGGCCGGGGGGGGGGGGCAGCTAGTCGTCGTCGATGACGCGCTCGACGGTCAGCTCGGGGGAGAGACGCTCGCGCATTTCGGCTTCGATACCATTTTTGAGGGTCATCATGGCGTGGGGGCAGGCATGGCAGGCGCCATGGAGGCGCAGATAGACCGTGTTGCCATCCATGGAGACAAACTCCACATCCCCGCCATGACCCTGGATGAGGGGGCGGACTTCTTCGATATACGCTTGGACTTGTTCTTGCACGGTGGTCTCCTTGTCGCTGAAATGATGGTCGAAAGGTAGCCCAGGGGGGGCGGGATTGCAAGGGGATGGACAAAAAAAACGACGGCGAATCAACTGGATTCACCGCCGTTCATGTACCGGACCGCATTGCACGGTTCGGCATCAGGGAAGAATTACTTCTTCGCCTTCTTCACCGCCTTTTTCGCGGGAGCCTTCTTCGCGACCGCCTTCTTGGCCGGAGCCTTTTTGGCGACTGCCTTCTTAGCCGGAGCCTTCTTGGCGACTGCCTTTTTGGCCGGAGCCTTCTTAGCGACCGCCTTCTTGGCGACTACCTTTTTGGCCGGAGCCTTTTTGGCGACCTTCTTAGCCGGAGCTTTCTTTACTGCCATGGTGTAATTCCCCCCCTTCAGTCCTGACGCTCTAGGGCGGTCAGGTTATTTAGAGTGTTCATTGAAACATTGTCCTGTGGTTTCTGTTCGCTTAAATGGCACAACGAGGTGGAAGAACGATCGGGTCGCATGGGTCGCAGGCTTCGAATTTGTTCTCCGTTTTCACACTCTCATCTCGTTGATTGAGACACTAATGCGAAGTTATTAACAACGTCAATAGATATTCAAACTATTTTTCATTTTATTTTCGCGTCCTTTTTTTCCAGCAGCGCGATTAATTGCGCGGCGCAGATGGATTTGGACGCGAGTGGGAGGTGATGGCGCTGGCCATCGGCGCTAAAAATAGTGAGCGCATTGGTGTCGGCATCGAACCCGCGGTCGTGCTGTGAGACATCGTTGAGGGCGAGCAGATCAAGATTTTTTTCACGAAGCTTGCGGATGGCTTCGTCTGCGCAGGGCTTGGTTTCGGCGGCGAATCCGCAAAACAGTTGAGTCTGTTTTTTGCGCGTGGCTATTGTGGCGAGGATGTCGGGCGCGGGTTCCCATTCGATGAGGGGTGGGCCGTCGGCCTTCTTGAGTTTATGGGCGGCGGGATGGCGCGGCCGCCAGTCGGCGACCGCAGCGGCCATGACCAGCCAATCGCACCACGCCAGATTTTCTTCAACGGCGGCGAGCATGTCGGCGGCGGAGATGACGCGGATGAGGGTGATGTCGGCGGGCGGCTCCAAAGCGACAGGGCCTGAGATGAGCCGCACGGTATGGCCGGCGTCGCGAGCTGCTTGGGCGATGGCATAGCCCATTTTGCCGCTGGAGCGATTACTGACGAAGCGGACGGGATCGATGGCTTCGCGGGTGGGGCCGGCGGTCACCAAAACCTTCATAGCTCAGCCGGCCGTGATGCGGTCTTCGACAGCGCGAAGGATGTCGGGCAAATCGGCGAGGCGGCCGGGGCCGATATCGCCGCAGGCCAATTCACCGGACGCGGGCAGGATGATATGGGCGCCGCGTTGGCGCAAGCGCTCGACGTTGTCCTGCACGGCCGGGTTGCGCCACATGCGTGTATTCATCGCCGGGGCAATGAGCAGGGGTGCTTCGAGGGCGAGAACGGCGGCGGTGAGCATGTCGTCGGCGAAGCCATAGGCGAGGCGGGCGAGGGTTTGGGCTGAGCACGGTGCCACGACCATGGCGGCGGCATGAGCCGACAGGTCCAGATGCGAATAGGTGTCCGGGGGGGCTTCAGCGAAGGTGCCGCAGGGGACGGGATGGCCGGTGAGGGCGCGCAGGGGCAGCGGCCCGATGTACTGGGTGGCGCAGGCAGTCATGACGACCCACACATCCCAGCCTTTTTTCTGCATGAGGCGCAACAACTCCCCAGCCTTGAAGGCGGCAATGGAGCCGGTGATGCCCAGGACAATTTTTGGGGACTCAGGCATGGTATTCCTCCCGGCGGTTGTCGATGCGATGGCGCTCGGCCAAAATGATGGCGCGCATGTCGTCATAGGCTTCGGCTAGGTCATCGTTGACGACCATGTACTTGTATTCTTTCCAGTGCGAGATTTCCTCGCGGGCCTGTTTCATACGCTTCTCGATGACATCGATGCTGTCAGTGCCGCGGACGACAAGGCGGTTGCGCAGAACTTCGGTGGAGGGCGGGACGACAAAGATGTCGACGAGGGTGCGCTTAAGCGGATCGTCGGCTGGGCAGGCCATGATGGTGTCACGGACGGCAGCGGCACCTTGGACATCGAGATTCATCAGAACATCGCAGCCCTCCTCAAGGGCGGCCACCACCGGTGCCTTAGGGGAGCCGTAGAGGTTGCCATGGACGACGGCGCTTTCGATGAAGCCCCCTTCGGCTAGGCGTTTCTCAAACCCCTCGCGCGTCATAAAGTAGTAGCTCTTGCCGTCAATTTCGCCTTCGCGGGGAGCGCGAGTGGTGGCGGTGACAGCATAGTGGATGTCTTTGAATTCCTTCTGCAACTTATCGCACAAGGTGGTTTTGCCTGCTCCGGACGGTGCCGACACCACGAAAATAATATTTTTCCAACTGGGCTTGATTCCCTTCATGAGGCGTGTGTTCTCCTTCTATTCGATGTTCTGGACTTGTTCGCGGATACGTTCGAGTTCGGCTTTGACGTCAATGACCCGGCGGGTGATGTCGCCATCGTTGGCCTTGGCGCCGATGGTATTGATTTCGCGCCCCATTTCCTGCACGAGAAAATCGAGGGTGCGGCCGATGACCCCACCGGTTTGGAGAAGATCGCGGGCCTGGGCCAGGTGGCTGCGCAGGCGGACCAGTTCCTCGGTGATATCGGAGCGGTCGGCAAAGAGGGCCATTTCCTTAACCATGCGCTCGTCGTCGACCAGCTCCGCATTCGGCAGGGCGTCGCGGAGGCGGGCGAGGAGGGCTTCGCGATACCGGACGGCGACGCCGGGGGCACGAGTTTCAATGTGGCCGGTGGCGCGGCCGAGGGTGGTGAGGCGTTTGGTCAGATCGCGGCTGAGAGCCGCGCCTTCGCGGCGGCGCATGGTCTGCAACTGGGTGAGGGCGGCGGCGAGGGCTTTTTTTATCAGCGGCATCAGGCGGTCGAGCTCGGCGGGGCGCTGCTCCACGCCCAAGACGTCGGGGAGTTCCAGAAGGCATGAGGCTTGGAGATTGTCGGGTAGTCCCAGTTTGCGAGCGGCGGCCCGGAGTGCCTCGAGGTGGGCGCGCGCGAGAGATTCATCCACGCGGACGGAGGCCGCCCGGGCGCGGGGCGTCCAGATCACTCGGATTTCCCCCGAGATGCGGCCGCGCGCGAGCGCTTGCTGAATTTGGTGCTGGATAGGTGCTTCAAACGAGGCGAGGGGGCGCGGCAGGCTGACAGCGATATCAAGAGACTTGCGGTTGACGCTGCTGAGTTCCACCTCGACGCGGGCCAGGGAGTTCGTAGCGGTGCCGGTGCCCCGGCCTGTCATGCTGATCACACTCATCGACGATTCCGTTCCGGTTGGCAGCGGGCCGACCTTGGGCGCATCCTACGCCGAGGACGGGGGCGGCGTCAATGCGCGGAGGCCTTGGGTTCGTGGACTTCGTCGGAGGCGATGGCGTCCCACGCCTGCTTGTACTGCTCGGCCATGTCGGGCGAATCGAGCCAAACCAAGTTTTCCCAGTTGGAGACCTGAGCGGTGGTAGTGAAGTTATAGCTGCCGGTGACCACCCAGCGCATATCGAACACCATGAATTTATTGTGCATGGCGGAATAGTCGCCGGCGGTGTGGATGAGCGTGATGGGGATGCCTGCGTTGCGCAGATAGTCAATCAAACGCTGCGCGCCGACATAGTCGGCCTGGTTGACATCCATCTTCATTTCGATACGCACCCCCCGCTGGTGGGCTTGAACGAGGGCGGCGGCGATGCGGGTGCGGGTGAAGGCGTAGGCGGCGATATAGATGCTCTCGCGAGCTTTTTCGATTCCCTGCAGGACAATCGGCTCGCATTCCTCATTAAAGGCACACAGGGCGTTGACGGTGGTTTGAATGGGCAGCGGCGAGTCGAAAACTTCCTGCCGGGATTTGCCGTATTGGCGTTCATAGCGCTGGCGGATGCGCGTGGCATAGAACGATCCTTTTGACTCGGCGGCCTTGAATTCCTCCCAGACGGTGAGGGGTATCTCAAAGTAGCGGATCAGAGCGGGGTCATCGCCCAGGCGAAGTTGCAGCGTCCCGGCGTCTTCGCCGTCCTCGCTAACAAAAGCGATATCGCGCAGCCAGTCGTGGCCGGTGTCGAGGTGGTTGGTCACGGGTGCCGCGACGGCGGTTGCGATCCATGCGCACAGGAGCGCGAACAGTGTTATCCAGCGTGTAGCCATGTTGTGCCTTGTGTTGAGGGTGTGAGGGGCATAGTAAGCGAAAATGCAGGGGGGTTCAATGATCGGTTTTGCCGTTTGCAATCCGCCCCATCATTGGTTAGTGTCCAGTTTTTCACATGAACAATAGTATAGAACAACTGAAGGCCTGGATTGGCGGATTCCGCTGGTCGCGGTTGTCGGCGTCGGCCCAGCGGGAGATGGGGTTCTGGGCGGTAGTGGCGGGGGGCTTGTTTTTTCTCTTTCACCTGCATGGCAACAGCCAAGAGGTGGCGACGGCCCGGCATTCGGTCTTTCTGTGGCTGGGCACTCGCTGGCACGGCGATTATGCCTATGGCATGTTTCTGCCGTTGGCGAGCTTGGCGGCGCTGTGGATGCGGCGCAAGGATATTGCGGCGGCACCGCGCCGAGTGGATTGGCGTGGGGCCATAGTTGTAGCGCTGGGACTTGGATTGCATTGGGTGGGTGTGCTGGCCCAACAGCCGCGTATCTCTCTGGTGGGTTTCATCTGCCTGCTGTGGGGCTTGCCGTTGCTGGTCTATGGCTGGGGCGTCGCCCGCTGGCTCATTTTCCCGTGCTCGTATTTGCTGCTAGCCATTCCCTTGAATTTCATCGACAGCATGACGGCTCCGCTGCGGCTGATGGCGACCGCAGTTTCGGCCGGCATCCTGAATGGATTTGGCTTGGAAGTTCAGCGGGTGGGCGCCGGGCTCTATTCCGGCAGCGGCAATTCCTTCGCTTTCAATGTAGCGCCGGAGTGCAGCGGTTTGCGCTCGCTGCTGGCGATGACCGCTCTGATGGGGTTTTATGCGTGGTATAGCCAGAAAACCCTGGCGAAAAAATGGATTTTGTTTCTGTGCAGCGTGCCGGTGGCGGTTATTGCTAACATCTGCCGTGTCATTCTCGTGGTGGTGGCCGCCGCCCTGTTCGGGCAGGAGGCTGCGATGGACTTGTGGCACGACTACTCGGGCTATCCCATTTTTCTCATCAGCATTGTTTTGATGCTGTTTCTGGACCGCCTCCTGAATCTGGATTATATTACGACATGGAATCGCATCAAAAATCGATTTTTCGCGCCCGAATCTTCGTAATCGTGGCTCTGGGCGTTGCGGCCTGGGCGATGGTGTACAAGACCGGCGTGGCCAATACCGACGAAGCGGGCATTGTCCTGCATTTGCCGGAGCAAGTAGGCAACTGGAGTGGTGTGGATTTGCTCTTTTGCCCCAGTCGCACCTGTGGTGCCCAATATGCGGCCACGCAGCTTGAGGATCCGACCGTCTGCCCTCGCTGCGGCGAGCCGCTGAGCAATATGAACTGGGCGGAACGCTCCATGCTGCCGGCGGATACCGGGATGGCCCGCAAGTACTATGTGCGCCCTGGAAATCTGGATCCGGTGCATACGACTATCGTGTTGAGCGGTGATGACCGCTCGAGCATTCATCGCCCGCAGGTGTGCATGACCGCCGCCGGCAACGAGATTGAAAAGGAACGCATAATTCGAATTCCTCTGGAGACCCGCGCGGAGCCGCTCGAGGTGATGGTCATGGATATGGCGCGGAATACCACCCGGGACGATGGTACGCCCGTGACCGATTATTCCTATTATGCCTACTGGTTTATCGGGAAAGACCGCGAAACCGCCTCGCACATTGCCCGAATGGGCTATATGGCCATTGATCGGATCTTCCATGGCGTCTCGCATCGCTGGGCTTACATTGCTCTAGCGGGCGCTCGTGATCCGCGCAACGAGGGGCATTTGCAACTAATTGCTGACTTTGCCAGCCGGTTGCATCCTGCCTTGCTCAAGCCTGAGTAATGTGGCAACCTTGTGCCCCATGAATACCTCTGCGCGACCCCCCATTACCCTTGTCACCGGCGGTGCCGGTTTCCTCGGCTCTCACCTGTGCGATCGCCTGTTGGCTGAAGGCCACCGCGTGACGGCCATGGACAACCTCATCACAGGCAACTTAGAGAATATCGCCCATCTGCGCTCTCGCACCGATTTTCAGTTCATCCACCACAATGTCACGACCTTCATCGACTGGTCCGGGGACCTGGACTATATTTTCCATTTTGCATCGCCGGCGAGTCCCATTGACTATCTGGAACTGCCGATTCAGACGCTGAAGGTTGGAGCTCTGGGCACGCATAATGCGCTGGGCCTGGCAAAGGCTAAAGGCGCGCGCCTGCTGCTGGCTTCCACCTCCGAGGTCTATGGCGATCCCTTGGTCCATCCGCAGGTTGAGACCTATTGGGGCAATGTCAATCCCATCGGCCCGCGCGGCGTTTACGACGAAGCCAAGCGCTTCGCCGAGGCCATCGTGATGGCCTATCACCGCTTTCACAAAGTGGAAACTCGGATTGTGCGCATCTTCAATACCTATGGACCACGCATGCGGCCCAAAGATGGGCGCATCGTTCCCGCGTTCTGCTGCCAGGCTCTCAAGGGTGAACCGATGACGGTCTTTGGCGATGGCTCCCAGACGCGGTCGTTTTGCTATGTGTCTGACCTCGTCGACGGCATCTTTCGCCTGATGATGAGCGAAGAATCCGATCCAGTGAATATCGGCAATCCACGCGAGCTGTCCGTCATGGATTTTGCGAACAAGATCAAAGAGTTGACGGGAACCGCGTCAACCATTGTCCACCAGCCGCTGCCGGTGGATGATCCCAAGGTCCGCCAACCGAACATCGACAAGGCCCGCGCCCTGCTCGGTTGGGACCCCGTCATGCCCCTCGAAGATGGATTGAAACTGACCATCGATTATTTTGCGACGCTCATCCAAAAGGGCGCCGTGTAACGAAAGGACCCGCCATGCATCTGCGCTATATCAACAAACTCGGGATTTCAAAAGATATTGAGCTGACGGGCGATCCGTTGTCCATTGGTCGCAGTCGGGAAGCGGATATACCGCTACTGGATGATAAAGTATCACGCATTCATTGCGGGATTCGCTTGTCGGAGGGCGATTTTTATCTCAAAGACCTCAAATCGCGCAATGGGACCTTTGTCAACGGTGAGCGAGTGGAAGATACCGTCAAGCTGAAGCCTGGCGACCGAATTCAGGTGGGGTCTACGACATTCGTTTTGGATCCGGTGTCTACCAAGGAGGGTGATGCCCAAGCCTTTGGATCCATGGAGGTCCAGATGGGCGACGGCAAGGGCTATAGCACGATTTTGAAGGAAATTGTCGAGGATATCGCCCCTCAAATTGGCGTGCCCAGGCCATCGGAAGTCCAAGCCAAAGCGGAGGCCGACGGCGCTCCGGCAGGCAAGGCCAGCGTAAAGCCAGTTATCAAGGGGCGACCCGCCATCAAGATTTCAAGCGGGCCAAAACCCGACGCCACGGACGAGCCGGCCGCCGATGCTCCCACCGCACCCGCTACCGGCGGACGGAAGAAGATCATCATCAAAATCTAGTCTGGACGCTTGCGGGCCAGTCGGGGACTACGCGTTTCAGTTGGCTTGCACCAGCCAACGATCGATAAACCAGTCGTAGCGGCCGTCTGCTTTGATGTCCCGGAGGGTGGCATTGATGAGCTTTAATAGCGGCTTGTTGCCTTTGCGCACGGCCACGGCATAATATTCCTCAGGGAAGGGCAGGGGGATGATGTGTGCTTCCGGAAATATCTTCCGGAAGGCGGCGGCGGGTTGCTCATCGATCAGGACAGCATTCACCTGACTGTTCAGCAAGTCTACAATGGCCGCCTTGGCCGATGTGGTTTGGCGGACATTGTCGGCTCCAGCGATGTCCAGCGCCAAGGCCGCGCTGGTAGTACCGGTTTGTGCCGCAATTGGCCAAGTGCTCAGATCTTCTCGCGTGGTTGGCGGGGCATCTCCCGCCCGGATGAGCACCACTTGGGTGGCCGTGTAGTACGGTTCTGAGAAATCCACGCGCTGAGCCCGTTCGTCCGTCATGCTCATGGCTACCAGCGCCATGTCTATCGTTCCGGCATCGAGCGCGGGGATTAAATCGTCGAACGGCATGTCGATAATTGTCAGCGGACGCCCCGTTTTGGCGGCAATCGCCTGCGCCAATTCCACGTCAAACCCAACAATTTCTTCGCCCTCTCCGACCGGTTGGAGCATTTCAAAAGGCGGAAAATGGGCGTGAGTCCCCATGATGAGCGGCGCTGGTTTTCCCCGCAACATCCAGACCGCGACCCCCAGCACCAGCAATAATCCGATGGCAAACCCGATTTTTTTCATAGCTCCCAGCCTTTCCGGTCTGGCCGCGCAGTTGGCCGAACCTTGATGCTCAATCTACTCAATGCGGGGTGGCCGATCAATGCCTTTTAGGGTGGGGGGCCTGACGGCGAACCGGCAGCAGGGCCACAGCCAGCAGCAGCGATCCCGCTAGCAAAGCAACCCCACTGGCGGCTTCGTGAAATACCAGCAGCGAGACGGCCGCACCTAGAGGAATCTTGAGATTGTTCATCACCGCCAGTTGACCGGCAGAGACTTGGCGGGCCCCGCGATTCCACAGGAAAAAACACAGGCCGGATGCCACCAGCCCCAGATAGGCCAGAACGGCCCACTGCTCTGGCGAGGGGGCGGGGGGCGCATGGGCCAGGGCCAAAGGCAGTGCGACCGGCGTTAATGCGGCCCATCCGCCCAGATGCAGCCAGAAAAATACGTGGCGATCTGCGACCGGGCGGGGCATGCGCTCCATGACGGATCGGTAGGCCAATTGGCCAAACGCAAAGCAGAGATTGGAGAACTGAACCAGCAGGATCCCTTTGAGTGGCGCTACGGTTTCCATGCTCTGCCACTTGATGAGCGCCGCTCCGCCGACGGCCAGCAGCGCCGCTAGCAGATTCCAGGGCTTGAATCGACGGCCGGTCACGTCGTTCAAGGCGGCAACGAACAGGGGGGTGGTCACTGTGAACAGGGCGACCTCGTAGGACTGCAGATAGCGGAAACTGGCTAGATAGCTCCAGTACATAAAACCGAACTGCACGGCTCCGATCCCGAAGAGCATCCCCGCGTTTCGGACAGGAATACGCCGGACAAACGGCAGAAAAAGCGCGGCACTAAGACCCAAGCGAATCCACCCCAGCCACGCCGGGGGCAACCCGGCAAGCTGATGGCCAATCAGACCAAACGAAAATGCCCAAACTAAGGATACAGCGACAAGCGTACTCATGCGGTCACAAGTATGCGGGAACGCAAGCCCCCGGGCAAAAGATATTCAGCATCACACCAAAAACATCGGAGTTTATAAAGTCCGATAATTTTCTGCACTTAAATCACCATAATAAAGGCGATTAGAAAAAATTGATATTGCCTTAAAACATCGGACTTAATAAAGTCCGATAAAACAGGAGGCTGACATGGCATTGAGTCCGACCTTGTGGAGAACGGCTCGCGTTCTGGCGGGAGAGACCCGACTTGGGTTGTTGCGACAGATTTTGGCGGTGCCGGGGCTGACGGTTACCGGGTTGGCTGAGTCGTTGGATCTGAGCCTTTCGCGAGCGAGCCAAGAATTGCGGCGGTTGCAATCCCGAGGCCTAGTGCGGGCCAGTCGCTCTGGCGCCACTGTGCGCTACAGTCCGGTGCCGGATCCCTTGGTGGCATCGGCCCGGCCGATTCTGGAGGCCATGGCGAAGACGTTGCTGGAAACCGAGTCCGAAGATTTCACCAAGCTGGTGGCGACGGCGCAGGCGTTTGCGCATCCCCGCCGTCTGGCGATCATCCAAGAATTAATGCTGCATCCGCGCAGCACCAGGGAACTGCAGCGCTTGTTGAAGCTGTCTGGCATGGCCGCCTACCGGCATTTGCACGTTCTGCGAGAGGCGGGAGTGCTGAGCCGACAGGGGCAGCGGTGGATATTTGATCCTGGGAATCGTCCTCTGGCACAGTGCCTGGCGCGTTTGCTGAAAGTATCGATCATTAACAGCACCTGATCGGCGTGGGGAGCGTAACATTTTGCTGTATTAAGGCGTCTGAGGATGGGAGTCTGCATAGTACTTCCCAATAGGGGCATAGCAATCTAGAGAAAGGCAGGCACACGATGAACAAAGGGCCGATATCGCAATTCATGGAACGTCACTACCGCCACTTTAACGCAGCAACGGTGGTGGATGCAGCCAAGGGGTATGATGCGCATCTGGCGGCTGGGCGGAAGATGCTCATTTCGCTGGCAGGGGCGATGAGTACGGCCGAGCTGGGCATTTCGCTGGCCGAGATGATCCGCCAAGACAAGGTGCAGATCATTTCCTGCACTGGGGCGAACCTGGAAGAGGACATCATGAACTTGGTGGCGCACTCGCATTATCGGCGAGTGCCTAACTATCGTGACCTTACGCCGGCCCAGGAGCGCGAATTGTCCGACCAGGGGCTCAATCGGGTGACGGATACCTGCATTCCCGAAGAGGAAGCCTTTCGCAAAATCCAGCACCATATCGTTAAGATCTGGAAGGATGCCCAGGCGGCGGGCGAGCGGCACTTCCCGTACGAGTACATGTATCAACTCCTGCGCAGTCGCGTCATGGAGCCGGATTACGAAATCGATCCCGCGAATTCCTGGATGCTGGCGGCGGCCGAGAAAAATCTGCCGATCATTGTCCCGGGCTGGGAAGATAGCACCTTGGGTAATATCTTTGCCTCGTACTGCATCAAAGGCGAATTGGCCCCGGCTACGGTAAAGGGTGGCATTGAGACCATGATGATGTTAACCGATTGGTACCGGGAAAACTCGGGGACCGACGGCGTGGGGTTCTTCCAGATTGGCGGGGGCATTGCGGGTGACTTTCCGATCTGCGTGGTGCCAATGATGGTTCAGGATCTGGAGTGGAGAGATGTGCCGTTTTGGTCTTATTTTTGCCAGATCAGCGATTCGACCACCTCGTACGGATCGTATTCCGGCGCGGTGCCCAATGAGAAAATCACTTGGGGAAAACTGGACGTAGACACGCCTAAGTACATCATTGAGAGCGATGCCACCATTGTCGCGCCACTGATCTTTGCGTGGCTGCTGGGATGGTGATTTGTCGCAAAACGACTTGAAGGACGGCAGAGTTTGGGCCAAGCTGGGCCCCGGTTTGCAGGCGAAAGGAACCAGAGAATGAAAGGTATTGTGTTAGCTGGGGGATCGGGGACGCGGCTCTATCCTATTACGCGGGTGGTGAGCAAGCAGCTTCTGCCGGTTCATGACAAGCCGATGGTCTACTATCCGCTTTCTGTCCTGATGTTGGCAGGCATCCGCGAAATCTTGATCATCAGCACGCCCGAAGACCTGCCGCGCTTCCGGGCGCTGTTGGGCGATGGTTCGGCACTGGGGCTGAAGCTGGAGTACGCCGAGCAACCCAAGCCGGAAGGGCTGGCGCAGGCGTTTATCATTGGTCGCGATTTCGTTGCAGGTGATCCCGTAGCGCTGGTGCTGGGCGATAACATCTTTCACGGCATGGGGCTCACCGGTATTTTGCGTCGCGCCGGAACTTTAACGGAGGGCGGTCTCGTCTTTGGCTATCTGGTCAAGGATCCCGAACGCTACGGGGTCGTCGAATTCGACGCCACCGGCAAGGTGCTGGGGATTGAGGAGAAGCCCCAGAAGCCGAAATCGCACTACGCGGTTCCTGGTCTCTATTTCTACGACGGGACAGTATGCGATGTTGCCGCCGCGCTTAAGCCCTCGCCGCGCGGTGAATTGGAGATTACCGACCTCAACCGCCAGTTTCTCAAACAAGGGAACCTGCGCGTGGAGTTGTTGGGACGCGGTTTTGCCTGGCTCGACACCGGTACCCACGAGTCGCTCTTGCAGGCGTCGAACTTCGTGCAGACGATCGAAGAACGCCAAGGATTGAAAATTGCCTGTCTCGAGGAGATCGCTTTCAACTCGGGCTGGATTGATGCCGCCCGCTTGCGCCAGCTCGGTCGCGAAATGAAAAAAAACGCCTATGGCCAGTATTTGCTGCAATTGGTCGCCGAGGCGGAGGAGCCCCGGGGATGAGCGTTGTTTGCGAACCCACCTCCATTCCCGGTGTTCTGTTGTTTACCCCGCAGGTGTATGGCGATGACCGGGGATTTTTCATGCAAACCTATCAGGCGCAGGAATACGCCGCCGCCGGTCTCGAGCGTGTCTTCGTCCAGGACAACTTGTCGCGGTCGTGCCGCGACACCGTACGCGGTCTGCACTACCAGCTCCGCAAGCCACAGGCCAAGCTCGTCAGTGTGATGCGCGGGGCCGTTCTAGATGTCGCCGTTGACATCCGTCGCGGCTCGCCCACCTTTGGAAAATTTGTAGTGGCCGAGTTATCAGAAGAAAATCGCCGCCAATTGTATATTCCCGAGGGCTTTGCGCACGGGTTCCGCGTGTTGTCCGACGGTGCCGACTTTAGCTACAAATGTACCGACTATTATACGCCGGGTGATGAATACGGCGTGCGGTGGAACGACCCCGCCCTTGCCATCCCCTGGGGCGACCTGAGCACGCCAGTCGTGTCCGCAAAAGATCAGGTCACGCCCCTGCTGGCAGATGTCCCGCCAGAAAAATTGCCGAATTTCAAAGAGAACAACAAACCAACTCAAAGCTGAAAATATTAAATCATAGGACTGGTACCCCTTTACAAAGCCGCCATGGAGGCGAAGGCACTCATACCCCTATAAGAGGCAGCCCCTCTCGTGTTTCCGCTTGTTCTGTCCCGGGGATCGGTCTACACTCAGCTCATGTATAGAGCATTGGGATAACAAGGGGACGTGAACAAGGGACCCTGATATTCCGACCGGTAAGCAAGTGGAGTTATATCGCTGCATTCAGCATTCAATAAGAAGGAGCCGAATCATGAAGAGTATCAAAGACATCAGCCCCGAGGAGAAGAAATATCACTTTCGCAATCTGGTTGTCATGTCATTAGCCGATGGAAAAATCACGGACGATGAGAAAAGCGTATTAAGTTATGCGGCATCTAAATGGGGCATTTCGAAAGAAGTTCAGGATGAAGTGATGCAACATTTTGAGGAAATTGAAAGCAAAGTGCCGGATGATCCCGAAGTCCGTTTTCAACAACTGTATGATTTGGTTGAAATTATGATTATTGATGGCGAACTGAAGATTGTTGAGAAAAATTTGTGTAGTAAAATCGCTCAAGCACTGGGGTATCAACCGGCAGCGGTTGATGTTGTGAAAAATGGAATTCTGGCAGGGAACCGGAAATATTTATCACAGGAAGAAATGCATAAAGTGATTAAAGCTCAATTGGAGCCTTTGATTCCCAAGTAAACTTATGAGTTCATCGGAAGGGCTTGTTCTTGTCCACCTCCGTAAAGGGGTCATAAAGGGGTCCTAATTTAATGTTTTTGGGTTGACGAAGCGGGGGAGATGTCGTGAGAATGAGGGTATGCCAAGGAAGCCACGAGTGCAATTTGCGGGGGCGGTTTATCACGTGATGAGTCGGGGGGAACCATGATCAAGAATAGTCCCGAGAAATATGCCTTGGCTTGGCTGGTGCGGCGGAATACCTTCGTAAGCAACGGATGGATCAAGGAGCATCTCCATATGGGCAAGGCCACAAATTTCTCAGAATTTCTAAAGAAACTGGGAACTTCAAGGCGTGGCGGCTGGGGTTTTGATTCCTTTGCCAAGGTTAAAAACATTAAATTATAGGACTGACCCCTTATGCTGGCGAAAGTCTATTCGGGCGCGGTGTTTGGGGTGGATGCGTACGAAGTCGAGATCGAGGTTAACTCCGGGCATGGTGAGCCCAAGGTGGTGGTGGTGGGGCTGCCGGATGCCGCGGTCAAGGAAAGCGGTGACCGCGTTTGGACGGCGTTGACCAATTCCGGATTTTCTCCACCAATCAATCGCATTACGGTCAATCTGGCGCCTGCCGACATCAAGAAAGAAGGTCCCAGTTTTGATCTGCCCATTGCGCTGGGGCTGCTGGCGGCCGAAGATCAGATGGATGGCGAGCGGTTGGCTGACTACTGCGTGACTGGCGAATTGGCGCTGAGCGGCGAAGTCCGCCGCGTGCGCGGGGTGCTGCCAATCGCGCTGCGGGCGCGAGCCGAGGGCCGCAAAGGTATTCTGGTGCCGCCAGAGAACGCTGAAGAGGCTGCCGTAGTCGAGGGCCTGGCGGTTCATCCGGTACGGAACCTGCGCGAGGCGGCCGATTTCATCGAGGGCCGCAAGGCCATCGCGCCGATTACCGTAGATATGGAAGCAGCGTTTAGAGGCGGCACACTCTACGACGACGACTATGCGGATGTGAAGGGACAAGAGTTTGCGCGGCGGGCGATTGAAGTGGCGGTGGCGGGTGGGCATAATATCCTGTTAGTGGGGCCACCGGGGACTGGAAAATCCATGTTGGCCAAGCGAGTGCCGACCATCTTGCCGCCGCTAACGCTGGAGGAGGCGCTGGAAACCACTAAAATTCATAGCATCTCCGGGGTATTGCCCGCTCACCATGCCGTCGTGCACGGGCGTCCATTCCGTGCACCACACCATACCATATCCGATGCTGGATTGCTGGGGGGTGGGACGCACCCGATGCCCGGTGAAGTCAGCCTGGCCCACAACGGCGTGCTGTTTTTGGATGAGCTACCCGAGTTCCACCGTAACGTTTTGGAAGTCATGCGTCAGCCCCTGGAAGATGGGGTGGTGTCCATTGCGCGCGCAGCGGCGTCGGTGACCTTCCCGTGCCGATTTATGCTGGTGGCGGCTATGAACCCGTGTCCGTGCGGGCACTTTGGCGATGCCAAGCGGCAGTGCCGGTGTACGCCCATCCAGATGCAGCGCTACCGCAATAAAATTTCGGGACCGCTGCTGGACCGGATCGACATTCATGTCGAGGTACCAGCGATGGAATACCAGCAACTGGCGTCGCTGGAAAAGGGGGAAAACTCTGCGGCCATCCGCGAACGCGTGGTGGCGTCGCGCGCGGTGCAGCGTGCGCGTTTTGCCAAACACAAGGGCGTCCATGCCGTCCATTGCAACGCGATCATGCGTGCCAAGGATGTCCACAAGTACTGCGTGTTGGAGGATGACGCGCAAGGCCTGCTCAAGGCCGCCATGGCGAATTTGCACCTGAGTGCGCGGGCCTATGACCGGATTCTCAAGGTGGCGCGGACCATTGCTGATTTGGCCGGCACAGAGCACATCGCTGCTGACCATGTGGCAGAAGCGGTTCAGTATCGCTCTCTGGACCGCAGCTACTGGGCGTGAGGCGCAGGCCATGGAACGGTTGGACTATTTTCTGCGGCGGTTGATGCTGGCGGTGCCGACGTTTTTAGGAATCACCTTCGCCTGTTTTGCACTGGCGCAGGCGGTGCCCGGCGGACCGGTGGAGCAGGCGCTGGCACGAATGCGCGGAATGGGTGCCGCAGAGGCCGGACAAAGCCCGCACGCAGGGGCGTCGGTTTCTCTCGAACAACGCAAAGCGCTAGAGGCGCATTTTGGGTTTGACCAACCTCTGCCACGGCGTTACTGGACTTGGCTGGTGCGAGATAAGATGGGGTTGGCGGCGCGCTCCTACAAGTATCCCAACAAAACCGTTGGAAGGCTGATTCGCGAGCGTTTCGCGGTTTCGCTGGTATTTGGAATTTCCGGTTTCGTACTGACCTATCTGATTTGCATTCCGCTGGGGATCGCCAAAGCACTCCGGCATGGCAGCGCCTTCGACACGCTCAGCAGCCTCATCGTGTTTATCGGCTATGCCATTCCGGCGTTTGCTTTCGGTATGTTGCTGAAACTGTTGTTCGCGGGGACCAGCGACCGCTTTTGGGACCTGCTGCCGGCAGCCGGGATCGTGTCGGTGAACTTTGAGCTGCTGTCGCCGTGGGGTCAGTTCAAAGATTTAGCGGCCCATTTTCTCCTGCCGGTGGCGTGTTACGTCATTGGCAACTTTGCGGTGTTGACGCTATTGATGAAGAACTCGCTTCTCGAACAGATCGGCCAGGACTACGTCCGCACGGTGCTGGCGAAAGGCGGCAGCCTGCGGCGAGCCGTATGGGGCCATGCCTTCCGCAACGCTCTGATTCCCATTGCAACGGGATTCGGCGGTGTGCTGGGCATCTTGTTTGCCGGTTCCGTGCTGATTGAAAAGGTCTTTGAAATCCCTGGCATGGGGCGGTTGAGCCTCGATGCCATCGTCGGCCGCGACTACATGGTCTTCATGGGCATCCTGGCGGTGACCTCCCTGCTGGGCCTGCTGGGGCGGCTGTTGTCGGATGCATGTTACCTGATGATCGATCCGCGAATCCAGTTTGATTGAGGACGGAAGCAAATCTATGAACAGCCAATCAGGAAAGCCGGAAACCCAGGAAAACAAGAACATGCTGGCGAAAATTTTGCCAGATGGAGAATTGACTGACCAAATCCTTGCGGCGGCTATTCGTGTACATCGGCAATTAGGGCCTGGCTTTCTGGAATCCATTTACGAAGAGGCTTTGTGTCTGGAACTAGAGGCATCGAAACTGACATTTGAGCGACAGAAGAGCGTGGAAGTAAGGTATCGCGACAAGGTGATCGGTATTCACCGCCTGGATTTGCTGGTTGAGTCCAGAGTGATTGTGGAATTAAAGGCAATCAAGGGATTTGAACCTATTCATTTTTCAGTGGTTCGGTCCTATTTGAAGGCCATAGAATTGGAAACGGGATTATTGATAAATTTTCATGCTGTGCCATTGGCGATCAAACGGGTAGGGCGTGAATTCAGGGGGGCCGGACATTGAACTGTTTCCTGTTTTCCTGGGTTTCGTATTTCCCTGATAAGATCAGACGGCTCTGCACATGACATGGACTTTTCATCCGGTGACCCGGCAGCGGTGGGCGCGGTTTCGGGGGATGCGCCGCGGCTGGTGGGCTTTTTGGATCCTGCTGGGGGCCTACGGGGCCAGCCTAGGTCTGGAATGGATTGCCAACGACAAGCCGTTGTGGATTCGCTTCGAAGGACAAAATTATTTTCCCATCGTGAAATTTTATCCGGACGACGTGTTTACCGGCAGTCGCCAAATGACGCGTCCAGACTACAAAGTGCTGGCGGCAAGCGCCGCGTTTGCCCCGGATAGCGGCAACTGGATGGTTTGGCCGCTAATTCCGCATGGTCCGCTGGAAAGTTTGAAGCCCGAAGATATCCCCTTGCCGACAACAGTGACGGTGGTGGCGGTGCGCGAGTCGCGGGTAGCCTCCGTGGATGTGGAGGCCACGGGACGCATGGTGCGCAGGGTGGGGGAGGCCGACTTTTTCGGGCTGGAGGCGAATGAGCCGTTGGAAGCGAGTTGGATCATGCCAGAGACGATTCGAGCAGGCATGACCGCGCGCTGGGCCAACCAGGCAGCGGGAGCTGTTGATGCCCGGGTCACGGCACGTGACGGACGTCAGGCCTGGGTCTCGCTCTCGCCTTTCGCACCGCGTGCGGTATCGCCTGAGCGGGTGAGGCTGACGTTTCGTGAAGAACTCGAGGCACCGGCGCGCCAAACGGCAGTGGTTGATGCAGAGCACCCGGTTTATCCGGATGGATTTCCAGCACTCGGCACAACCGGCTGGACGTTTACAAGCGAAACAGAACAGGTGCGTTTTCCGTTCCGACCGGTGAGGGGGCATCCGCTGGGTATTGATTCGTCGGGACGCGATGTGGCAGCGCGCATGCTCTATGCGTTCCGGACATCGCTGACGTTTGGAATGGCATTGGTGCTGGCGACTATGACGCTGGGGACGTTGGCTGGGGCGGTACAGGGCTATTACGGCGGACGGGTGGACTTGTTCGGCCAGCGGGTCATCGAAATTTGGGAGTCGCTGCCATTCATTTATATCCTGATCTTGCTGGGGTCGGTTTACGGCCAGAGTTTTCTGCTGCTGCTGGGGGTGTATGCGGTGTTCAACTGGATTGGCATTTCCTACTACATGCGCGCGGAGTTTTTGCGGCTGCGCAAGCTGCCGTTTGTAGAGGCCGCGCGGGTGGTGGGACTACCGACGCGTCAGATTCTTTTCCGCCACATGCTGCCCAATGCGCTGGTGCCGCTCGTGACGTTCTTTCCGTTTTCGCTGGTGGGGGCGATCGGGGTCATGGCAGCGCTGGATTACCTAGGGTTTGGCCTGCCGCCCCCCACGCCAAGCTGGGGAGAGTTGCTGGCGCAGGCGCAGGAATTTCCGCAGGCTTGGTGGTTAGTGCTCTATCCCGCCTTGGCGCTGTTCGTCACCATGCTGGCCGGTGTCTTTGTGGGTGAAGGTCTGCGGGCGGCCTTCGATCCGCGCACCTATGGCCGGATGGAGTAACGGGTGCATTGCTTCTGCCGGAGCGCACGACAAAATTAGGGAAAGATGCGAATTTGAAATGTAGGGGTCGAGCTTGCTCGATCCCTGTTCGTAAATTGCGGGGCAACGGAACTGTCGTTTTTGAAACAGCCCGGTCGCAGCAAGCTGCGCCCCTACAAAATAGGCACCGGACGGAACCGTGAAGGTTTTAGTCATGCCCCCCCCTGCCGCCCCCGGCCGGGAACGGGATTGCACGGAGGGGGAGATTGACGCATACTAAACAGACTTATGAAGACAACATTTAACGGATTCCGGTGCTTTCGTTGTGGGACGCAACAAGATGTAAATTTTGATGGCTATGCCTGCCCAGCCTGCGGCGGCAATTTAGAGGTGCGCTATGCATGGCCAGCGGGGCCAACAGAACGCTGGTGGATCGACGACACGCGCAAGGATATCTTTCGCTATCGGGCCCTGCTACCGGTCTCGAATCTTGACTTGGCGTCGCCACTGCGAGTGGGCATGTCACCCCTCTACAAGGCACAGCGGCTCGGGGGCCCCGCCGGACTCCGTCATCTCTTTTTGAAAGACGATGGCCAGAATCCCAGTGCGTCGTTCAAAGATCGGGCCGGTGCTGTCGCGCTAGTACGGGCGCGAGAGACTGGCGCGGCAGTGTTGTGCGGGGCGAGCACAGGCAATGCGGGCAGTTCCATGGCCTGCCTGGCGGCGAGCGTGGGTATGCCCTGTGTGATTTTTGTTCCCGAAAAAGCTCCGGCCGCCAAGATCGCCCAACTATTGATCTTCGGGGCCAAGGTGCTCGCCGTCAAAGGGACCTATGACGATGCCTTTGACTTGTGCATGCATGTCTGCGCCCAGCGCGGTTGGTTCAACCGCAATACGGGCCATAATCCCTTCACGCGCGAGGGCAA
>JAVEUJ010000009.1:0-31664 GCA_034005635.1 Kiritimatiellia bacterium | reverse complement strand
TGGTGGCGGGAACCGGGGTCGAACCGGTGACCTAAGGCTTATGAGTCCTCCGCTCTGCCAACTGAGCTATCCCGCCGAAAACAATGAGCGAATTTAGGGGATGGGGCACCATTTGTCAACCGCGAGCCATCGGTTATGGAATCGCCTCGGGGCGGGGGGCGTTGGGTTCAGCCATTTGAACCTTGGCGCCTTCGGGAGTCACGGTGTACCAAACGATTTTTTCGCCTGCGGTCTGGGGATCGGAGTCTTCCCAGTCATCGCTAGTGAGTTGGGTAGTGATATTGTCGCCTAGGTCCAGAGCCATGATCTCAGCATCGCTATTGTCGACATAGCTCATCCAGACGATGAGGCCATCGCAGATGACAGGGTTAACATCGTCCCAGGTATTACTCGTGAGTTTAATGGTGCGTCGACCGTCGAAATAATAAATTTCAAGGTCGGTGTCGTCATAGCCCTGCCAGACTACCCGTCCCTGCCAGATCGAGGGGGGGCCATTGTCCTGGGAGGTGTCGGAGATTTTGCGGATGACACCGTCGCGGTAGTGAAAAATTTCCGCATTGATGGTGGGGTGGGCGATCCAGGCGATTTCGCCGTTCCAGACCACTGGGTGGGTGTCGTCGAACTGGTTGTTGGTCAGTTGCTTGAGCTGTCCTGTGTCAAACCGGTAATGGTAGATTTCGTAATCGTGGCCATCCCAGGCTTGGAAGACGAGATCGTTGCCGTGGATGTGGGGTTCCAAGGCATAGTAGTAGTTGGTGGTGAGCTGCGTGAGCATGGTATCACCGGGCTTCCAACTCAGGATTTCATAGCCATAGGGCCAGCCGCGGGCCACTTGGAAGGCCATGCCGGCTGCGGACATGACCGGAGTACTAAAATGACGGGTGCCGGGGGTTATGCGCTCAATGGTGCCATCAGGGAGCAAGTGGGCAATATCAAAGCTACCGCCGGAGCGGCGCCACATTTGATGCTGCAATGAGGAATCTGTTGGGACTGATTCATCTTCGACCGCAGGCTGCATTTCGGCGGCAGGGGTGTCGGTCGGCAAATTGGTGTCAGCGAGTGCTGCTTCCATCGCAGACCCCGGTGGGTCGAACAAGGTGGGATAATCTTTTTCTAATTCCCTCATTTCTTCTGTTTTCGAGGGGATAGATAGTTCAAATGAGAAACCTCCACCGGTCCCAGGCTTGAAGATGGCCGCAAACAAAACTGAATCGCCAAAAACCTGTGGCCGCGTGTTGCGACCACTTAACTGGGGGGCCATCGCGGTGACATTGCGGATTGTTCCGTCGCGGAAAATAAAGACATCAGAACGCCGTGAACTTGCAACTCCGCCTTCTTGATCGGCATAGCCCTGCCAGGCCACGAGTCCGGTGTTCCCAATAGAAGGATGCCGGGCATCCTGACCGGGTTCGGAGATGGTGCGGATGGTAAACTCACGGCCGAAAGCACTGCCTGCAACCAGTAGCAAGCAGGTCGTCAAGATGGTCGCAGCTTGGTTAGTGAAAGACAGTGGTGGGGGCGTCATGAAAATCAAGTGGTCTGGTCTGGAGCGGAAAGAGGGGGGGCTGGGGATTCAGGAGCGATAGGTGGTGGGGCCACTTTCTTTTCAGCCGCCAGTCGTTCGCGCTCGGCAGTGGCCGCCAATGAGCCTGCGGTAGGGATGCCCTCTTGGCCCAATGGCCATTCTGGACCCCAGCGGTGGGGAGCGCTCCAATAACCGCCACTGGGACTCTCCTTGTTGCGATAAGCAAATTCCCATGGTTCTTCACCAGCCAGCAGGTAGGATTTTTGCATGGCAATGTCGCGACCAATACGCTCAACCGTCTTAAGGAGGGCATTGTTCTTGACCCGATCGTATTCCATTCGGGCGACGACGAGCACCTGGTCCTGAACGACGGACATGTTATCAATGAGATCGACGTATTCAACCGCCCACCACGTGTCATTCATCTTGCCCCACGACATTTCCTTGATGTAGCCACCAAACTGGTCATGGAAGATCATCCGCGCCAGCGAGGCCATGTCTTTGAAGATGACATAGGATTGAGTGGCGGCACGGCGGTTAGGGGTGACAAAAATGGTTTCCGTTTTTCCGTAGTCACCGGCCATTTCGCCCTTGATGATGACAGTTTGCAGATTGTTGCGCAAATTGGGCGGGGCCAGTTCTTTGGGGTCGGGGAACACGATGGCATAATGTAGCGGTGGGCCAACCACTCGTTGAGCGAGGGACAAAATATTGCCCTGTAGCAGATCATAGAGCATGGCCATATGCTGTTCAGCCTTGTCCTGCTCACAAAACACGATGATGTCGCGACCGAGGAGATTCATGACGGCATTGCCGGACATCCACAACGAGCGGTCAATTGCCTGGCTCATATAGCCGCTAGAGTGAAAACCAAGACGGCGGCTTTGGGGGTCTGGAAATCCGCCAACGGCATAAATCGCGGGGTTCAGGACGGTGCCGGCCTCGTCCTTGTTATAGGTCACAATCATGGCGGAAACTTGACCAAGTTTGAGGTTGGCATCGGTCGCCATGCCAAGATCAATGACGGCCTTGAGCCGGTCAACCAGTTCCGGATTCTCGCCGAAAAGAGAAAGCAGATAAGAATCGGTAAGCACGTCGTCAGCGGGAGAGCCTTCAAGGGTTTCCCCGGATTCAAGCAGATAGCGCAGATGCTGGAAGCCGCCATAGGTGGTGCGGTAGACGCCCAGGGCCCGCCATCCCACAAAGGCCCCGGTGGTGACCAGAAGGAGACCACAGAACGCCAAACTTCGAATGAGAATTTTTCGCATAGTGCAACCATCCTTCCGGATGCTCCTTAAAAACTATAGGGTGAACCGTTCTTGCATACAAGGGCAAATGCTAGGGAGAGCGAAAATATCTAGCAGGGATTTTTCACCTGGCCAAACAGGAGCAGGCACTCGACATTGTTGAGCAAATAGCGTGATTTCCCCTCATCTGCGGTGATGTCCTGACGGTCAGCGAATATATTCTTCTGCATCAGTCCGGGCTTTGCGGGTGAGAGGGGGGCCGGAGGGGCAAAATCCCTTGTCTGGTGTAACGTTTTGACTTGAGCGGATTCGGCCCCGGTGGTAGCTTTCACTATAGATTTAAGATCGGTTGGAACCCTCCGCTTACTGATGTGTGCGAAGGGTCAATGAGGAGTAGACAGATATGAAGCCAAGGCATAATTGGGCACGCGGGCGAAAATGGCTTGGCTTGGGCGTCGGAATAGCTCTGTTATGTCCGGCCTTGGCTTGGGGGGAAGCCATGCTGCAGTATTTCAACGCCAGTTGGAACGAGATCGCCGACAAGGTGCCGGAATTGGCCGAAGCGGGGTATTCTTCGCTCTGGCTACCGCCGCCGGCAAAGGCGAACGGCGGCTACTCGGTGGGCTATGATTTGTTCGATCCGTTCGACTTAGGGAGTATCAACCAGCGCGGGACTATCGCCACGCGCTACGGCACCAAGGCCGACCTGCACAACCTGGTGGAGTTGTGCCACCGCTTCGGCATTCGCGTCTATTTTGACAATATCATGAATCACCGCGCCTATGATGTGCCGGGTTACAACGAAACGACGCCGACGGACGTGTTCCCCGGCATGGTGGCGGAAGATTTCCACTTGCGCAAAACGTCCGATGGATTTTATCGGAAATGGGACAACACCCGGGATTGGCAGGACGCCTGGCAGGTGATGCACCTGGGGCTCTCCGACCTGCTGGACATCGCCCATGAAACGCCCAACCAGAACTTTGGGTATTCCGAAGGCGATTGGCACGACAAGCCGTTTCTTGTGCGCCATCCCCACAATCCCGAATTTTATGACTGGCATCCCACGTTGAATCACGTTGGTTTCAACAGTACATCGATTACCGAGCAGGTGATTGCTGAAAATCCAGATTTTTACAAGGAAGACGTTGGTGGCTATCTGTGTCGCAATGCACGCTGGATGATGGATACCACCAAGGCCGACGGATTCCGCCTCGACGCCGTTAAACACGTGCCCGATTATTTCTTTGGGGCATTTGGTGACGACGCCAGCGATGGCGGGTATCTGGGGCAAATCCAGTGGCAGTTCAACCATACCCACGGCTACAGCGATTGGGATAACCATCGCGACAGCAATTTCAACACGGAAATCCCGCGTGACGATGCTTTGGTTTTCGGCGAACACCTGGGCCAGCCGCCCGGCTACGATGGCTATGTCTCGGCGGGCATGCGGCTGGTGGACAACGATCTGCGCAACCAGCTCAACTGGCGGTTCAGCGCGGGCGATTTGGCGGGCTATGACAATGCCGGCGCGGGCGGTTTCTCTCCAGGGGTGGGCGTGATGCATGCGCAAAGCCACGACAACGACTTCGTGGACCGCAAAGAACTCCAGCACGCCTATTATTTTCTGCGCCAGGGATTGGGCCTGCTCTACACCGACGGCAACCGTCATGCGGAAACCCTCTCTGGCAGTGGCGGGGCCTTTCCGCGCTGGGCCAGCACCGCGTTCCTCGGCCAGTGGGGGCAGACCCACATTCCGGAGCTGCTGAAAATCCACGAGAACATGGCCCGCTATGATCACGTCGGCATGGGCACGCATTGGGACGGATCGGTCATCGCCTGGGAGCGCGGTGGGGCATTTCCCTATAACACGATGTTGACGGTATTCAATTCCGAGTGGGCGGACTGGCGCACCATTCCCACCCAAGGCACCTTCCCGGACGACGCCTATCTCTATAATTATGTCCGCACCTACCAGTGCTACTTCAAGGACAGCGGGCCGGCGGCTGATTACGTTTTTGCCCGCGACTTGTTCACTGTGAACCAGCCTCCCAACAGTTATTCGGTTTGGGGCTACAAAAATCCAGATCCGAGCAGCCTGTGGCCCGGCAGCGTGGTCTCGATCTACGACAATGGGCAATTGGCCGACACCATCATGGTGGCCCGCAAGGACGGTCCCGACGGCGATGCGGTGTTTAACCCGAACAATTATGACAACCGGGGGTATCCCGCTGGTGACACTCCGCCGGCCTACACGTATCGTGAGGCCATCCCGCGCATCACCCAGGGCACCAACGTCGTGTTCAACGCGCGGGTGGATGGTTCCGCCGACAACGTGCTGATGCGGCTGGACGGCGGCATGGACCTCAACGGCCTGAAGCACAATGGCGATGGCGATTGGCGCGATAATCCGCCGGCCCTGAGCCACGACATGTATCTCGGCTACGAAGGCGTCAATTTTATCCAGCGCATCTGGCCGGAGAAGTTCGCGGCGGCGGATTCCGCGCGCGCCAAGATCGCCTCTCCGGGCGCGGAGACCTATGTTGCCACCGTCGGCACAGGCATCGCGACCAACCTGTCCACCGGCAGCAACGATTGGGACGGCGCCAACACGGTGGCGTGGATCTGGCATGCACCCATGGCGACGCAAGACGGCGGCACGCTCACCAATCTGCATTTCCGGCCGACGCCGGCCAATGCGGCGAACCAAACGATCACCCTGAGCGCCAAAACACCCAAAGTGCCGGGCAACCGGGTTCACGTCTATTATACCGTGAACGGCGTGGCGTGGCCCGAGGGCGCGGGCGGCAAGGGCGCGAATCCCGACACTCGCGTGGTCGAGGCCTCTTGGGTGGGCACCGGATCTGACAATTCCGACTGGTGGGAGGCGGCGATCCCCGCGATGTCCGCCGGCACAGTCTTTCGCTACAAGATCGGATCGGCGCGTCAGCAAGGTTATGACGGCAATGGCTGGGAAGTGGTCTGGCCCACGGACGGCGCCGCCGTGACCAAGAAGAAGATCATGCTGGGCGAGTGGGCAACAACCAACCAGAACCTGAAGACCAAGTCGTACCACAAACACAACGACTACAACAGTTGGACCACGGATGGGCTGGCCGATGGTTTCCACCTGATCACAGCCAAGGCGTTCCTGAAGCGCGACGACGGCGCGCCAGTCTTCAACACCTTCCGCCAGACGTTCTATTTGGACACGGAAACCCCGCAGGGCTACATCCAGTATCCGGCGAGTGGTGAAACGCAGGTCGACGGCAGCGAGTATGGGTTCATCGTCCGTACCGATCCGACCGTGCGCGAGGTGTGGTATCACATCACCGACAGCAATGCCGACAACGACGGGCCGGGCAACGGCACCGTCTCGGGCAAGGTGGCGTGGGCCAAGGCTTCGACGGTGGGCGCGTGGACCGAGGACATGGCGGAAGACACGGCTTATCCCCAGATTTGGCGCTTCAACTATGCGCGCATCCCCGCCACAGGCACGGCCACCATCCGCGTCCGCTTGCGTGAATGGTCGAGCACTTCCAGCACCAACTGGTCCTCAAGCAATCCGGCGAACGACAACGCTGCGGTTGGCCACTACACCGAACTTGTCCGCACCCTGAACACCCGCGGTCCGGCGGAAGAGTTCTTCTTTGAATGGCCTGAAGACGACGGCGCGATGGTCGAAGCGGGTTGGGAATTCCGGCTACGCTATACAGCACGCATGGCCTCTGGGTTGTCCGACCAGGAAATCTTCGACCGGGTGAAGGTCTATGTGAACGCGGTCTCCAATGGCTCGACCAACCGTGGAGATCAGGTCAGCGCCGACGCTTTAAATTTCACCCATGAATGGGAGTGGGGGACAGCGGGAGAAGGGCTGAATCTTCTGAAATTCAAGATGCCCAACGTCTACAATGGCCAGGACGACTGGCTCTACGGCGTGCGCGCCGAATTTACCAACAGCAATGGCTACGGCGATTTCGACAAGGCCGCCGTGCGACTGGTCCAGCACCGCGGGCCGCTACTGCCGACCCTGATCATCACCACTCCGCCGGAGACCGATAGCGATGGCGCAAAATACATCATCCGCATGGAAGATGTGCCTGCCTCGGTGCTGGCCACCAATCCGGCGTTGCGGCAAACGCCCATCGTGGTGCTGACCGACGCCAACGCCACGAATCTGGCCATCCAGTTCAACAGTCCGACGGATTACATCGGCAACGTAGTGCTCGCAAATGTCGCCACGAATGGCGACAGCCTGACCTGGAATCATGTCTGGACCGTCACCAATGCCGGTGCCTACCGTTTCACGGCCACAGTTTGGGTTGATACCAGTGGCACCGAATTGAGTTCTGGCGTCAATTCGGCCGCCCGCAATGCCACGGTTCAGTTCCGCCAACTAGTCTCCACGACCAATGCGGCTGATGCCGACTGGGACGACGATGGTATCGTGAATACTAATGAGATTTCAGCGTTTCCCCTGCCGGGCAGCGCCCCTGAATATTGGACCCAAGACGAGGTGTTTAATTACTTTGCACGCGGCAAAACCATGGAAAACAGCCCAGACACGGATGGCGATGGTCTGCCGGATGGGTTGGAATTGGGCTATCGTTGGCCTGCCGCCGGCACAGTCACCAACACCGACACTAATGGCGATGGATTCCCTAACTTCCGGCCTGATCTTGATCCACCCTTTTACAACACGCTGGATAATTTAGGTAAGGTCAAGGGAGTCGATGGCGCGGGCACCGGTGCCGATCGCACCAAACTCATTCAGGGCTCAGTCACCGATCCCACCAACCCTGATACCGACTACGACGGCATTCCCGACGCTATCGAAGATGCCAACCGCAACGGGTGGGTGGACGGCGATGGGGAACCATTGCCACCAGATTGGGATCCCTGGCTGGCGCGTAACTGGCCCGATGGCATCATCAACAACGGAGAAACATGGCTGGAGACGTCGCCCAACGTCGCCGACAGCGATGGCGACGGACTGAGCGACGGCTACGGCGAGGACAAAAACTTTAATGGCTATCTGGACGTGGGATTGGCCGATGGGGCGGGGAACGTCACCAGTCGGTTAGCCAATGCCAGCGTGCCTAAAGTGGAGCCCGGATCGCGCATCATCGATCGGACCGCCCTGTGGGTCGCGCATCCCAATGCGGTCTTTCTGGAAACGTGTCCGCTGACAGCCGATACCGATGGTGACGGCCTGCCAGATGGCTGGGAAGTGCGCTATGGGCTCGATCCGCTGGATTCCGGCATTATCGGCCAGCGCAGTCTGCGCACGGGTTTGATCATCACCAATACCCTGAACGGCGCCGATGGCAACCCTGATGGCGATACCTACCTAGACGAATTCGGTGTCGAGCAGCCCTACACCAATTTGCTGGAATACCAGAATGGTACGGATCCGACGGTAGCCGATTCCATCGCGGATCCGGGTGGTGAGGGTGCGATCACCATCGGCCAGGGCCCCGTCATCGGTGTGATCAATGGCAAGAGCTACTATCGCGAGTTTATGGATTGGACGCTGGACGATTTGCTGGCGCTGGACAATTACAACCAGGGCGGTAACTCCGCCGACATCTATCGCCGCGGGGACGGCTTCGACAGCTCGCGCGACATGGTGGCGTTTTATTTCCACGATGGCGGGGCCGCCGACGGTAAACTCTACTTCCGCGTGGACTTCGATGATCTGAAGGCCAACGCCGAGGAAAGCGCCCTGAACGTTTATGTGGCCATCAATTTCGGCGCCTACGGAACGGGTGAGGTGAATTTGCCCGATGAAGTCAATGCCGGCAGCCGGATGGGATGGAATGCCTGCATCGGGGTTTATGACAGCGCCAATGGCGTGGTCTACAAAGACACGTTGCCCGGTAACAACACGACCGACATCGGCGGCGATTTGGCCGCCGCCGGCGTGGTGGCCGTTCCGGGCGTCTATAACGGGGCTTACTTCAGCTCCGAGCTGGACGCGGTATCGTGGAGCATCGACCGCGCCGCGCTGGTGACGGCGGGCTGGAATGGCGACCCGGATATTTTAAAATTTCAGGTCTACACCACCAGTGATTTCACAAGCGACGATGGTGGCGCGGGCGACATTGGCGGTCTGAACGATTTCACCGACACCATCGGCGACGACTGGCTGTGCTCCGACTATTATCAAGATTACAACTACATTGCCGCAAACGGCTATTATTCAACCTGCATCGGTCGCACGGCCGGCGGCAATGTGTGGAACAACAGAGGGCAGCACGCCAAGGTGGCTCTGCTGGCGCACGGCAATCAGGCGGTTGAGCCGGCCGTTACCATCCAAAACATCGTGGACAACGGTTCCGGCGCGGGCTATCAGCGGCCGGTCAAGATCCACAACATCTATTCCAACGCGGCGCTGAATTTGCATATCACCCCGACGCTGGCCATGGCGCTGGAGTGGGCCAAGGTGGGCACGTCCAATACCTGGTATTCCGGGCCCGCCCTCAACGAGCAGATTCGCGCGGGTGTCGCCGCGGGCACGTTCCGTCTGCTGGGCAGCACATTCTCTGACCACATCCTCAAGTACTTTGACGCGGCCTACAACCGCGCTAATGTAAAATTGGCGACTGAGGCGTTGAATGAAATGTATGGCGGGTCGCCTACCAGCGGCGTGGTCTCCACCAACGTGTTCTGGATTCCTGAGCGCGTGGCGGACGTGGAAACCCTCAAGCAGATCAAGACCAACCTGGGCTACCGCGCGACCATCCTCGACCAGACGCCGCACCTGCTGGAGTGGTATGGACGCGAAGAGGCGCTGGGCAATAACGCTTACAAGATCAACCGGATCTACCTGGAAATGCCCAGCGGCGAGTGGCCGTCCATCGATGCGTTCGTCATTGCCACCGCCGCCAACAACTACCGCTACGTGAATACCGACAGCGGGTTACCGACGGAGCTGCGCCAGCTCTTCAACCGCCGCGCGCGCTCGGGCGCCGACCAGATTTCCACCATTTTCTACATGTGGGAGGATCTCTCCGCCAACGCCAACGCTGACGCCTATGACGCCAACCTGCGCTGGATGGCCAACCATCCCTGGATTCAGGTTATTGCGCTGGACGACGCCCTCGACGGTGAAATCGCTAACCGCGACTTGAAGACTTCCGATGGCATGCAGTCTCAGGATTGGGTGCATCACGCTAACAACAGCGACTATGACAACTGGTACTACGGCTCCGACCGCCACGAAGGCCTCGCACCAAAACTTTTTGAAGTGCGTCTGGGCACGAACCTACCGTCGGGCGTCCTCTACGGCTCCATGACCAATGGCATTCTCTCCAATGTGTGGAAGACCGTACAGAGCATCGCCAATGCCGATGTTAAGCGCCTGGCGCAGCAGACGTTGTTTGCCTCGACTTTCGAGACCGCTTTCCACAACGAAACCAACAGCAGTTTGACGCGCTGGAGCTTCGGTGACTACATGAATCCTGCGGCTGGCTGGCAGGGCTTGCAGGGCTTCGCCTGGAAGGCCCAGGGCCAGACCCGCATGGCCGCGCTCTATGCCGCCGTGGACAACTGGGCCGGGCGCACGCTGACCGCCACCGAGGTTGTGAGTGCCGATGTCGATCTCGACGGCGAGAACGAGTACGTCCTGCGTAATAACTCCGTGATGGCCATTTTCGAGCGCAGCGGCGGGCGCATGGTCGGCGCATGGCTCAAGACCGGGTCCAACGTCGTCCAGATGATCGGCAACTTTGTTTCCATGCCCGATGCCGGTACCGAAGACGAAGGCGTCGCCAATATGAACGGCGGCGGGGTGGGAGCTTACCGCACCTCCGCACTCAAGGATTGGTGGGATGGCTCGACCAACCGCGTGAACGATCTCTATACGTTCTCTTCCGCCGCTAACTCGGTCACGTTCTCTAACGCAGGCATCAGCAAGACCATCTCGCTGGCGAATGCTTCGACCAACGTCTTCGCAGTTTCCTACTCTATGCCCGGCAAGACACTCCGGGTCCGTAACGGTCTCTCGCCCGACCTCGACGCTCTGCTGCGCACCGGCCAGCGGAACCTCGCTGAAGAAGCGCTGGGCGTCACCTCGCTGGCAGTGTCCACCTTCAAGCCCACGGCTAGTTTGGCCAGCACGGTCAAGCTCGCCGTTGCGACCGGCAGCATCAATGTCGCCGCTACAGATAAGTCCAATACCTGGAACACGGTCAACATGCGCAACCAGGCCCAGACCCGGCAGGTCGAGGTGGTCGGCACCAATTCACTGGTCTTCACCATTGAATTGGCGTCTTCGGTCGTTGAGGCTAACGAGCCGCCGGTGCTGGAGTTCAATCCTCTTGGTCCCTATGTCATGCCGGTGGGCGCCACGTCGACCTTCACGGTTGCGGTCTCTGATCCCGACAGCCCCTCCGTCACGCTCTCCGCCACTAACCTGCCGGTCGGTGGTTCCAAGTTGGCCGCCTTCGATGCCAATACTGGCGTGTTCTCATGGCACGTGACCGCCCTCAGCGCGGGCGGGCGCATGACCGATTCGGTCTTCACCAATACGACCTTCACCGCGGACGACGGCACCGACACAACCAATGCCGCGGTCGTCATCACCGTGCCATGGGATGCCGACGGCGACGGCATGCCCGATGACTGGGAACTGCTCAAGATGGGCACGACCACCAACGCCCCCGACGGCGATTGGGATGGGGATGGCTTCCCGAACTACAGCGAATGGGTCGCCAGCACCGATCCCAACGCTCCCGGCAGCTATATCGGCTGGGAAAGCCAGGTTGTGGTGTCGACCAATACCCTGCGCCTGACTTTCCAGGCCATCGAAGGCCGGTCCTATCAGATCGAAGGCCACGACGGAAATTTAAGTGACACCAACATCCCCTGGCTGAATCTGGATAATCTGGTCGCCACCAATGACTCCATGACCTGGATCGACACCAACGCCTGGCCCGCCGTCCGCAACTACCGAATTAAGATTCCAGCTGCGCCTTAGGGCATTTCCGGATTCGTTGTAGCCGGCCTCGTTGAGGCCGATGGCTGTTCAACCAATGGCTGGTTTTGAAGCAAGGAACAACTCGGCTCGGCAGGGATCCACCACGGCGGACAGGCAGCCTCGACCTACCCAAAACCGGAATCACGGGTCGTTGGTAGGGCGAACCCTCCGGGTGAGCCGCGGTTGTTCACAGTTTTGGAACGGCTACCCTATAATGTCGTCAACGCCTGTGCAATGTGTGCCGCCACGCGCGCATTGTTTTGCAGCAGCGCCACGTTGGCGGTTCGACTTTCGTTGTGGGTCAATTCGCTGACGCGCGCCAGCAGAAACGGTGTGACCTCTTTACCCCGAATGCCTTGCTCGGCTGCTTCCTTCAACGCCAGAGCAATGGCCTCTTCCGCCACCGGTGCGGGAAGTTCGTCTTGCTCTGGTATCGGGGTAGCCACCAGAGTGCCGGTCTGGAATCCAAGCATTTGGCGCGCCTGGATAATGGCGGCCACTTCCTCCGGGGTGTCACAACGAATGTCCAGCGGCAGCCCGGAACTGCGGGTGTAAAAGGCGGGGAACTCTGAGCAGTGATAGCCGATGACCGGCACGCCATGGGTTTCAAGAACTTCCAACGTCAACGGGAGATCCAAGATAGCTTTGGCGCCAGCACAGACCACGGCCACCGGCGTTTGAGACAGTTCCATCAAATCGGCGCTGACATCAAACGGGTGACCGCGATGCACACCGCCAATCCCTCCCGTGGCGAACACTTGGATCCCCGCCATTTGTGCGACAATCATTGTTCCTGCGACCGTGGTGGCGCCATCGCCCTGCCGGGCGAGTATGATCGGGAAATCCCGTCGACTGCACTTGCGGACATTACGAGCCTCGGCCAGATAGGCCAGTTCGTCTTGAGTCAACCCGACGGTAATGCGCCCCTTTAAGACGGCGATGGTGGCTGGAATAGCACCAACATCACGAATCGCCTGTTCCATGCCACTGGCTACCTCCAAATTGATAGGGAAGGGCAACCCATGCGTGATCAGCGTGCTTTCCAAGGCGACGACCGGTTGATTGGTTTTTAATGCATCCAGAACTTCCGGATGAATTTGCAGCAGGGTCTTGTCCATGGTCATCGCTCACGCTCCCGTTCAGAATTGAAAGGAGAAGCTAACGAAGGGGGCGGGGGGGTGTCAATCTCGGGCAACGGAGTAGCCGGACTCATACCAAGACACGAAGACGCAAAGGGGCACTTGTGAATAGCCATTTTTGACAGGGTTAACAGGATTCTCAGGATTAGACAGGATGAATGGCAGAGGTAACAGGCGCACAAACCAGTCTTCACCCCGGAGGGACAGCCTCCGTGCTACAATCCCTCAAAATCCTGTTTTAAAAACATATTTCTCATGTTGTCATCTCCCTAATCCGTTCTTTGACAATTAATAATGTCGTAAGGGTTGCAGTGCAAAATTTTCCTTGAACATTGAATATTCCTTGTTAAATATTAAATATTATCTCTCCCTCCATTCCCCATTCGCGCCTTGGCGTGAGTCTGACTGATTGATCTGTTCATGAGTTCTTGAGTTCAGATTCATTCCCCCCCCCCCGCCTTCCCCCATCTGTGTAATCGGTGTAATCCGTGGTGGTCTTAATCTCTTTGGTTGCGGCTATACCGCGCTGTGCTGTCCGCGTTCGATTGTATTTGGGCGGGGTGCGGGTAGGCAACGCGACAAAGTTTTCCACAGTGTGGAAAAGTTTTTTCCACAGCGTGGAAAACAGGTAGGATGGGACGTATGTGGAAAAGGACTCTAGCCTGGTGGTCGGTGGGGTTATGCCTCCTGGCGGCCTCGGCCTCGGTAGGGACCGAGGCGGTTCCATTGACCCTGGAAGGCGCCATTGAGCAGGCCCTGGAACATAACCGCGAGGTAGCTAAGGGGGCTCTGGATGTGCAGGGATACCGGCTGGCACAGCAGCAAGCCCAAGAGTCGGTTCGTGGCTTTCAGGTGGTGCCGGAGGGGGCGGCGGGAGTGGGGTCCACCAGCGAAGACTGGCGGACCGGCTTGCGGGCTGAGGCCACCGGGCCAGCCGGAACGCGGGTGGCGCTGGCCGCCGCCATCCGATCCATTGAAGTGGATCAGCAGGCCGATATCCGCCGCGGCGAGGTGCGGGCTGAAATTTCGCAGCCGTTATTTCGCCAGTTTGGGTCTCTCGTCCGCAATGAACCGGTCGTGGCGGCGGGCGAAACACTGTTGGCCGTCCGGCGCGCCTGGGAGCGCGACCGCTCCAGTCTGGTGCTGCGCGTGGTCGATCTCTATGAAGGGTTGATCTATCGGCGGCGACAAATCGATAGCGATGAAGCCTTTGCCGCGCGCATGGAGAAACTCTGGGCATTGGCCGATGCCCGCGAACATCAAGGACGGGCCACTCGTACCGAAGTTTTGCGCATGGACTTTCAGCGGGGCGAGGCGGCCGCACGCCTCGAAACCAGCCGTTCACGGCTGGAAATTGAATTCCAAGAATTTGCCAATTTGCTGGGACTGCCACTGGAAACCGTCTTCCGGTTGGTTCCGCCTCCGTTGTTAGATCTCGATCTGCAGGTGCCCGACCGGGCGTTGGCTGTAGCGCTGAGCGAACGTCCCGACTATGCCCAGGCCTTGCATGACATCGCTACCGGCGAGCGCCAGGTGCGCTTAGCGCGCCGTAACCTGCTGCCCGATTTGCGCTTGTCGGCTCGCCAAACTGTCTATGGCGAGGGGGAGGAGTGGCGGGATGCCGGCCGATTGGATCAGGACGACTGGTTTATCGGGCTGGTAGCGGATATGAATCTGAACCAGCGCGAAACGCGAGTGGCGCTCGCACGCAGCCAACTCGATACCGAAGGGCGGCGGCAGGCCGCTGATATTGTGCGCCATCGCTTAGCCCTGGAGGTCAATTCCGCTCAAGCCGCCTATCGGCGCGCGCGGGCTGAACTGGGGCTCGCTCAGCGTAATGCTCACCTGGCCGTCAATCGTGCCGAGCTGGCGCGAGTTCTATTTGAAGCGGGCCGGGGCAGCGGTAATTCGGTGTCCGATGCCGAAGCCGACCTGATCGGCGCCGAGTTGGCTGAACTGGCGGCTTGGCAGGAGGCATCGGTTTCGGCCTATCGCCTGTTGCATGTCCTGGGCACTTTGCTGCCCACCCCCCGCGACCTGCTGCGAACGGGAGAAGGAATACCCCATGAAGAATAAACTGGAACGGCTGGCCATGATAGGGGCCCTGCTGCTGGGTGGCTGTGGTCCGGGAGCAGAAACCCTGCACCTGGCGGAGGTGGTGCGGGGCAACATCCAGGTCACCGTACCTTTTCATGGCGAGTTGGAGGCGCGTCATGTAGAGCGAATTGCCGTTGGGGTGCAGGGATCAGCCGTGCTGGCCGAACTGGTTGAGGAGGGCACGCGCGTAGAACCCGGAGAGCGGCTGGCCCGATTCGACGCCACCCAAATCGAGCAGGACCTCGCGCGACAGGAAAACGAGTTGGTGCGCACCCGCCAGGAACTCGACAGCCTTGAAAAAGCCGAATTACCCCTCGAACTGCTTGAATTGGAGGCTAAGCGCGCCGAAATTCAGGCCGAGACCGAGGCCGAGGCACAGTTTTTGGAAGCGGCGCGAGGCTTGATGGCACGAGACTTGATGTCGGAGACCGAGGTGCAGCAGCAGGAGCACAAACTCGTGGCGCTGCGCGAGCGAGGCCGCCAATGGGATACACGGATGACTCTGACTCAGGAGCATCTGCATGCGGCCCGGTTGGCCAAGGCGCGCGCCGCGTTGGAGGCAGCCGAACGTCAGCGAGATTTCACCGCCCGCCAGTTGGCGCTGTGCGAGGTCCGCGCACCGGTGGGGGGCGTCGCCACGCTCGTACCCCTGCCGGTGGGCGGGGACTATCGCACGGCGCATGTCGGGGATATGCTGTTTCACAATCAAGTGTTTCTGTGCCTGCCTGATCCGACCGAGTACGTGGTTCGCGGCTACATTGGCGAGGCGGAGTTATCGCAGGTGCGGCCCGGCAGCCGGGTCACGGCCATTCCCGCGGCTTTTCCGCAGGTCCACTTATCCGGACAGGTCGAGACGGTGGGGGGCATGGCTCAGACGCGCCCCGGCCAGCCGGTATGGCGCAAGTTTTTTCCAGTGTTAATTCAACTAGACCCCTTGGACGACTCCCTGCCGGTCGGCCTTTCTGTCCGAGCAGATATCATCGCCGGTGAAGCGGCCAATGTCTTGCTCCTGCCCCGCGAGGCCATTGAATGGCGTGGCGCGTCAGCCTTCGTCCGCCGGGTGCGGCCCACTGGCGGCAGCGACGAAGTGGCGGTTGAAATCGGGTTAGCGGATGCCACTCGTATCCAAATTATGTCTGGTTTAGCCGAAGGCGATTCCGTCTTGCTGCCCTGAGCCATGAACAAGCTGGCGTCAGACATTTGGATTGGCCTGCGGACCGTTCCCGCTCGGGCGGGATTGGTGTTTCTGAGTCTGTTTATTGGATTGTTTGCCGCCACTGTTCTGATTTCAGCGCAGGAGGCCTTGCGGCGTCAGGCGCGGGAGTTGGTGGAAGATTTTGGTGCCGACTCTTTCGCGCTGGTGCACTCTGGTTCGCCAGATGGAGCGCCCTGGGGACGCGAACGGGTGGCCTTCTTCCGTACCGCGCTGGGAGAGGCCGCCATCGTGAGCGGACTCCAGCGGCTTGTTGCACCGCCCGGGGTGGAGATTGCAGTGGTTGCCGGCGATGCCGAATTGGCCCGCGTGCGGAATTGGCAGTTTACGAGTGGCCGGGGACTGGATGCCGCGGATGTCCGCCAGGGAGCCCGTCATGCCGTGGCGTCGGAGGCCCTTTGCCACCAGTCCGGCTGGCGCGTCGGCGAACTCTTCCTGATCGGCCAAGAATCCTTTCGGCTAGTGGGCTGTGTCGAGTCTGCCGATGTCGCCTGGCCATTAGTGACCGGGCCTGCCGTGCTGATTCCGTATTCTCTGGATGCCGTGGATACCAGTTCGACCCCTGCGCGCTATCAGGTCGAGGCCATCTGGTTCCGGGCGGCAGGCGACCCGAATGCCGAACGACTGCAGCAGCGTGTGGCGGCTCTGTTAACTCAGCCGGGGATGAACAGCCAAGACGTGGAGTGGGTCACACCTGAATCGCTGCTGCAAGGAATCCGCCGCTGGCAGCGTATGGTGACGTGGACGGCGGGCTCTGGCAGTGTGCTGGGCCTGCTGCTGGGCGCAGTCACCTTGGCCGGGATGCTGCTGACCGGTGTACGCGAGCGCATTCCTGAAATCGGTTTGCGCCGCGCCCTCGGGGCCCGGCGGCGGGAAATCGCAGGACTGTTCGTGGTCGAATCGCTGGTGCTGACCATCGCGGCAGCCCTGGCGGGAAGTGGCACCGCGGAAGTCACCTTGCACGGATTGGGGGAGCGTTTGCCGCTGCCGGTCTATTTTGGATGGGAGACCCGGCTGCTGCCATTAATTTTGGCGGTTGTTCTCGCTCTGCTGTGTTCCATTGGCCCGGCCATTTTTGCCGCGCGCCTGCCACCGGCCGAAGCGCTGCGCAACGAGTAGACAAAGGTCGGGCGCAGGGGAGAAGGCGTGCGTTCATTAGTAAATTGAAGCAGCCGGAACAACCGAACTACAGATGGACATGGATAGATCCCGCGCGGCATCGCCGTAATCCAAGGGATTAAGACCACCACGGATTACACCGATTCCACCGATGGGGGAAGGGGCTCCCCGTAGCGTGGACCTCTGGTCCGCGCCAAGCAGAAGAAGCCGTGCAACAGAAGTGGAAGATGCGCGGACCGGGAGGTCCACGCTACGAGAGCCTCGTTTTCCACAGTGTGGAAAGAAATCTTCCATAGCGTGGAAAAACGGTGGAAAAGTTTTCCATAGCGTGGAAAACAATGCACGAGGGTCGGGGCCTGAAGGACGTTATGTAAAATGTGAATAGGGGTTTGCCTAATATTGCATGGGGCCTATTATAGATGTAGCAGAGAGCGCGGAGGCATGACATGAACCCAACTTATATGGAATCAACATTGGCGGGTACGTGGTACGACGACCATCCTGGTCGCTTGCGGGCGGAATTGACAGCGGCCCTGGGTGAGGTCAACATCCTGCCCAACCCTAATTTATTTGCAGTGATCATGCCCCATGCCGGGTATGCCTATTCCGGGCGCTGCGCCGCCCATGGTGCGCAGGCGATTGCCGCAGTCCCCGCTCTGCGCCGGGTGATTGTGCTGGGCTTTACCCACCGCATTCAGTTGCCCAATGCGGTCAGTCTGCCATCGCACGAGACCGCCTACCGCTCGCCGCTTGGCGAAACCCCGCTGGATACAGACGCCATCGCGGCGCTGCTGGAACACTCTCTGTTTACTGATATGCCGGTTACGCGCCGCGGGGAAAACAGCGTAGAAATGCAGTTGCCGCTGTTGCAAGTGGCCCTGGAGGGGCGCGACTGGGCGCTGGTGCCGATCACTCTGGGGCAGCTCGATGAGGCGGCGCGCTCCCGCGTGGCCCAGATCCTGACCCCGCTGATCGACGCCGAGACCATACTGGTGGTGAGTTCCGATTTTACCCATTACGGCCCCGATTTTGGCTATGTCCCGTTCCGGCGCGACATCGAGGTGAACCTGCGCCAGTTGGATGGCGGGGCGATCCAAACTATTTTGAATGGTGATGCTCAGGGCTTTGCCACCTACTGCAAGCAGACGGGTGCGACCATTTGCGGACAGGACACCATCGGCGTGCTGCTGCGCATGCTGCCTCCTGGATTTACCGCCCAAGAGCTGGCCTATGATACCTCGGGCCGTTCCACCGGCGATTTCACCAATTCCGTCAGTTATGCGGCCGCGGCATTTTATCGGCCGAGCCAGTCCTGACGATTAAGCCCTGCCGATATGGTGCGGCAGAAGGGTGCCACGCGAAGAAGTTGATCCGTTTCCGGCACGTATAGTTATTGCAATACATATACTATACATATTGCAAGATGCGGATTTGGAGTGGTGGAGTCGAGCTTGCTCGATCCCTGCCCGGGGACCAAGGGGCATCGCCATCGCCGCTGTTTTTGGAACAGCCTGGTCGCAGTCCCGACCTCAGAGAGTCGAGACGCTCCTACAAAACAGGAACGGGACGGAACCGCGAAGATTTTTGTCGTGTGCGCGTGGCATCAAAACGGTCAAAACGGCATCCAAAACAGAATAACCGGTTGACTTTTTGGCTGAGTTTGGCATCTTAAGACCCGCAAACGAGCAGAAAACAATTCTGCGGCAACAAGGGGGCCGAAGGTTGGCCAAGGAAAACCTGGCTTTTGGTGGGGGGGATCTGTCGCACAACCCAAGGAGATTCATTATGTTTGATTTTTTATCCATCACCGTTCCCACCCGTCTTGCTGTCGGTTTGGTCATCATGGCCTTGGGCGTGGGCACTGCTTTGGGATTTGGCGGAATTGACGCGGGGCCCCTGACCATTGGCGGCGCCATTCGCGCTAATTATGTTCAGGGTGATTATGTGAAAGACGATTCGGGAGCACCGCAGCGGGGCGGCAATGGCGGCAACTTCGAGTTGGATGTATTCCGGATTAATCTCGATTTTGAACATGACGGTTGGCTGGGTAAGGCGGAATACCGCTGGTACGACGGCTACAATTTTCTGCATACGGGCTGGGTGGGCTATGAATCCGAGAAATTGGGCCATTTGGAGCTGGGCCTGAACCGAGTACCGTTTGGCGTGGGGCCGTTTGGTCCGGCGAATAGCTGGTTCTTCGATCAGCATTACTACGTGGGCCTGTCTGACCACATGAAACTCGGTGTCAAGTTCACCCGGAGCTTCGGGGGCCTGACGCTGGATGCGGGTTACTATTTTCGAGACATGCCGAATGGTTGTGGTGCATCGCCCCACAGCGCGCGCTATGCCTTTGCGGTGGTGGACGAAGATGTCGGCGACATCCCGGGCGCGTATCGTGAAACTCATCAGGTGAATGCGCGCGCCATCTATGCGATTGAAAAACTCAAAACCGATATCGGCGTGTCGGCGCAGTGGACGCGGATGGATGCGCAGGACTCCCGTGCCAAGGACTCGGATGCATATGCCGTGAGCGCTCACACCAAGAGCACCTTTGGACCGGTTGGGATCATGCTGCAACTGACGTCGTACGACTTCGACCCGGACTATCGTGCCGATACGGATGGGGTGCGCCCGTCCAACGCGCTGGTCAATATGGGGGCCTACGACTTTGCCTGGCCGGTAGCGAGCCGAGGCATCATCCCGTCGGTGGCCGTGTCCTATACTATTAAGGAGCCGGTGTCCTGGATTGATTCGATCACATTTTACAATGACTACAGTGTGATTGTGAAGGATGGCGCTTTGGACGGCGCGGACTTCAACGACAGCAACCTGAACGTGACCGGCATGTCGATTGCCCGCGGCAATTGGTTCATCTATGTGGATTACGCCTTGTCCGACGGCAACTATTTTATCGGCAACAAGGGCGATGACTATGGCCTGGGCGACGAGGGGGTCTATGGCAACGCCGCCGTCGGCGATTTTGGGGCGAACCGCAACGACAAGTGGAACGGGCGCTTCAATGTCAACTTTGGCTACTATTTCTAGGAGCGCCGATGGAAAACAAATCGCCTCCAGACGAACCTGACCCGTTAATCGAGGTCCGCTCGCTTTATAAAATCTTCGGTTCTCGGCTGAGCGAAGCCCGCCGGATGGTCGATGCCGGTCGTCCGCGCGCCGACATCCTAAAGAAAACCGGCGGCACGGCGGCGGTGGTGAATGCCAATTTCAGCATTCAGCGCCGCGAGACCTTCGTCATCATGGGCCTGTCCGGCAGCGGCAAATCCACTCTGCTGCGGCTGCTTAACCGGTTGATCGAACCGACCTATGGCGAAATTCGCGTGGATGGCGAAGATATCGCTCGCCTGCATAAGTCGGCCCTACGCGAGCTGCGGCGGCGAAAATTTTCAATGGTTTTTCAGCACTTTGGTCTGTTGCCGCATCGCAACGTGATTGAAAATGTCGAGTTTGGTCTAGAAATCCAGAACGTGGCCGCCGAGGCCCGCCGCCAGAAGGCCTTGGATGCAATTAAGATTGTGGGACTGGACGGTTACGAGGCCAGTGCCATCAATGCCTTGAGCGGCGGCATGCAGCAACGGGTGGGGCTGGCACGCGCTCTGGCGACCGATCCGGAAATCCTGCTGATGGATGAGGCGTTTAGCGCGTTGGATCCACTCATTCGCACCCAAATGCAGGACGAGTTGGGCGAGCTGCAGTCGCGGTTGCAAAAGACAGTGGTGTTCATTACTCACGATCTGGACGAAGCGCTAAAACTGGGCGACCGCATTGCCATTATGAAGGACGGCGTCATCGATCAAATTGGCACACCCGAAACCATCTTGACCGAACCGGCGACAGATTATGTGCGCACATTTGTGGAGAATGTTGACCGCAGCAAAGTGCTGACGGCGGGCAGCGTGATGAAGCGCACCACTACTGTGGCCAGTCAGGATGGACCACATCTGGCCGTCCGGTTGATGAAGCAGAACAACGTGTCTTCTCTTTTTGTCGTCGGCCAGGATCGTCGATTTCTAGGTATGGTCAGCATTGATGATGCACTGTCCGAGGCCAAGAAGGGCGGTCGAGTCCTGGGACCGATCGTGCAGCGGAACTTCCCAACCGTCGCTGAAACGACATTGCTGCGCGACATGATTCCGCTGGCCAGCGAAACGCGCATCCCCATTCCCGTTCTACGGGAAAACGGGGGCTTGGCCGGGATCGTATCGCGAGCAGTACTGCTGTCGGCGTTATCCAGCAAGAACGGGGATGAGTCATGACCTTTCACATTGGACCCTATTTTGAGGACCTGATCAATTGGCTCAAGGATTCTTTTCCTGGGTTTTTTGATGCGATCGGCAATGGCTTGGAAGCCTTTATTGAGAGTTTTGAATTTATCGTTGGCTGGCCAGCACCATGGGTGATGATTTTCCTACTAACGCTGCTGGCCTGGTGGGCCTGCGGCTGGCGCAACTGGGGGCTGGCCCTGTTCGCGGCGCTGGGATTCACATTGGTATTTCTGATGGAATTATGGGCGATCACGATGCAGACGCTGGCGCTTGTATTGACGTCGACGCTGGTCGCGCTGTTGATCGGGATTCCGCTGGGCATTTATTCCGGGCGCAGTGCGCGCGGTGAAAAAATCGTACGTCCCATCTTGGATTTTATGCAGACCATGCCGGCGTTTGTTTATCTGATCCCGGCGGTCTTGTTCTTTTCGCTGGGGCAGGTACCCGGGGCGGTGGCGACGGTTATTTTTGCCATGCCACCGTGCGTGCGCCTGACCACGCTGGGCCTTCGCCAAGTGCCCCTCGAGGCGGTCGAAGCCTCCAACGCCTTTGGCTGCACCCCCTGGCAGCAGTTGCTCAAGGTGCAACTGCCGATGGCCCTGCCCAGCATCCTGGCCGGGGTCAATCAGACTATCATGCTGGCGCTGTCCATGGTGGTGATTGCCGCGATGATTGGTGCGGGTGGGCTGGGCGAGCAGGTGCTGCGCGGTATCACCCAACTTAAAATCGGCATGGGATTCGAAGGCGGCCTCGCCATCGTCATTTTGGCGATGTATCTCGATCGGGTGACTCATGCGCTGGGCTCCCGCAGTCAACAAAAGCAACAGGGGTGAGCCCGGATTCCGGGCACCACTCGCAATCGAAAAGGAGACAGAACAGATGAAGAAATGGACGTATATTGCGGTCGCATTGGCGTGCATAGTGGGAGTGGCCGGTTGCGGCAAACGCTCGGATGATGGGGACCAAAAAACAATCAAGCTGGCGTATGTGAATTGGGCAGAGGGAGTGGCCGTCACGCATCTGCTGACAGCCCTGCTGGAGGATATGGGCTATGCGGTGCAGAGCACCATGGCCGACGTGGCGCCAATCTACACCTCGGTCGCCGAAGGCAAGCAGGACCTCATGGTGGAAACCTGGCTGCCGGTGACCCATGCGGCGTATTATGAACAATATGGCGAGCGGGTCGAATTGATCGGCACCTGGTTTGATGAGGCCCGCATTGGCCTAGTCGTGCCCGCCTATGTCGAAATCGACAGCCTTGAACAGCTCAACGAGGCTAAGAATAAGTTCAAGCGGACCCTGACAGGTATCGATTCTGGTGCTGGTATCATGGGCGCCACCGAGAAGGCCATCGAAGAGTACGGCTTGGACTTCAAACTGATGTCCTCCAGCGGCCCTGCGATGACCGCTGCATTGAAAGGCGCCATCGACAAGGGCGAGTGGATTGCCGTGACCGGGTGGGCCCCGCATTGGAAGTTCGCGCGCTATGACCTGAAGTTCCTCGATGATCCTAAAGGAGTCTACGGGGCCGCTGAAAAAGTCCAGGCTGCCGCCCGGCTGGGATTTGCCGCCGAGTATCCGGATGCCGCCGCCTTGCTGGGCAAGATGAAGTTCGATGGTACCCAAATCGGCTCGCTGATGGATGCCATGGAATCGGCCGACGGGGATGAGGCGGCCGCTACCCGCCAATGGATCACCGTCAACCAGGAGTTGGTCCAGAGCTGGATGCCATAAGCAGATCCACTTTGAATTGGAAGCGATTGGGCCGGTTGCGTGATTTGCAGCCGGCCCAATTTTTGTCTTCGACTACCAATTTCCGAGGAGCAGTCCACCAGCAGGGGGGTGGGCGCATCCCCGTTTCGTTGACCGAATGGAGCTTACGGGTTTATCTGTTCAGCCTGAAGGCTGTACTACAAACACCGCCCCGTTGGTAGTCCACGCTTCAGCGTGCGGCTGTCCGTTGTTTCAACGAGGTGACGATGGAAGTCAATGAAACGGGGATGCGCCCGTTATAGTCCAGGGGGGGGCGTGCGTAAATAGGACTGGATTTGTGTAGAAGAAGGAGGAATATGGCCGCTGTGTTGAGCCAAGGATTGCAACCATGTTGAGTATTATATTTTTAGGGTGTTGTGCGCTCTTTTGGGCGACGTACAAAGGGTATGGCGGCTGGATGGAGCGGCGCCTGGACGTGATGGATGAGCGCCGAACACCAGCGCATACCCTGCGGGATGGAGTGGATTATGAACCGGCCCATGACGGGGTGGTGTTTGGACACCATTTCAGCTCGATCGCGGGGGCGGGGCCGATTGTCGGGCCGATTACGGCAGCGCTGGCGTTTGGTTGGGGACCGGCTTTGCTGTGGATCGTGCTGGGCGTTATCTTGATTGGCGGGGTGCAGGACTATACGTCCATGATCGCCAGCCTGCGCAACAAGGGGCAGAGCTTGGCACAGATCGGTCGTCAGTCCATGGGGCCGCTGACCTACCGCGTGTTCCTGCTATTCATGCTGCTGGTGCTGAGCTACGTGATCATTGTGTTCCTCGACATGACCGCTGCGTCGTTTGCGCCGGTCACGGCGGCCCTGGGCGATGCCACCACGCCAGCCGCGCATCTGGGCGGGGCCGTGGCCACCGCGTCGATCTACTACATCCTGTTGGCGGCGGTATTCGGTGCACTGCGACGACGGGGGCTGTCGCTGCGTAGGGGCACGCTGATCATGTTGCCGCTGGTTTTCGTGGGACTTTGGCTGGGGCACCTTTTTCCCTGTCTGCCGTCTTACGTCCCAGCCCTGTTGGGGTCTGACAAATATTTTTGGACGCTGATACTGCTGGGCTACTCGTTGCTGGCCTCGGTGCTGCCGGTGTGGGCCTTGCTGCAACCGCGGGACTATATCTCCTCCTTTCTGCTGTATGCCTGCCTGATTGGCGGAGCCATTGGTCTGCTGCTGGGCTCAGTCAGCGGGGTGGCAGAGATCACCTGGCCCGCCTTTTCTGCTTGGTCCACGCCGCAAGACGGTTTCATCTATCCCGCGCTGTGCGTGATGGTGGCGTGCGGGGCCGTGAGCGGGTTTCATGCTGTGATGGCTGCCGGGACCACCTCAAAACAGTTGGACAAGGAAAGTTCGGCCAAACGGGTAGGGCTGGGGGCGATGCTGGTGGAGGCCGTGCTAGCGGTGTTGGCACTGGCAACCGTCATGACACTGACGGATCGACCGACAGGTGCGCCTCCCCTGGTATTTGCTGCAGGATTGGAGCGATTCTTCCTGCCGCTGGGGGTCAGCCAAGGGTGGGTGGCCTCTTTCGTCATGCTGGCGGTCAGTACCTTTTTGTTGACGACCCTCGACACCTGCACGCGCTTGAGCCGCTTGCTGGCGCAGGAAATCACTGGTTTTACGCCGCGTACAGTTGGCCAGCGGGTGCTGATGACCTTGCTGGTGCTGGTGCTGCCGGCGGCGGTGGCCTTTCAGAATATTATCGGACCGGGTGGCATTCCTGTGCCGGCCTGGCAGGCGATCTGGCCGTCATTCGGCGCGACCAACCAGCTCATGGGGGCCATGGCCTTGCTCATGGTCCATGGCTGGCTTCGCCGTCAGGGCAAGCGCGCGGGATTTGTCTTCTGGCCCATGGTCTTTATGTTTGCCACCACGCTGCTGGCGCTAATCCAGATTATTTGGCGAAATTTCCGGCATGACGGCAGCTGTTTACTGGGAGGACTCAGCGCGGTGCTGTTCATGCTCGCCCTTGTCGTACTGGGCGATATGGCGGGGATGGCCTGGAAAGCGCGCCACCAGCTCAGCCGCTAAAGCGGTTGTGTTGTAGCTGCACTCGCTGAGCGCGGACACCCTGTAGGGGCGCAGCTTGCTGCGACCATGTTTCAAGACCGGTCGCAGCACACGGCGCCTCTGTAAACGACTTTTAACAAGGGCGTTCCTGGAGGAAGGCGCTTGCAACCCGCCGCCGCTTTTGAGTTGATAGCTAGCGAATGAAACCGAAAAAAACCATGACGCCCGAGGAGCGCAAACGCGTGCTGGATCAATTGCATCGCGAGACTGCGCAGCGAATGACGGGCTACCGCGAGCGGGCCTTGCGGCTGTTCCCCCATCTCTGTGCGAGTTGTGCGCGGGAATTTTCGGGGGCGCGGCTGAAGGAACTCACCGTCCACCACAAGGATCATAATCACGATAATAATCCGCCCGATGGCAGTAATTGGGAATTGTTATGCGTGTATTGTCACGATCATGAGCACGAAAAGCACCTCATGGCCGGACACGGCGGCAGTGCAACGAATGACGAACCCACCCCCAGCACGCTCTTCAATCCGTTCGAACAACTAGGCAACCTCCCGCCACCACAAACGTGACCGCGATATAGTGCCAGCGGAACTCAGCCCGTTCGCAAAGCCTCATAGATCTTCCACACCGTGGAAACAATTCTTCCATAGCGTGGAAAAAATCCGAAATAATCTTCCATACCGTGGAAACAATTCTTCCATAGCGTGGAAGAATCACGAAAAAGTTTTCCATAGCGTGGAAAACTTAAGTGGTGGGGTAAATCCAAACGGATTCATTGCGGGCAGCCATATTAGTAAATATCTCTTACAATATATTTACCCGCAATATTGTGGTTATGTTCCGGCATGATGATCACGGAGCCATTCTTCCCATGTGCTGAAGCACTTCTGGCCGGGGCTGTTCCTTATCCGCCCGAGTTTTGACCTGAGAATCTTCCCTTGCAGGAAGGCTGAAAACCGGGGAAATTCCGTTTCGTCAACGAAGTCCCATTTGGAGCCGAATTCGCGCTTGATGGCCTTATGAATTGTGATGTACTTCCCAACACCTTGCTTCGTTTTATCCCACTTCTGAAAATCGTTATATCGTTCTATTAAATGCAAGATATAGTTTCTCTTAGCGAGGTTGTGGCCGATGCCGCCGCTTGTTGGTATGGCTGATGGGGCGCGACGCTTTCCCGTCTTTATAACCACTTGTCCAACATGCTGGGCCTGAATACCTCCAGGGCTTCCAACCATTACTTGCGCATCTCTTCCAGCGTTTAGGATTATATCCGTAGCTTTTTTTAGCTTCACCGCCATGCGTGCGGCTTCCATCGAAAGTTCAATATCGCCGTCACTCTCCTGCATATCCTTTATATCCTTAAGGAGATCGACTGTAAATATTTCGGGACTGCTGTCCACCACCTGGTGATGCACCTTGCACAAAAGCACAAGGTTTTCGAAGGCGTGCCGTTCCACGTCCGTCTGTCCTGGGTCGTAACGGGGGCCGCCTGGGCTTACAGCTTTGATATGGCACACATCACCGGTAATCGCGCCCGATGAGTGGACAATGGGTGTGACACACTTAGGATAAGCGCATCGATTACAAGACAGGGCGAATAGCTTCTTAATAGTCCGTTCTGTAGGTGAGGTCATGGCTTGGCATCGGGACTAATGGAATGGGAAACGAGTTCAGTATTGAGCGTAAGAAGTCTCTCCAGAATCTGGTCTTCGCTTATATCTGCCGTCCAGCCGTAGGCGGCGAAGACGGCGGTGTCCAGTTTCTTGTGCGCGAGGTCGAGCCAGGTTGGGCGCTCGTTGTAGAGATTTGTCAGCGTGCGTTTTTTCAGCAAGGCCGCGCTGGCGTCGTCCTTGGGCACGATGCGCGGATATCGGACAGTGTTTGTGCCGGGTACGATGAAGCGAGACCACGGGCCGCCGGGCGTGCCGGGAAATTCCAAAACTTCCTCGCGCGTCCACTCGGGAGGATTCAGCCAGCGCTCCCGCAATTCGTTCAATTCGCGGGCGGCCTCGGCGATGGCCTGCTCTTGTGCCGGCGATGGCTTGGGAATTGGAAAAGTCTCGAAGCATGTTGAAGGCGTATATCTTGGACGAGTTTCCAAACGAGTGCCAAGTTTTAAGGCCCATATCTCATGAGCCCTCGACTGAAGGACTCCGAAAAAGAAATCGTCGTCTCGTCCAAAGGCTCTGGTTTGGTGGTCCGCAAGGAATACAGAGTCAAGCCAAGCAAATATGCGATGCTTTGAAACCTCTGGTGTTACAATAAATCGCTGTAATCCCGCCAAGCACTTCCGCATTCCCGGGCGCGCTTCGCCGTGAATCCACCATTTATCTGCAAAGCGCTTGCGACGATTTACCAAGCGTAGCGGTTTAACTTTTTCCTCAACGATTGCCCAAGGTGCTTGATATAGGCACGCAACGGCCATGGGCATTTTAACTCCAAAGTCTATAATCCATCCTCCTGCCTGGCGCTGGAGGATGTCTTTTGCGTTGAGGCGAGGCCGTAAAACATCACTGTTAGGGCGGCCATTGGCGTTAGGAATGTTGAGCATAGCACCCGCCTCGGCTTCGCTTATATCAAACGGGCCAGCCTTCATCACCCCGATATAGCAAACCCCTTTGTTGTCCAATAATCCCCGAGCCATTGCCGCATTGCTGGCTGTTGATAGATTGGCGTTGATTTCGTCTACTTCGCGACCATCTAAGATCCTTTTTTCTTCATTGCCCCCATCAAAAGCAATCAGACTGACATGGACATTTGCTCCATCGAGAACCCAATCTTTATCGGAGATCGCCCAAAATATATCGCCGGTTTGTTTAATTCGTTTCAGAACTTCACGATTAGATCCGCCGCGAATTCCTTGGGTTGCGAGAAGTCCTGCGCGTTTTGCCCCGCCATTCTCAATGTGTGCACGGGCCTTTTCAAACCAATAACAGCAAAGATCGCTGAAGTTTGGGATTCGTTTCCCGTAACAGGCGAAAAGTTTCTCAACATATTCGCCGCCTAATTCGCGACGAATTATTTTCCCTCCCAAGAACGGCGGATTGCCGATGATAAAATCCACCTTGGGCCAGTCGGGTTCTTTGGGTTTGGCAGGATCGGAGAGATCGAGAATCGCATCGCGGTTCTGGAAGTTGGCGGACATGGCGCGGAGGATGGGTTCCTCGGGCGAGCCGAAGCCGTTGAACTTCAGCCACTGAAGCCAGCCGATCCAGACGGTCATTTGCGCGAGGTCGTGGGCGTAGGGATTTAGCTCGATGCCGTAGAGTTGCCAAGGGCCGATCATCGGGAAGAACGAGGCAAGACCCGAATCCATCGAGTGCAAAATGACAGTTTTTTCGAGGTCTTTCAGTTTCTGCAAGGCGACATAGAGGAAGTTGCCCGAACCGCAGGCGGGATCGAGCACCTTGACCGATTGCAGGCGCGTCAGAAAGCGCTGGATGAGGACTTCGGCCTCCGCGCGTGCTTTTTTTAGCACGGCCGGGGTCAAGGTAGGGCGCGTTGGCTCAACGTGCCGTCCGTCGCCCGCCGGCGGCTTGGGCCAAGCCGCCCTACCTTTCTTGCCCGTTGCCAAAAGAGTGGCAACGATTTGCTTGGTTTCTTCCCACTCGCGGAGGAGGGGCTGCATGACGACGACATCGACAATGAGATCGATATCTTCCTTGCCCGTGAAGTGAGCGCCGAGCTGGGAGCGCTTGGCGGGGTCCAACCCGCGTTCAAAGAGGGTGCCGAAGATGGAGGGCTCGACTGAGCTCCAATCCAGCCGGGCGGAGGCGGTGATGCGGGTGACTTCGTCAGCGGTCAGGTCGGGAACGGTGGCGGCGTCGAACAGGCTGCCGTTGAAGTGGAGGATGGTTTCCAGACCGAATTCACCACCCGTGGCCATTGCTTCGAATAACTGGACGATGAAGCGACCAAACTTGGCAGGATCGCCGCCCGACTTTTCGGTGATACGAGTAAAAATCTGGTTGGGCAGAAGCCCGATATCTTCGGCGAACAGGCAGAACACGACGCGGTCAAGGAAATGGGCGACGTCGGCAGAATCGAGACCACGCTTGCGCATGGATTCGGCCATGTCGGCAAAGTACTGCGCGGCTTCCTGGGTGATAGCAACGCTGGTTTTGCCGGGACGCAATTTTTCGGGATCGAAGAAGACGGCGCGGAGAATTTCGAGGCTGCGTGGTTCGCCGAGGCGGTCGAGCGGGATTTCGTGCGTGACGGATACGGTTTTGGTAAAATTGGTGCGGACAACGATACGGTCTAGGTCGCAGACGACGAGCAGAGGTGGGTTGGCGAGCGCATCGCGATAGAGCAGAAGCTGATTATAGGCTTTGTCTAGATCCTTGTGCTTGCCCTTGTATTCCCAGCCGAAGAAATCCTTTTTCCAGACATCGGCGAAACCGTCGCCGCCGCCGTGCTTTTCCGCGCCCCTTTCAAAGCAGAAGATTTCGCCCGTGGGATCGGCTTCGGCGGGTGTAGGGTGGCCCAGCATCCGGCACAGGTCCAAAAAATGCTCCTGCGCGGCGGAGCGCTCTTTCAGCTCGACCTTTTTCCACTTCGCAATGAATTCGGAGGCGTTCAATGTTTCTCCCAACTTATTGGGGGTGAGCATAACGAAAACGAGAGGGAAATCGAGAGTTTCCTTGAACTGGAAAACTCGGGCGGCGTGACGGCTTCCGCCTTCGTCTTGGCTCCTTGGGGCCATCATCCCGTCAGACAAGCGCAACCTGGCGTGTCCCGACCCACCAAAGCGTTCGAAATAATGCGTTATCAAACCCCGCAAGTGCGTGGTATATACACGCAACATGAACATCCTTCAGAAAATCCTTTCGTCAAAGGTACGCGCAGAGATCTTCCGGCTATTGTTCACAACGCGTGATGCGGAGTTGCACATTCGTGAAATTGCCCGCCGCAGCAAACTCAATGAGTCCTCGCTAAGGCAGGAACTGGCCAAATTGAAGGGGCTAGACTTGGTTGTCAGCCGCCGAGATGGGAACCGCGTCTATTATAGGGCTAATCAAGACCATCCGGTTTTCTCAGATATTCGCGGTCTTGTGCTAAAGACAACGGGACTAGTAGAAGTCATTCGCTAGGCCCTAAAGTCGGCTGATATCACAGTCGCTTTTGTGTTTGGCTCTGTTGCGGCGGGCAGAGAAGCCGCTCACAGCGATGTCGATCTCATGGTGATCGGCAACATTGGGTTGAGAAAGTTGTCTTCTTGTTTGTCTGGAGTTTCAGCCCAGGTTGGGCGAGAGATCAACCCACACGTGCTGACGGAAGGGGAATACCGCAACAGACTAAAGTCGAAGGATCACTTCGTAACTCATGTCTTGAGCGGCCCAAAACTCTTTGTCCGCGGAAATGCGGATGACCCTATAATTAAAATAAAGGGGGCCGTTTTATAAATTGATCTTTCAATGGGGCGTAGAGGGCAAGGTGATCGTGCGGCCCATGACTGACGCAGCATGTGCGCGGCAACGCTGGAGCGAGCAAATTCAACAGTCAAGGGCTGACCCCAAAGCTGCCGATTTGTTTTTCAACTTGCACGAGTTGACCGTTACGGATAGGTTTCAATTGCGATTGTAAAAGCCGGAGTGGCGGAATGGCAGACGCACCAGACTCAAAATCTGGCGCCTTCACGGGCATATGGGTTCGAGTCCCTTCTCCGGTACCAAGTTACTGTCGTTTTTTTGCGGAGAGGTGGCGGAGTGGCCGAACGCGCCCGCTTGGAAAGCGTGTGTGCCCCAAAAGGGTACCGAGGGTTCGAATCCCTCCCTCTCCGCCATTTTTTTATGCCCCGATTACGGGCGACGATTCCCCACAAACGCGTGAACTGGATGTGGAGGATCGGGTCGGTTTTCGAGCCGAGCGAGCGAAAGATTTTTGCGGCGGGGATGTACGCGGCGACATCTTGCGGCAGGATCGGCACGAACGGGGCCTCGGGATCGGCGACGGTCGAAAAGGGTCCGTTTTGTGGGGGATTCGGGCAGGCCGAGCGTGCGGCAGAGCCGCCGCGAGGCACGGGGATCGGGGGGGGCAACCCTTCCGAACCGCCTTGCGAACCGCATCCTTCGGGCGGCGGGGCCGCCTGCGGCGCTCCGCTGGCCGCCGCCAGATTCCAACCCGCAAACACCAGGTTCCAACCGACTTTTTTGCAGAAATTCCGCAAATCCTCGGAATTTTCCGTTTGCGCGTCGTATTTCGCCTGACGCGACGCCCTTAGAAAATCCATCACAGGTTCTAACCGACTCGCGTTTTTCGTCTCGAATTT
>JAVEUJ010000121.1:0-7438 GCA_034005635.1 Kiritimatiellia bacterium | reverse complement strand
GCGCCGACGGTGAGCGAGTGGGACCACTCGCGATGCCACGGCAAGAATTCGAGATCGAGATCGCCGTTATCCATAGGCTTGAGGCCAATAGTGGGGCCATCGAAGATATCCACCTTCAAGGAGGCGTCGTAGGTCTGGATGACCTTGGCCTTGAGTTTGGCGCGGCCAATAGTCGGATAGCGCTTCTCTGTGCCCTCCACAGGGACTTGGCCTGTGTTGACCACGGGGCCAAACTTAACGCGCACTTCAAGTTTTTCATTGTCCAACTTAACCGAATACTGCTGCCAGAAGTCGGCGCCCAGGCGAATAGAGACCAGTTTGACGCGAATGTAGCGTTTTTCATCGACGGCCAGAGCGACCGCGCGGGCGATTTCATCGGCTACATATTGGGGGTCAGGATTGATTGGATCGGGTGTGACATAGACATCGTGTTCATAGAAAAAGCGGTAGAACTTGAAGTCGATGGTGTCGGGCAAAATGCCGCAGGCACCGCCCAGGACGAAGAACAGGGGATTGCCTTGGAGGGCGGCGTCGATGGCCCAGGGGCCAAACGAGGCGACCGCCACGCCAGACATGAAATGTGTAAACCCTTTCATTTTCGTTCTCCTTTGCTCAGGTAAGTCCGAGCCAACCGGTGATGGTTTCGCCAAAACCGGACATATTACAGGCGATGGGCAGTAGTAGAATACCAAGGCAATTCAGGCGGCGCGACCCAAACAGCACCGGCAGCAGGCCAATGCCGGTGGCAACCGCGGCAATGAACATCCCGACCCAGCCGGTGACTCCCCAGACCATGAGGACGATGATGGCCATCGCAACGGTCGAGACATGGCGGTAATTAAAGCGATTGATGAAGTTGAGAGTCAGCTTGGCCAGAGGCTCCATCATCAGGTAGGCGATGCCGGAGGCGATGGCAATGCAGCCGAGCACGAGATAGTAATCGGCCCAGCCCGCGGGGGTGTAGAGGGTCTTGGTCATCCAGGCACCGCCGCCACGGGACAGGTTCAACCCCGGGACGAACAGCAACATGAAGGCGCCGACATAATAGATGAATTTCGAAACGCCCTGGCTCATGATGAAGACGCGTTCATCGCGCTGGGCAGTGGCATGGCCCGCCAACATACCTCCCACGCCGCCGGTCACGATCGGAAGATAGGCCGCAATGCCGCCACCGAGACTGCCAGACCAGACCGAGCGCAGGATGACATCGCCATTGATCGCCAGGCTTTTGGTCGTGCGCTGGGGAGGAACGCTGGCCGCGGAAATCATGTTCAGCAGGCACCAGGGAATGGCGAACAGGCCCACAAACGCAGGCATGATGTTTTGAAAGGCGACCTCATGGCTGATCGGTGAACGGGTCAGGATGATGAACCCCAGCAGCCCGGAGAGCAGGAAGGTGAACAATCCAACGATCAGGGTCTTCCAGGCATCGAAAAATTTGGCCCAGCCGGCGGGCCCGCGGTTGCCGCCCTTGGGCCATTCGGACATCAACATGAAGGTGATGATGATCCACAGTATCCAGTGCATGTGGCCCTTGAGCACCTGTTGGGAGACCGGCAGATAGCGCGGGGCCAGCGGGGCCATGACGCAGACAATGAAGAATGCGCCGGCCAAGCCGCCGACGGCGGTAACCATAGTGCCCTCGAATCCGCGGCCTGCCATCAAGTATTTTTGGCCCGGCATCACGGTAAACAAGGCCGATTCGTCGGGGGTGCCCAGCAGGACGGCGGGGATGGTATTGATCATGGACCAACTGACGATCATACCAGTGAAGGCCGGCAGGTAGACCTCAAGAGGGATGGCAAAACGAGTGCCTTCCAGAGAAATAATTCCCAGAACCAGTGCGCCCATTACATTGTAGACATGCAGTCCGGGCAGACAGGACAGCACGCTCATCAGCACCGTTCCAGTACTGACGGATATGAGAATGATCCAAAAATCGGACATATCGTGGTTCCCTTCCGGTCAGCGAAGAATCTGTACCGACTCGCCGGAGTTGGCCTTAAGTTGCAATTTTCCCTCGTATTCACCAATGGTGCCAGTGGCCGACACTTTCTGGCCTTCAGCCAGCGGGTCGCGGACTGTAGCCGGGACGGTGGAGTGCCACAGAATCAAGTCGATAGCGCCACTGTCGTCGGTGAGGGTATAAGCGGTGCCCTTGCCGAGGTCGCGCGGTACGCCAAGCGACCCTTCAACAGTGCGAATTTGTCCCTTGTCTGCCGCCGAGATGGAGGAGATAGCCACGGGCGCGGGGGCTTCTGCCGAGGCGGATGCCGCTTCCACCTGCCGCACCTTGTAGCCGCTTTCGACCATCAATTGCGGGCGGTCGCGGTAAACGTCGACGACTCCTTCCATTTCAAAGGTCGCCCCGGGCATGGGCTTGTCGGCAATCAGCTCGTCGACATTAGGCCAGTAAGTCACGCGCAGGGATGCCTCGCCATCGCGGAGAATCACCGCAAAAGGCTGCTTGGTGTCAGGTTGCGGGGGGGTAACGGATGCAACGCGGCCGCGGACTCGGACAGTATGGCCCTTTTGGTCGGGAGTGATGTCGGTGATGGATAGGGCATCGGCGGATGCTGCCCGGCCGCGTGAAAAATCGCGGGCTGGGGCTTCTTTCCGATAGGTTTTGGCCGCTTTTTGGGCGGGGCTAAGGGTGTCAACGGCGGCGGGCGGGCCATCGAGGATTTCCAGGTCCTGACCTGAGCCCAGTTTGAGCTGCACTTTATCCTGATAGGTGGCCACGGAAACGCGCAGGCGCACATGAGCACCCAGCAGCGAGTCGGGATTTTCGATCTGGTCATATTCCGTTTGCCAGAAATTGACGACCTGCTGGCCGGAGTCGTCCTGAAGATGCAAGGCGTAGGGCCGTTTAGAATCGGCTGGGGGTATTTCCAATTTGGTGACCTTGCCGGCAATGGTCAGCGCAGAACCTTTGAGAGCTTGGGTGATGTCAGCCAGCCGCGTGGACTCCGCAACGGCTCGCGTCAGGACGAACCCTTTCAGGCTCAGGAGGCGCATGGACATCTGGTCATCAGACACGTTCAGGGCCCCCACGAAACTAACACTGTCGCCAGCCTTGGGCACTAGATTCTGCTCGATCATCTCGTCCATCTGCTTCTTGCTGATAAATACGATGATCGAGCCGGTGTCGTCAGAGACGTTGAAGCTCATGCCCATGCCGGTTCGGAAAGGCCGCGCATCGGTTTTGACCGTGCCCTCAATACGAATTTGAGCGAAATTCATGGTGGGCTGGACCGCGTCCAATTTAACGACAGGGATCTCGCGTTTGACCGCCATCCACCACAGTAAAAACAAGCCAATGGTCGCCAAGAGAACGGCGGCCCAGCGGGTGGCCATCAGGCTGATGCGTTTTTCGACCTTCGCTCCGCAATAGGGGCATTTGGTCACTGTGCCGACAAAACGCCCGCAACTGGGGCAGTTCATCTCGTTGGATTGGGTTTCGTGTCCAGGCAAGGCCTGCTTGTTATCCGTCATACGGCTTACTCCTTAAATCCCTGCCTTTGGTAGCAGTTGAACTTACACTGTTTGTAACTATAGCCTGCACTGCCCCGGCACTCAACCCCCAAAAACACCCCGAAAAGAATAGGGGGCGCATCCCCGTTTCATTGACTTCCATCGTCTACTCGTTGAAACAATGGTCAGTTGCACGCTGAAGCGTGGACTACAAACGGGGCGGTGTTTGTAGTACAGCCTTCAGGCTGAACAGGTAAACCCGTGAGCTCCATTCGTCAACGAAATTGGGATGTGCCCAAAGAATAGGGGTGCGTCTGATCGGGAAAGGGGTGAACAGCCGATATCAGTTTAGACTAGTGAGCGGCGCGAACGGAGTGGCAATTACAGAATTGCGCAGGATTGGGGAAATCCCCCGGGCTTGCCCCGGGGATGGTTAGCCTGAATAATCCCGGTTAGAAACCCGGCTTGGCAGAGGTGCCTCGCCCCACCTAACACCAAGGGCCAGATCAGGGTAGGGCGAACCCTCCGGCTTGTCCGCCGTGGCGGCGTGAGCCGGGATTCTACAACGATGCGCAGATGCGCCGCGTTGGGCATGATTCCAGCGGAAGTATTTTCTGCGAGAGCGGTGGCGGGACTGAGCGCGGACAGTGGGTTTTCTCGCTTTTCATTGTCCGGCCAATATGCAAGATCAGCACCTTTGCCGCCACCGGAGGTTTTAAAGCATGACCAGTCAAACATGGATTACCATTGCATTTACGATCTATCTGCTGGGCATGATGGGCGTGGGCGTTTGGTTTTTCTTTCGTTCGCACACCCTGTCCGATTATTATCTGGGTGGCCGGAAACTGAACAAGTGGGTCACCGCCATTTCTGCGCAAGCCTCTGACATGAGCGGTTGGCTGCTGCTGGGGCTGCCCGGTGCGGCCTATGCCGCCGGGCTGGCCGATTCCCTGTGGATTGCCGTGGGGCTGGGCGTGGGCACCTGGCTCAACTGGCGCTATGTGGCCTTGCGCCTGCGCCACTACACCCACATGGCCGGCAACGCCATCACGATTCCCGATTTTTTCGAGAATCGATTTCAAGACCGCACTCATGTGTTGCGCATGATGTCCTCGCTCATCATTCTGGTTTTCTTTTTGATTTATACCGCGTCGGGGTTTGTGGCCGGGGCCAAGCTGTTCAACACAGTTTTTGGTCTGTCCTATCAAGCGTCGCTTTTGCTGGGGGTCGGGGTGATTTTGACTTACACATTTTTGGGCGGGTTCATGGCGGTGTGCTGGACGGACCTGTTCCAGGGCATGCTGATGCTGGCGGCCATTGTGATCGTACCGGCGGTCGGCATTCACCGGCTGGGAGGCGTGGCCCCGATGCACACGGCGTTGGCCGCCGCGGACAAAGCGCAGATGTTCAACTTGCTCACCTATGCCGACGGCGTGAAGAGCGTGGGCGTGGTGGCGCTGCTCTCGACTCTGGGATGGGGGCTGGGTTATTGCGGGATGCCGCATATCCTAGTGCGCTTCATGGCCATCCGCCATCCAGGCGAGGTGGTGCAGGCGCGGCGGATTGCGATGGTGTGGGTGGTGATTGCGCTGTCGGCGTCCCTGCTGATCGGGTGCGTCGGGGCGGCGTTCGTGCCCGGACTAGCCGATGGCGAACGCATATTCATGGAAATGGTGCGGGTGCTGTTCCCGCCGTTCCTGGCGGGGCTGCTGCTTTCCGCCATTCTCGCCGCCATCATGTCCACCGCCGACAGTCAGTTGCTGGTCGCCGCCTCGGCGCTGTCCGGCGACGTCTACCACGCGCTGTTTCGCAAGCAGGCCGGCGACCGCGAACTGCTGTGGGTGTCGCGCAGCGCAGTGATGCTAATCGCCGCCGTGGCCTATTTCATGGCCCGCGATCCGGATGCCTCCGTGTTCGGACTGGTCTCCTACGCCTGGGCGGGCTTCGGTGCCGCCTTCGGCCCCGTGATTCTGGCGGCGCTGTTTGTGCGCCGCACAACCAGGGCGGGCGCCTTGGCGGGGATGCTGCTGGGTGGTGCTACCGTCATCCTGTGGAAAAATTTCATGGGCCACACCGGACTCTATGAACTGGTGCCCGGATTTGCCGCCGGTGCCCTCGGGGTGGCCGTGGTCTCGTTCTTCGGCGGCGACCGCAACGATGCCACCATGGCCCAGTTTGACCGCGTCATGCACCACTACGCCCACCACAGCCATCGCGACTGGACCCGCGAACGCGACGGAAAAGATTCCGCTTCTGCCGCGGCGACGTGATATATTAGCTCCCATGGAAAGCAAACAATCCAAGCCGCTGCGCATACTGTTCGTCAACCGCATGGCCTGTCTGGAGCGGGGCGGGGGGGAGACGTTTGATTTGGAAATCTCCCGCCATTTGGCGCAGGCCGGGATGAAGGTCACGTTTTTGAGCGGTGCGCCGCTCTTCGGGCCGCCGCCGATGCCGCTGGAGGGGGCGGTGGTGCTGCATACACCCTGGCTAAAGACGTTCCCCTGGGACAAGGTGAAGGGTGGCTGGCGGGTCCGGCAAGCGGAATTTGGTCTTTTTGAATGGCGGGCCGCCCGTTGGGTGGCGCGCCACGCGGCCGAATTCGATGTGATCCAAGTGTGTGAATTGCCCAATCTGGTGGTTTGGCTCAAGCAACGCGGCGTGAAAGTCCCGGTGGTGATGCGCCTGACAGCTCCCAATTACTACGATCCTCGCGGTGGCGTGAAATTGGCGGATGCCTTGATCGCCAGCGGCACCAGCATCCAAAAACTGCGCGATTTGGGTTTGGACGTGGAAAATATTCCAAATGCAGTGGATGCAGACCGGTTCCGGCCCCAAGTATCATATTTCCGGCAGCAATACGGTATCGGCCGGGACGACTTCGTGGCGCTCTATGTGGCGCGGTTCCAAGCCTTCAAAAATCACGCCATGCTGCTGCAGGCCTTTGCTCGTTTTGCGCAGGACCATCCCACCTCGTGGCTGGTGCTGGCTGGCAGCGGGCCGCTGCAGGAGCGGACGCAGCAGCAGGCCATCGAGTTGGAGATCGCTGACCGGGTCTTGTTTCTTGGCGAGGTGCCGTTCAGCGACTTGCCCGCTGTCTATGCTGCTGCCGACATAAAGGTTATTTCCAGCGACTACGAGTCGTTCTGCTTTGCGGCCATCGAAGCGATGGCCACGGGTCTCCCGGTCTTGACGACGGATTGCGCTTGGGTGCCGCGACTGGTGGCGGATGGCGCCGGCATGGTCGTACCCGTGGGGGATGCCGAAGCTTTCGCCGCAGGCCTGAAAAAACTGGCTGAAAATCCCGCCCTGCGTCAGCGCATGGGCGCCACCGGCCGCCAACAGGTCCTCGAACGTCATACCTGGCCCGCCAGCGCCGAAAAGTTGATGGGGCTGTATCAGAGGCTGTGCAGGACGGTAGACGAGAGACCACAGCGCGGCATAGCCGCAACCAAAGAAGATCATATAACCACAGATGAACACAGATGAACACCGATGGGGAGGGGTGGGAGAGGAGGGGAGATTGAGCAGGAAAGCAGGCAACAGCAGGAAAAGAGGAAGAAAGCCGGTTTAACCACAGAGGACAAATAATATTTCTGGAGGGACTACCTCCGTGCTGTCCGGGATAGGGAGCGGAAAAGCTAGAGATCAAGCTGCGGATTTCGCGCTTCCCCGCCCGTGGGGATTTCACAGAAGGAAACCCAATCTGGAAATTTGAAAACGGGATGAACGTGTCCCCCGGATTGTCATCCCGAGCTTGCCGAGGGATCTCAGCTATGCCGCGCCGGCTGGCCGTTGGGGTGGGGCCAAGATGATTCGACTTCGGCGCTATACGCCTTAAATCAGTGCGGATCGCAAGGTCCACGCCACAGGGCACAAGCCAATAATGACGCCGCCGACAAAAGTCGGGAACCAAGATTTGGACGATTTCTCATGCGGCGAGGAGTTCGGGCGATTCGATTCG
>JAVEUJ010000120.1:0-7490 GCA_034005635.1 Kiritimatiellia bacterium | reverse complement strand
GGCCAAAATCCACAGGTCGCGGTGATCCGGCAGATGGCGAATTTTGACACCGCCATCGGGATCCCAGGCAACGATGCGCCAGCGGTCATCGGGCAGTTGAATTTCATCTTGGGCGAGGGCCTGGAAAAAGGAGCAGTCGGCGCGCTCAGCCAGCACGAGCACCCGCAAGTCGGATGGGGCGATTCGGGGCATGTGATCCAGAGCCGCCAGCAAGAGGCGAGAGAGATCATGCCCGGGATAAATGTGGGCATGGGCATCAACATGGAGACGGATGGTTTTCATTCGGGTGTTGCTGCTGCGGGCGGGTAGAGGGCCGCGACCACTTCCGGGGCGAGTGCGAATACAAAATCACGGCCACGGAGTGTGGCCCAGCGTGGGCCGCCGGGGGTTGTCTCAGCGCCCACTAGCAGCGTGGCTGCCAATCCAGTTTGCCCACGCAAACGCACTGTCAAGGAGAGATAGGGGGCATCAAATCCCATGCCGCCGATGTCATGGCTTGCGAAAATTGACTGTGCGCGCAATGGCGCTAATTGCGAGCGCACGCGTTCCATCCATGGCGCATCCGGAGCCCACTCGCTGGTGGCTGGCTGGCGTGCAAATGTCAATGATTGATCGGAGGTGCGGATGGTGATTGCTTCCATATCGCCGGGGGGGATCGACAGGACTTCCCGGGAGCGATACAAAAATGGGTCGAGCGGCAAATCGATCATCCGCGGAGGCGACGCAATGGCCACGAGTGGATCGTCATCCATCACTAGGCGAAATTGATTGGTGTTTTGCGGATGCCGGCCCATCTGCAATCCCAGGGGAGGCTGGCGGGCATCGCGCATGTCGATCGAGAGGGAGCGTGAGAGGAGCGGGGGGTTGGTGAGGGGGGGGGATTCAAATGCGATAATCCGGATATCGCCCCAGGACTGTAATAAAGCGTCCACGGCGTCATGATCAGCGGGCGTTTGAAAGGGGGCAACCATGAGCCACTGGCCAGCTTCGTCCCGGGTGAATTCCAGGCAGGATTCACCATCGGCGATGCGAAAGTGCTGAACGGCCTGGGGGGTGAGGTTCGGCAGGCGACGGTCGCGCAGATCGTCGGGACGGATATCCAAAAAGGCACGCAGTTCGGCTGGGACGGCATAGACCGACGGTTCGGCCTGGAGCCGTGCATAAACCAGCGTAGGCGCATTGGGCAGCGGGTCGCCCAGGGCCAGCATCTGGGTGCCATTGTGCGAGTCGCTATTGAGCACCACGGTGACCGCGCCGTGGTTATCGAGTCCATAGGGCGCGAGATCGCTCACCCCATCCTGCACAAACTGGACGATGTGGCCGGCCAGCAGGTTGTCAATGAGGGCGGCAATTGCCGTGGAGTCCGCGCGAGCGGTAACCGGTTGGAACATCCGCCAAGTTCCGTCCCCATCGCGTGCGAGTTGAATGAATCCCGTCGGCGTACGGATATCCAGGCGGTCGATGGCCGCCGCTTCCCCGTTTAGTAACGAGCGATCCCGCATGGCCTCGACACTAGTGGGCAAGAGGTCGAGCAGATTGGCATGCAGCCGGGCAATCGCCGCCTGTTCGGCTTGGCGAACATAGACGCCATCGCCCAACGGGGTGCGGCGTCCGATCAAAATTTGGTTAGTGGCCCCCCCTTCTACTAGGGCTAGGCGGATGCGCGGAGTATCTAGGCCATAAGGGCCATACGGGTCTGGGGAGTGGCGCGGGGGTAAAATAATATCGCCGCGGGACAGGTCTTGCAGGCCCCCGAGCAGTCGTTCGATGGCGACGGCATCCGCGCGGGCCTCCACGGGGCGGGTCAACCGCCATTGGTCCTGCCGCCGCTGGCACTCCAGGTCGAGGTCCCCGGTCTGGATCAGCAGTCGTTCGATCCGCGGGGCATCGAAGCGAAAGGCTCGCCGGGCATTTTCATAGCGGGAGCGGATGCGGGCATCATCCCGGCCCCAAAAGGCAACCGCCAGCCCCAGCAGGAGGGCGATGGAGGCGAGGATGGCCGTTAGGCGTAGATTCATATCAGCGTCTCCGTCGCCAAGCCACGATCAGGCCTAACACGGCCACCAGGCTGGGCAGCCCCACCACGACGACCGCGAAGAGTTGATGCAATCGCCGGGCATCCATGACCACCCGGAAGTCGTCCATGGCCGCCGGTGAAATGGCCAGCATATCCTCACGATCAAGCAGCCAATTGACGCAATTCAGAAAAAAATCAGCATTGGCCCCCATCAGACCGCCATTGGTAATAAAGGTGGAATCGCCAACCACCACTAGGCGCGTGGGCCGGATTTGAACATGCACCCCTGGAACGGGTCCGCGTTCGATGGCCAAGGCCACCGGCACCGGGCCGGCAATATCTACCGCCGCGTCAAACTGCGGCGATGCCTCGTCGGGATTCAATTCCGCCCAGCCCTTGGCGGAAGAGGCAATTAACGGGGACAGGACGGGTTTATCGCCACCCCGAGAACCCGGGGTAGGCCGCACCGACCGAGGCAGATAGAGAACGGAGGCCAAGTTGTGAAGCGGGCGGGTGATGGGGTGGTCGTCATAGACGGTGGTATAGAGTTCGCGTCCAGTGAGGGTGCGAGTTTCGTCCACCACGATGTCATCACCCAAGTGAACCCCCCAGTTTTGCAGCAGCGGTTCCAGCCCCGTGCGGATTCGGGCATCAAGCAATGCCAGCAGTCGTCCCTTGCGGTCGAGATAATCGCGGATTAAGGCAATTTCGAAAGGCGCCAATTCGCGGATGGGGCCAGCAATGATCATGAGGGCGCAATGGGAAGGAATGCTTTTGGCCTCGCCGAGATTGAGGATGTCCACCTCCAAGTTGGCTTCGCGCAAGAGGGTGGCCACGCGCGAATACCCGCTGCGTCGGTCATAATCCAGGGGCGAGCGTTCGCCGTGTCCCTGGATGAAAAAGACGGTAGGCCGCAGGGAGTGGGCGAGGGAGTAGATGGCACTGCTGAAGAGTTGTTCGCCGCGAAAGGCGCGGAATGGGGAGGGGGCGATGTCGCCCGGATAACCATATTCGACCAGATCGTTGGCTGGAACAGCTTGGTGACGGCCGCCGAGATCAAAAACGATGGCCTCACCCTCCGCCAAACGGTAGCGGCGCATCACCTGTTCGGCCTCGGCCAGTTGGCGGTCGGGGTCGATCCAGTGGAGGGCCACCTTATCGCTGGCCGCCGCATATTCCCGGAGTAGAGCGGCGGTACGTTGATAGGCCTCGTGCGTGGGACGCAGGAGAACCGAAATTTGGATATCCTCTTGAATGGAGTCGAGGACTTGGAGCGTTCGGGAGGAGAGGCGCCCCTGCGGGGCGAGATTCCAGTGCCCGCGATGGTAGAAGCGCGCGGACAGCAAGTTAACCATCACAAAGATGATGCCGGCCAGCAGGAGGATGCTGAGCATATTGAGTCGACAGGCCAAGCGATAGATGCGGCGGGACATAGACAATGGGCTGGTGGTACGACTCATGGGATTTACCGCAACCGCCGCGCCTCCAGGATTTGGATCGCCGCGAAGAGCAGCAGGACGGTGGCGCTTAGATGCCACACCACCGCGCGGGTGTCGACCACGCCCACCCGGAAGTCCGTCATGTGCCGGGCCGCAGAGTACAAGGGTACCAGCGGACGGAGTTGATCCAAATGCGCGGGCAGGGCCCAGTTTCCGAACAGGAGCAGCACTCCTAGCAAGGCTAGGCATCCCATTGCGGCCGTCATTTGATGCCGCGCCAGCATGGAACAGAGCAGGCCCAGCGCCAGAAACGACGCCCCCAGCAATGCCGTGCCCAAATAGCCCGTGGCCATGGCAGCCCAATCCAGCGGGGGCAATTGAGCCCCGCACCATTTTAACAAACAGGCATAGGCCGCGGTCGGCAGCCACAGCAGGACAAAGACGCTATAGGCCCCGGTAAATTTGGCCAGCACGACTTCGGTCTCGGTGACTGGCGCGGTCATCAGCGTCTCCAGCGTGCCGCTCCGGCGTTCTTCTGCAAATGAGCGCATGGTCAACAAAGGAGCGACAACCAGCAAGGCCAGCCAATATCCCGGGGAGCCAAAAAATACGCCCGCCAACCCGCCGTCAGCCGTACTATGAGCCAATTGGGCGGCCAGCAACCAAAAGTTGGCACCGGTGATCAATAGAAAAAACGTACCCACCACATATCCCAGGGAGCTGAAGAAAAATCCCTGAACCTCACGTTGCCACAGCGGGAAAAAAGCCTTCATGAGGATTTCCGTGGCAAGGGGTTCTGAATTCGGGGCGGTAAGGTAGTCAGGCGCAAATACGTATCGGCAAATCCCTTGGCATCGCGCCGCAGTCCGCGCAGGGGCCACTGCTCTTGCTGGGCCAGATCGCGGAGGGCGTCGGAGAGATCGTCCTGGCCCGTGCGGATGGACACATCAGTCCAACCATCGGACAGGGCATGCAGGCGGATGTCGTGGGCGCCGGGGAGGGCCTCCAGGGCGTGGGCCAGACGTTCGGCGGGGGCAAACAATTCCACGCGCAGCCGGGCGGCGGTGCGTGCCAGGCGGGCCGGCGAGTCGTGGGCGGCCACCCGGCCGGCATTCAGGATGAGCGCCTGGTGACTCACCTGTTCGGCTTCGGTCAGCACATGAGTGGAAAACACTACAGCGCCCTGATGGGCGGTTTCCCGCAAGATATCCTGCGTGGCCTGAACCTGGGTCGGGTCCAGGCCGGTCATGGGCTCATCCAACAGCAGGACGTCGGGTTCGTGCAGGAGACAGTCGGCGAGTGCCGTACGCTGGCGGAACCCGCGCGACAGCGAGGCCAGTGTCCGGCGCGACACCTCGCCCAATCCACAGCGGTCCAGGGTATTGCGCAAACGGGCGGTCAGTCGGGCACCTCGCAACCCGTGGAGGCGTCCGCGAAAGGTCAGGTATTCCTCGACACGCATGTCCAGATGGAGCGGCGCCGATTCTGGCAAATAGCCGATGCGGCGGCGGGCCTCCAGTGACTGGAAAACAAGATCATACCCGTCCACGCGTACGCGGCCCGAGGTTGGTGCTAAAAATCCAGCCAAGATACGCAAGGCGGTGGTTTTTCCCGAGCCATTTGGGCCCAGCAGGGCCATGATTTCTCCGCGCCGAACTTGGAAGGAAACGCTACTGAGGGCGTCACCGCCCGGAAAGTGCCGCGTCACTTGGTCCGCTTCAATTAGGATATCGGTTTCAGCCATGGTCGAGATTCCAGCACTTCATCCTAGCGGTGGCTAGGGGGCGAATCAATCCTTAAGGAAATTCCATCCGGGCGCCGACTGGTTCTGAGGGATCCATCCACTCACCCTATAATGGCCGTGGCGATGGAGAAGTAGATCATGACGCCGAGGATATCTGCGACGGAGGTGATCAGCGGTACGCTGGCGGTAGCGGGATCGAGCTTAAAGTAGTTCAGGGCCATGGGTAGCAGGATTCCGGTCAGGCTGCCGGCGACCACGATGGGGACCATGCTGAGTGCGACAATGATGCCCACTTGGACGGTGCCGAGGAGCCAGCCGAGAAAAAAGGCGGCCACGGCCATGACCACGCCGATGCTGACGCTGACGGCTACTTCCTTCAGGAACAGATGCCACCAGTCGCCCGTGTGGATTTCACCGGTGGCGATGGCCCGTACCACAAGGGTGGCGGTTTGTGCGCCCGCATTACCGCCGCTATCAATCAGCAACGGCAGAAATGCAACCAGCACAACCAGCTTGGTGATGGTGGCATCAAAGAGTTTGATGCCCATGCCGGTGAACATGTTGACAAAGACCAAGGCCAGCAGCCAGCCGATGCGCTTGCGGACGAGCAGGCCAGCGGTGGCATTTTTGAGGCTGACGTGCAGCGGCTGGACTGTCGCCAGTTTGTGAAAGTCCTCCGTGGCCTCTTCTTCGGCGACATCCAAAATATCGTCGACCGTGACGATTCCCAACATGATCCCGTCACTATCGACCACCGGGAGCGCGTAGAGGTCGTACTTTTGGAAGATATGGACGGCCTCTTCCTGCTTCTGAAGCGAGTGCAGGAAGACCACATGACCCTCCAGCAGATCCGCAACCCGCGCCGCTGGGTCCGCCAGCAGGAGGCGGTGCAGGCGCAACTCGTGCGTCAGACGCCCCGTTTGGTCGGTGATATAGATCATCGTCATCGTTTCGGAGTCGACGCCGGTTTTGCGTAAATGCTCGAGGGCCTGGGCCACCGACCACTCGGGGCGCACCTTGACATAGCGGTCGGTCATCAGGCGGCCCACACTGCTGTCGGGATAGCTCAGCAGGGTCAGGGCCTTCTTGCGGTCCTGTTCGCTCAAGAGCCCGAGCAGACCCTGGGTGACGCGCGCGGGCAGTTCCTCGAAGAGAGCCGTTCGGTCATCTGGAGGCAGGCCGGCGAGTACTTGGCGGACTTCCTCCTGGGCCATTTCTTCAAGCAAGAGATTCTGGAACGGGGGCTCCAGCAGCGAAAAAACGTCATCGGCCAGATGGCGCGGCAGGACGCGGAAGAGCAGGACGCGATCCTGATCGGCCAGAGTGGTTAGTAATTCAGCAATTTCGGGGGCGGGTTGCTGAGTCAGGAAGTCGCGCAGTTCGTTCAGACGGCCGGCGTGGAGGAGTTCAAGGATTTCAGGCAGCAAAAGATGGCGTAAGATCATGGGGTGTCTCCGTTGTCACTGGCCGCGAAGGGTGGCCGAATCACGTGCGCATGATAATCAATAGGGTCCAGTATACCGGGAGGGCAGTACCCTGACAAGCCGCGTTCCGGGCGCGACCGGACTCACGCCAAGACGCGAAGATGCAAAGGGGAAAGAAGGGTGAGTAGTGAGTAGTGAGTGGAGAGTCGTGAGTTGTTAGACTCATCCCCGATCCCGGAGGGGCAGCTTGCCACGCCGTGGCGGGGGCTCCGCCCTGTCCGCATTCAACCCAGCTACGGAGGACGCGAATTTCACAGCGCGGCATGGCCGCAATCAAAGAAGATAAGATAACCACGGCGCGGCATAGCCGCAACCAAAGGGATTAAAGCCACCACGGATTACACCGATTTCACAGATTGAGAAAAGGAGGACAAAGAGGAAACTGAATCTGAACTCAAGAACTCATGAACAGATCAATCAGCCGGACACATGCCAAGGCGCGAAGGAGGAAGGGAGGGGGGGCAACCACGGATGGACACGAATGGACACAAATAAGATTTCCGGAGGGACAGCCTGTCCGCTGTGGCGGAGCCTCCGTGAGAACCCGGCTGGTTTCCGACAATTCATGAGTTCGTGAGTTCAAATTCATTCTAACTTGGAAGCGGCTTCCCGCTTGTGTTCGGATGGGCAATCGTTATCGTGCGGGCATGAACACATGCGGACGGTTGGAAGTCGTGGTGGAGCGGGATGAGGCCGAGGCCTTGTGCGACTGGGTGCGGGAGCACTGGGCGCGCGAACCGGTTAGTCTCGAGGCGCCCCACGGAAAACGGGCCGTGGTGGAAATCTATTTTGACACGCCCGCGGAG
>JAVEUJ010000119.1:0-7498 GCA_034005635.1 Kiritimatiellia bacterium | reverse complement strand
GAATGGCATAGACCACCTCATAACCCTCGCGCCACTTGTCGATCATCGGGCCGATGGTCTCCGGCGGGTCCTGCAGATCGGCATCCATGACCACCACCGCATCGCCCTCCGCCCGATCTAGCCCGGCCGTGATGGCCAACTGGTGTCCGAAATTGCGCGAGAGCCTCAGCACCCGCACATGAGAATTCTGCCGGGCCTGTAGCAGGGCCCACTCGGCGGAGCCATCGGTGCTGCCGTCATCCACCAGCAGCAGTTCCCAGTCCTCTTCCCGTGCCGCGAACACCCCCTGCACCCGCTCCAGCAGCACCGGCAGATTGTCCTTCTCGTTCAGAAACGGCACCACGATCGTGATTGTCTTCGGTTGGTTCATAGCGACCCCATCCTACCCAACCCCGCCCCCGCACGCAATCGGCAAGAGCAACTGGGGTCAGCCCTTGAATCTTGAATTTACAAGTCATGTCCCCCCGATGCCACACCGACTCCGTCTGCACCTTTGGGAACTGGCAATGGGCCGCCTTCAGTGCCTTTACCCGCGGCTGACGAACCGCATCCACCACCCCCCGCCAGGTGCCAAAATCGACCTGGGAAAACAGGCAGTCGTGTCGTCCTGTGTGACGCCGTCCTCGACACCTCGCGGGCAACCAGGGTACTTATTTCGCAACGGGTTCCAGCCCTAGTTGTGCCAACAGGGCTGGCGTGGCCGGCGAGTCCGGATCAGCATGAAATAACTCGCGCAATCTGGCACGCTCGGCCGCATGGGTATCGCGACCTGCTACGACATCTTCCAAAGCTCGCTCCACCCCAGACATGTCCATCACCATCGGACCCGCCAGAAAGTCATCCGTCCAATTGAACGTGAAGCCCCGGCTATCCTGGTACGCTTTGCGGTCGGCAAAGGCATGGATGACGGGACGATCCAAACGCAAATAATCAAAATAGACGCTGGATAAATCCGTCAGCAAGACATCTGAGCCGCCCAGCAGCTCGTACAAAGTCAGTCCATGCTCGCCCAACGCGGCATCATCCAGGATGCGCAAATGACCCGCCGTCCGCAAGTTGGGCCGAGGCCCGAGCGGATGTGGCTTGATCACGCACACCAGGTTGCGCACTGCCAGCCACTGTTCAAAGCCATCGGCATCGAATTCTGGCAACTGGACCTCGTTTTGAAAATCAGTCCCATCGTTTTCGGGATCCCCGCGCACCGCTTGGCGGTAGGTCGCCAGCCAAACAAACAGTTTCCGGCAAGTCGCGGCTTCACCGCCCAATTGCCGGCAAACCCCCGCCCGGCCACGAGCGGCAAAACGGTCGCAACGCGGCAGGCCATTCACGAGCACGCCGCCCCACGGGCGCATACATTGTTGCACAATCGGCCGCCAGAACTCCGATGTGGCCAGATCAATCTTGAAGTGCGGAAGATTCACCCGTTTCCTGGACATCCATCCGAGGCGTTTGAGAGGCATGCCATGCCATAAATTGATCGACTCGACACGATGCGGAAATTTGCTAGTAAAGCATTGATGAGTGGTAAGCACGTAGCGACTGGTAACAAAGGCCCAAAATGCCCGCCATGAGCGCTTGGGCAACACCGTAACGTTTTCTCCCCAAGCTGGTATTTTTCCCGCTACCGCAGATGAGGCCGCCAGATAATACACTCGTGTCACTGAACTTTTGGCCAATTCCGGCACTAAAGCCCGTGCCGTGTCATCAAAGGAAGGCCATGTATGCACTACTGCCGTGTTACGTTTGGGCATCAGTGCACTTAACAACCAGGCCACATAGGATTTCCAGTTCACACCCCTTCCCCCTTATGCCCCAACCATACCACTGCCATCATGACGTCTTTCGCCCAAATCCGGATTACTGCTTCTGCTTCCAAGCTTCCATGTGCTTGATTTCACGCGAAAGTTCAGAAAAAATAATTTCATAGGCATTTTGGATAATATTCTTTTTGATTTTCGTGGTGCTAACCCCCGGGGTGTACTCCAAATAGACCACTTCTTTTCCCGGCTGAGCCTTCATCCATTCGAGACCATCCAAATGTTTATCTTTCCAGTCATCCCCGATTGTCACGATGTCGACATTATACTGTTGTAACTGAGCGATTTCCGTCAAAATAGTTTGTTTGACCGCCATATCAACACAGCCAAGAGCTTGAACCAGTCGCAAGCGCTCATCAAAGGGTATCACCGGCGGCATGCCTTTATATTCCTTAATCAATTCATCGGTACTGACACCAACGATTAACATATCGCCCAAGGCTCGCGACCGCTCCAGCACATTCAAATGCCCAATGTGAAGCATATCCCAGCTTCCGGATGTGAACACTATTCGCTTACCGTCTTTTCCCATTTTGCAATTTCCTCTACTAATTCCAACTCATCCGCCACGGTCAAGCAACCGGTATGCGCCACACGGATCATGTGTTCATGCCGACAGGGCATGACGTATATTTCCATTTCCTGCAACTGTGTCACTAGCGGCTTCACGGGTTGAGACAGATAGAACCCGGTCAGACAGTTTGATTTTTCATCTGCCGAAAATTCCCACCCGTGCACCTGACAAGCCGCGCGAAATGCATCTGCACGAACCTTCACTGCATTGATTGTGTTATCCACCCCCGTCTGCCTCACTTTATTCAGCCGCGCGTTGAGCTGACGGAACAGTTGCGTTGCTGGGCTGAAAGGCGTTTGACCTCTTTGCATGTTGCGTAAATTGCTTGCCCAGTCATAGTAGTAGCCGCCGGCAGCAAAGTTGTTTTCCTCGATCGCACGCTTTGAAAGGACAACAAAACTCAGGCCCGGCGGCAAATCCAGTCCTTTTTGAGAACTGAGGATCAGCACATCAATGTTGAATTCACGCATGGACAGCGGGTCTGTTAAAAATGAACTGATGGCATCCACGACCAGCGCGATATTATGAGCCTGGCAGGGCTCCGCCAAACGGCTCAGGTCATACAGATATCCAGAGGACGTTTCGTGATGCTGAATCAACAGGACATCATAGTCGCCTGATTCGATTTTAGTGATTAGGCGCCCCCAATCCGGCGCTTTGCCAAACTCCACATCAAATACGTCGCATGGGATGTTAAAATAGCGGCATAAGTCGCCCCACCTGGCACCAAAGGTACCGCCGTTAACCACCAACGCTTTCTTCCTTGCGACAACAAAAGACGCCACGCACGATTCCATGGCGGCGGTACCAGACGCCGTGTAGGGGATTATTCTTCCCCCGGGGCAATCCAAGAATTCCAGTAACAGCGCTTCGGATTCCAACATCATGCGGGAAAACCACTCTGTCCGCATGTAGGGAATCTGCTCGGCCCCGATGGAGAGGATATCCGCTTCAATATTCCCCGGATAGGCAAAGGACTTCACGGTGACTCCCTGTCCTCATAATCTTCACCCCGCAAGGTGAGCACAGGCGACATCCCCTCCTTAAACCCGAATTGCTCATAAAAGGGCTCCGTCCCGGGAATAGATGTCAGGAATATTTTAATGAATCCCCGGGCCTTGCATTGATCAACGGCCATTTGCATCAAACGCTTTCCAATGCCGTGCTTTCTCCATTCTGGAGCAACCATCACATCTAGAATATAAAAGATATAGGCATGATCCGTCAGTATCCGCAAATACCCAATCAAGGTGCCATCTGCCTGACGAGCCGTGACCGCAACCGTGTGGTCCAGACTCATCCGTTCTTTTTCATTATTCCGCAAGGCCACATGAAAAACCTTCCTTGCTGGAAATCGATCACCATCACAGGCCTCCATCTGACCTAACAAGTCGAATAATTCAGCGACAGATACCCGGTCCCCGTAGCAATAGGTCATTTCTTCCTGTGGGTTCATATATCGGGGTCTCCAACGCTGTGAGGTCTATAGCAAAAGAAGCGGATTGGTACAAGCACGGGGCTACAGGTTCTGCCCCGTGCGCAGTCCTTGGGGATCAACCCTTGAATGGGAAATTTGCCAAATTCACGATTATTAGGGCTGACCCCACCGTGCTCCAGCACCCGGATCAACCGGATGTGGCTGACTTTGCCAAGTTTCTCCCGCAAACGCTGGGCTCAATCCGCCCCGCAGAAGGCCACGAAATCCAAGGACAAGCCGGCCAATCGGTTGGCGAAGACCCGGTAGCGCGTGACGCCGGCGGCATGCAGAACGCGGCGCAGGGCACCCCGGGTCAGCAGGTGCATATAGTCGCCGGTGGCAAAGCCCTTGCCCAGGCGATGAAGAATGCGATCGCAGACGGGCTTAGGCAGCCAGTGAATCAATGGAAGGCGCGTGTGGAGTTCTATTGGAAATCCACGGTTGGGCGTGCTGAAAAAGACCCGGTGGCCGACCCGGGCCATCTCCCGAACAAACAATACCTGACGATCAAAGTCCCCCACGTGCTCGATCACGGCATTGGACCAAACCACGTCGAAGGCTGTCGGCGAAGGGAAAGATGGAACCGTCATAGCGAACGACCCGGACTTGCGGATAGCGCTGGCGAAACTCGACGGCTTCGTGCAGCCCCAGGGCCGTCAGGTTCGCAGGCCATGGGAAGCGCCGTTCGATATAGTTGTCCACGGCAGAATGTTCCCGCTCGTTGAAGCCCACGTCTAACACGCGGGTTTCAGGACCCGGCCGCACTGTGCGCAAGAACAGGCGCCATTTCCGCTCGCGGTTGTACGCCGACAAGCGTGACGCCAGACTCATGCGTCGTGCCCCACTCCGGCGGATTGCGTCGTGCCCGTCACCTGCCCGAATACCTCGAACATGCCGGCCCCGCAGGCCTCCCACAAAAAGCGGCGGCTGCGGTCGCGGCCCTCGCGGCTGAGCCGAGCACGCAGCTCGCGGTCGGCCACCATCTGCCGCAATTTGTCACACAGGTCGTCCACATTCTCCGAGCGGAAGAGTAGCGCACCACCGCCGGCCACCTCTGGCAAAGACCCCGCATCGGAGCACAGCACGGGCGCCCCCCGGTCCATCGCCTCTAGGACCGGAAATCCAAACCCCTCAAACCGCGACGGCAAAACCGTCGCAAGACATTCTTGATAAAGGGATTCCAGTGCTGTTTCATCCACTCGCCCAAGATACCGCAACGTCTTCTGGTCGGGATCCAGGCGGTCAAGATGCTCGAGAAACCGGTCATGGCCATCGCCTTTCGGACCGATAAGTATGATCTGAAGGCCATCTGCGAACACCTCCTGTTTGAGACGGTCGTATGCCCCGAGGATCAGGTCCAGTCCCTTGCCCACATAGTCCGTTCGCCCGGGCACCAGCAGGTACCGGCCAGACTCCAGGCCAAACTCCCGGCGCAACAGCTCTGCCGGGTGGTCGACCGGAACAACGGCATGAGGCGACGGACCGTTATAGACCACGGAAACCCTGTCGCGGAGCCCCATAAACTTCGCCAGATCATCCGCGGTAAACTGCGAAACCGCGGTGAAGGCCGCCGAGCGCCGCACCGCCCGCGGAATACAGATATATTTACGAAAAACGGTGCGCACAAAATCGTATTTCCCGGGAATGTGGTATTCGCCCAGATCGTGGAAGGTGGTCACGGTCGGCACATGTTTCCAACGTCCCGGAAAACTGTTGCATCCGCTCGGAATCCAAAAAAGATCGGGCTTGGCTTCGGCTAAAGCGGCAGAAGAAAGAAATTCGAGCCAAAACGCCTTTTTGTACTGCGAATCCAGCCAGGGCACATACGTCGTCTGCAAGTCCGGGAACAATTGGGCAAGTTGGGCTTGAGCCTCGCGATTGCAAAAGACCGTCCAGACACTGTCGGGGCGCAGGTTTCGCATGGCTTCCAATGTTTTTTCAAAGCACATTTCGGCACCGGCCCGTCGCCCGTATAATGTATAAAGAGTCGCTACATGCATAGGCATTACCTTAGTGTAATCCGGTTAAATAGTCGATTGCCGCGTGCAACTCGCGCGCCACGTTTTCCTGTGAATAGCGCGCCAATCGTCCGGGAATGGCCGCCTGGAGACGTTCGCGAAGAGCCTTGTCGGCGGCGATCTGACGGAGTTTGGCTGCCATGTCATCTTCGTTTTTCGGATCACACAATAGCACGGCGTCTGCACCAACCTCTTCCGTCGCGGTACCGGACGATGTCAACACGGGCTTGCCGTAGCGCATCGCCTCCAGAACGGGCATGCCGAATCCTTCGCAGAGGCTGGGGTAGACCACAAAATCCGCACCGGCATAAAGACGCTCCCGGTCCTCGTCGCTCACCAGCCCTAGCGCCCGAACAACGCCTTCCGCCTCGGCGCGCCGGATTGCCTGCATGATCTCGGACTGGGTGCGGGGCAACAAGCGCCCCGCCAGCACCAGTTGCACCTCGCGATTGGGAAAGGCCCTCTTCCAGGCACGAATCAACCGCACATGGTTTTTGTGAGCAGAAATCGCGGAACAGTAGAACGCGAATTTTCCCGTAATCGCGAAGGGCACCGAGAGCGACGAGTTGCGCCCCGCGCCCGGTTCATCCGCGAGTTCCGCTAACGGAATACCGGCGGAACGGATTCGCGCCAGATCGTATCCGCGCAGCCGGGCCGCATCGCGCCGGGTCCATTCCGAAATCGCCAGCCAGCGTCCTGCGCGGCGGGCGCCGTAGTCCCGAAGACTGGCCAACAGATGATTCTTCACCCCGCGCACCGTCGGGAAAAGTTCTTTGGTGCAATCCAGAATGATCGTGATGGACTTCCCGTTCCAGACCAGGGGTGGCCGATAAACCGACACGAGAACATCGATCTGTTTGCGGATCTGCCTTCGGTGTTGCAGATAGAATCCCTCGCGACGAAGTTGATAACGTCCCGTCCAATCCCCGGCAAGATGCCACTCGATGGCGTCCAGGGCGGGATGGCTGAGCGCGCGACGGAACGCGGCATTGGCATAGCAACTATGATGATGCCCCTGCGGATAGGTGGCCACGGCTTGCAGCCAACGAGAAATAAATTCGAACGTGCCGTCTTTGATGGGCGGAATATCGACCATGTCCCAACCGATGTTCATGCTCCCCCCCTCCGGCAGTCGGAGACTCTGCCCGTACTGGAGAAGTGCCTTGTGTCAGTCATTTCCCACCACCCGGCGGTATATCGCCAGCATTTCGCGCTGAAAGCGTTCTGGGGCAAACTGTGTCTCGGCGCGGCAGCGGCCGGCGCGGCCCATTTGCTCACGCAAGAAGGGGTCGTGCAAGAGGCACTCCAGACGGTCCGCGAGAGCCTCGATATCCCCCACGGGGATGAGAAAGCCTGTTTCACCGTCCTGAACCATTTCGGGGACGCCATTGACCGGTGTGGCCACCACGGGTACGCCATAACTCATCGCTTCCATCACCACGCGCGGCAGGGCCTCTACCGGCTCGGAGGGAGCCGCCACCACCGCAATCGACCGGTAGAGGGCATCCATCTCCTGCACCAATCCTTTGTGGACCACCACATCTCCCAAGTCGTGGCGGGCAATCAAATCCTCGGCCTTGGCCCGATCCTGCGGTGTATCCCATTCAGATCG